>NZ_LAJE02000189.1 GCF_000970465.2 Devosia insulae DS-56
CAGGGGGGTGGGGGGGTGGGCGGGGGGGGGTGGGTGGTCCGAGGGGTGGAGGTGGGCCGATGGGCGGCGGTTGCCGGAGGGGGGTGGGGTACGTGATGGGCGGTGGCTACGCGATGGGTGGTGGCTAGCGGGTGGTTGGTGGCTACCCGATGGGTGGTGGCGGCGCAATGGGTGGTGGTGACCACTGGGGTGGCGGCGACCATGGCGGTGGCGGTGACCATGGAGGTGGCGGTGACCACGGCGGTGGCGGTGGTGACCACGGCGGTGGCGGTGGTGACCACGGTGGTGGCGGTGGTGACCACGGTGGTGGCGGCGGGCGCCGTTAACGCCGTGACGAACCCCACCAACTAGTGGCGCTTGAAGTTGCACCCGTCACCCGTGAGTCGGGCGACGGGTGTCGATTCAAAGAACGACGGCTCTCCGGGGGCGTGAGGCGATCGGTCCGCTGATCGAGGCAAGTCGCGAGCGGGTTCGCCGGTTTGCCAACTCTCGAAGTTGCAGAGGTTGAGGTCGTCTGTCTCGGCGATCGATACCAAAAGGCTATGGAGGAGGGAAAGTCCGCCGCTTATCTCGAATGGCATCTGCGAATTCGGGCGACGAGCAACAGGTGCCCCTCAATGAGAGATCCATTCACCACTATATTGGATGAGCCGCACGCCGGCAGCAGACCGCGGGCTTTTCACCGGCGTTTGTACCATGGGGATGGTGCGAGGCCGTCCGTCGCCGAAGACCCGATCGTCTTCATTGTCGATGCCGAGAGACGCAGTCGCGAAGCACTTCAGCAGCTGCTGGAGTCGGTGAGCATCAAGTCGCTGGCCTTCGGGTCTGTGGACGACCTTCTGGTTCGAGGTCTGCCTGACAAGCCCAGCTGTCTGGTGCTCGACGTGAGACTGCCAGGCATCGGCGGGCTCACGTTTCAGGAGCAACTCATCCGGTCGGCCATAGAGATCCCGATCGTCTTTCTCACCGGTCATGCCGACATTCAGATGACGGTTCGGGCCATGAAGGCCGGCGCCGTCGATTTCCTCACCAAACCAGTCCGAGATCAGGACGTCCTGGATGCCGTGACCGTCGCACTGCAGCGTGACCTGCGCCGGCGTAGCAGGCTTCACGCTCTGGCAGAGCTGAGGGAGAGACTGTCGCAGCTTTCGGAGAGGGAGCGAGAGGTCATGCCGATGATTGCGGCAGGTCGCATGAACAAGCAGGTCGCCGCCGCACTGCACATCAGCGAATCCACGGTGAAGATTTACCGTGGCGGCGTGATGCGGAAAATGCGGGCAAGAACGGTTCCCGATCTGGTCCGCATGGCTGACACCCTTGCCATCACGATCGATCGGCCGATCGATCGGGACTGGTAACGCTCACGCCTGGTGCTGACCGCCTGCCGGGCCTTTCGTGGCGGCAATGCAGGGGATGGAAAAGGTAAAGGTCACGCCCGGACCATCCTCATTGGTCGCGGCCCGAAGCTTTCCACCATGACGGTCAATAATGGAACGGCTCACCGACAGGCCGATGCCCATCCCGTTCGGCTTGGTCGTGTAGAACGCGTCGAAGATCCTGGCGATATCCTCGGCAGGGATGCCGGGACCGTTGTCCCGCACCGTCAGGGTCACGTTGCCGGCTTCCGCCTCGGTGGCCTCGACGATGATCTGACGAGAATCCCGCTCAACGCTGCCAACGGCATCTGCTGCGTTGAGCACCAGATTGAGCACGACCTGCTGCAGCTGGATGCGGTCGCCTTCGATCCTGGGCAGTGCGGCATCCAGTTTCGACTTGAGGATGATGCGTCGCCGCTGCATTTCGTGCGCACAGGTCGCGAGGACTTCCTGGGCGGCTTCGTTGAGATCGAAGGGTTCAGGATTGAGGTCCTGCTTGCGATAAAGGTTCCTCAGGCGTTTGACCACCTCAGCCGCCCGGTTGCCGTCGCGGATGCTGAGCTGCGCCGTCCGTATCGCGCCCTCGATGTTCGGTGGATCGGCCGCCAGCATGCGCAGGCAGGTGCTCGCATTGGTGATGATCCCCGAGAGCGGCTGATTGACCTCGTGGGTGATCGAGGCGGCCAGTTCGCCCAGACTCATGACCCGCGTTACATGCGCGAGTTCGCTTCGAAGCTGGTCAGCGGCATCGTCGGCGAGCCGCTGTCGGGTGACGTCCTGTGCCACCCCGACGCTTTCGAGGCGGCCGTCCTCGTGGGTGATCACCCGGAACGCGGTGCTGATGTACTTGATGCGACCGTCCGGAAACAGCAGCCGTTCGACGTTCGGCGGGCTGTTTTCTCCCCGGAAGGCGCGTTGCGCCTTCTCCTGCACCCACGCCTCGTCATCGGGATGCACCTTGGCCATCAGGTTGGGATAGACCGGCTCCATTCCATCCGGGACTTCGTAGATGCGATGCATCTGGGTCGACCAGAACAGCTTGTTGGTCTTCATGTCCCAGTAGAAAGATCCCGTTTCGCTGATCCGCTCAGCTTCCTCGAGCAGGAACTTCCGCCGCCGCAGCTGATCCTCCGCCCAGAAGCGCTCAATGGCGATACTGGCGATCTGTGTGGTGCGGTCGATGATGTCCTGGTGCGCCGGTAGCAGCTTCTGTGACGTGCCGCGGCAGATGCTCAGGCTGCCCAGGATCGTGCCGTCCTTGGAGGTGACCGGAGCGCTCCACATCAACTTGAGACCTTGCGCGAGGAAGTGAGCCCTCGCCGGCGTATCCGTCCACAGAACGGGGCTGCCGAAATTGTCCTCGATCACCTGCATCCTGCGGCTGATGGCCATGTCGCACGGCGATGCCTTCTCGGCGACGCGGCTGCCGATGATCGCCGCGACGTAGTTCTCGGGAAACGATGGTGCCTCGACATGTTCGAAGACCGTGCGGCTCGCATCGAGTGTCCGGATCTCGCACAGCGAACCGGGCAAGGCGGCTTCAACCACGCTGCAGAGCTTTGCCAGCACCTCATGCAGCGGTCGCCCCCACGCAATCAGTTCGAGCAGTTGCCGCTCGCCCGCAAGAAGCAGCGTCGCTCGCTTCTGCTCGTCTATATCGACCTTTACGCCAAACCATTTGACCACATTGCCGTGCTCGTCGCGCAGCGGGTGGGTACGGAAGTTGAACCAGCGGTAGGTTCCGTCGTGGCGCCGCACCCGCGCCTCGATATCGCCTCCCGTGCCAGCCGCGTCGAAGCGCTTCCAGGCAGACAAGACGGTCTGTTGATCATCCGGATGGACCACGCTTGTCCACTGCCAGTCGACGAGCTTCTCGATCGGTAGACCGACATAGTCGAGGTAATGCCGATTGAAGAAGTCGGCGGTGCCGTCGCTCCGTGCCGACCAGGCCAGCGCTGGGATGGTGTCGATGGTCAGTTGCAGGTTCTGCTCGCTGGCCTTCAGCGCATCCTTGGCGAGCTTGCGGTCGTGCACGTCAACCAGCAGCACATGCCAGGCGACAATGCTGCCGTCTGCAGCGCGCCGTGGACGGCCGTGATTGTCGAACCAGCGGTACTCGCCATCGTGCCGGCGCAACCGCTGCTCGATGGTGTATGGGGTGCCTGAGGCGATCGACTGCCCGAAGAGTCTCGCCACATTGGGCATGTCGTCCGGATGGACGATGCCGTTTGTTCCCCACTCCCTCAGCTGGTCCAGTCTGTGGCCGCAATAGTCCTCGATCTCCCGGTTGACCTGCTCGACGCGTCCGTCCGGCGCGAGGACCGCGACCAGTCCAGGGATCGCTTCGATGAACGAGCCTACACTTTGGGCCCAATCCACCTCGGTTTGCTGGTCATTGGCAGGTAAAGATGGTTGCCCGTCATACGAAGATGCATAGTTCATGCAATGCCCCGCCGGTCCATTGAGACCCGCTCCCATACCACCAAAAGGGCGGCATGGGAGCGGTCCATCACGTGACCGATACCATGGTATCGGCATCGGCCGGGCTGTTCGCAGCTCCTGTCCAGCTTCAGTCGATGCGCAGGCTCTGCTCCATCGCGTAGCATTGGTCCCAGATGTAGACGTCGAACGCGGCAAGCCTCGGCTGCCATTTCGGGGTCACGGCATTCACGCACTGCACGACGACCCGGTCGATATAGTTGTCGAACACCGCCCAGGGGTTGGCGAAGTCCGCCGGGTCCATCTCCTTTTCGGGGGCGGTGGTTTGGAGGGACGTCAGGGCTGCCGCCTTGACGTCGTTCATGAACTCGAGCTGGTCGCGTACGTCCTGGTGCGTCCCGACCCGGTTGACGTGGCCACCGACGAAGGTTTCGAACGGAACCTTGTCGATGTCGGCAACCTGCTGGAAGTAACCGGGGACGTCCTGGGCCAGGGCGAAGCGGCGCCACGGCATCCAGCCCGGGAACACCACGTCGACCACCATCAGCGTTTTCTGCTCCGGGGCGTAGATGAAGATGTTGCCGGGCTCATGCGCCACCCCGTGATAGCTGAGCTCGAGCACCTGGCTGCCGACCTTCAGGCTGTAGGTGTCACCGAAGGTTACCGTCGGCACAGGCCGCTTGGGGTCGGCGGCTCGCGCCAGCAGGCGCTTGGTCTCGTCGTGCGCGATAGTGATCGGGCTTCCGCCCAGATCCAGGACGCCGCCGATGTGGTCGATGTGGGAGTGGCTGTAGATCACGTGCGTGACGGGCTGATCAGTGACCTCGGCAATGGCCTTGAGCAGCTGCGCTGAGTACCTTGGTGGCGCGTCCACCATTACGACGCCGGTCTCGTAAACGAGGAACATCGACTGATAGGCGTTGTCGGTGACCAGATAGAGACCACGGCCCAGTTCCTGCAGCCGATAGCCCTTCGCGGCATCCACCGCCGGCGCCGCGGCCTCATCCGGCACCGGAAGGTAGCGATCGACACGTTCGCCGATCGCCGCCAGTTCGGGTTGGTTCGCATAGGGCGCCCCTGCATGTCCTGGCAGCGCGGCGGGGGCGGCACGAGCGGGCCCGGTGAGGCCCAGCCCGAAAGCGAGTGCGGCAATCGCCACGAAGCTTCCGGCTATTGCGATCATATTGGGCAGCCTGGTGCGGCTTGCAGCTGCTGATCTGTTCGGCATGGCAATCTCCTGGTTTGACGGCGCGACACGGGCGCACGCCTTGCCTTGCCAGACCTATGAGCCCCGCTTCCTAGGGGGGAGTGGACCTTCGTGTCGGCGATACCAATGGCTCCACCAAGCCGCAGGCCGGCGTTCCGTGCTCCGTCAGGCCAGCCACGCGGCCGCGAGGGCGAGGCTGATGGCAACAACGTCCTCGAGCAGCGCGACCGGCAGATCCCAACCGCCGATGCGGCCAACCAGCCACCGCCGCGCCGCAAAACCGCCATGCGTTCCCATCACCGCCGCGGCCGCGCCGAGCACAAAGCCGACGAACCACAGTCCTGCGCCGGCGATCGCCAGTGCGCTGCCGGCGATCGCACCGACCACAACGCGGATTGCAAACTGCAGGGGCGCCTTGCGGCTGGGGGTTGTGGGGAGCTTGTCGATGAAAGTTTCGCCCAATGCGACAAGCGTAATTACCCAAGGCACAAGGCCGGTCGAAAGCAGCGCCAGCCAACTGCTGCCGAAGTCGATCCAGCCCCATGCGCCGGCCCACGCAAGGGCGGCGACTGGGGTCGCCGTTCGCAGCCCGCTCGCCAAACCGATCATCAGCGCGGCAACGACGTAAGTCATCGAAGACTCCAGGGATAAGTGAAGCAGGTAAGACGCCCCCCGGGGGGACCACCAACGCGTTGGGCCGCGCGTTGGTGGTCGGCGGAAACCAGCGGGAGGGAGCACTGGTTCCGCGGGGTGCCGTCCGGGGCGAGGGCGGCACCAGGTCTTGCCGCCTGTCTGTGCACGGCCCGCTGTAAGTGCCTCGAAAACTCCAGTCAGTCGATAATACGATGGTGTGTATTCGGAGGGATTTTTCCACACTTACTGCCATCCACCTAACCAATCTAAAGTATGTCCGATACCTTCGTGCAGTAGCTCGCCGACCTGCTGTTCGCCTCTTCTCTCTACGCGCCGCCCGATGGACGGGCGGACAGCAGATGGAGGCAGAAGTGATGCAGTCAGCAACAGTCAGCCCTGGACGGTCAGGGCAGCGCCCGCCAATCGAGGCGCTCAGTGGACCACAAATGGACCGCTTCCTCATGGCGGCTGTTGCCAGGGCGCTGGACGTTCAGCCAGCGCGCGAAAGCGGCGGCCTCTGCGATTGGCAGCTGAAGCGCGTGCGGCGTCACATCGAGCAGAACATTGGCGGCCCCATTCTCGTCAACGAACTGGCCACCGTCGCCAAACTCAGCCAGAGCCATTTCAGCAGGTCCTTCGGGATTTCCACCGGACTCTCGCCTCACGCATTCATTGTCCGTGCACGCATCGATCGTGCCCGTACCCTGATGCGCGAAACCTCTTCGAGCCTCGCCGAGGTCGCCTTCCAGTGCGGTCTGGCGGATCAGTCCCACCTCAGTCGGGTGTTCCGGCGCGTTGTCGGAAAGTCTCCGAGCACCTGGCGTCGGGACGCCATTCAGTCGAGGTCATAGGATGGAAATCCGCTCGATCCTGGTGAATGTGGACCTGGAGCAGGTCGACACGCCGGCACTACGCTTTGCCGTTGATCTGGCTCGTACCCTCGATGCCCGGATCATCGGCATTGGCGCTGACGAGCCACACCTGGTGGTTGGCGAGTTCGATCAGGGCTTTGCAACGCAGCAGGTGTACGAGGCCGAACTGTCGCAGATCACAGCACAGCTGTCTGAGGCCGGCGAGCGGTTCCAATCACTGGTGCCGGCCGGCATCGACGCGCGATGGCGGCCAGCGGTAGTCGGCACCACCAGCTGCCTGATCGAAGCTTCAACTGAGGCTGACATGATCGTCACCGATCCGGGGCCGATGTCGAGCTGGGCGCGGACAGGCAAGGTGGATATCGGCGAGCTCGTGCTGCGCTCCGGTCGGCCGGTCACCGTCGTCGGCGACCGAGCCAAAGGCCCCGAGATCAAGACCGTCGTGGTCGGATGGAAGAATACCCGCGAAGCGCGCCGGGCACTGGCGGACGCCATGCCCTTGCTGCAGCGAGCGCAAGCCGTATCGATTGTTACCGTTGGGGAAGGCGATCGTCGGTCGGAACAGCGCAGCCTCGATGAAGCAACGGACTGGTTGAAGCGCCACGGAGTGGCGGCACGCAGCGAACTGCTGGCGCCTGACCGAACCGTGCCGCTCACAGAGTTGGCGGCTGCGCGAGACGCCGACCTGCTCGTCACGGGCTGCTACGGTCACAGCAGGGGATTGGAGCTGCTGTTCGGTGGCGTAACACGCCGACTGCTCGAGGCTGATCAGTTGACCCGTCTCCTGTCGCACTAATGGGGAGTTGGCGGGGCGACAACCGTTCGCAAGGCAAGTCACCACTGGGCGCCTATGGTGGTGGCCCAGTGGTGATGGGGTTGGGTCAGAAAACCCGCTGCTCGGAGTCGGGGTCGTAATACTCGGTCACGAACTTGCCGTTCTGCAGGTGCTGGACCTTGTAGCAGCCGTTCCAGACCGTGACGGTGGCGCCGAATTTGCCTTCGAGGTGACGGCTCTGAGCAAAGTCTTCCGTATCCCCGGCTTCGTCGTCGCCGGTATAGTCACACTGCGGGGCGGCGGTCGCCGTTCCCGTCAGGGCTGCAGACGACAGCAGTACTGCAGAAAGAGCGACAATAATTGACTGTTTCATGGTGATCTCCATTTCGAGAGGATGCGCTGGTACATTGCACGTCGGAAATGTTGTTCACTAAAGGGCAATTTAGTATTGCACGATGGTGTCGTCGATACCTCAGTATGACGCTCGATCGCCGACCTCCCGTCAGCGGCAGTACCCTCCGATATCACCAATGATTCCGCCGAACCGATACCTAGGTGTCATGGACTGCAAGCGCGGCTGCGGCGACTGTAGCCGGGTGGTGTGCCTTTCGGGCCTAGAGCCGGAATGTGATGCCGCCAGAGAGCGGCGTTCCGGGCAGGTCCGCAGGGCAGACGCGCAACGGGCAGCGTGAGATCGCAAGCGGTTCGGACCGCAGTCGCTCCACCATCTGCACCATTGGTGGGGTTGGCATGATGACATCGGATTTACCGTTGATCGGCTTTACCGGCCCCGCTGCAATCGTGCCGGTCGGCAAGGCAGGTTGGCGCCGCATTTGGTTCGCTTTGGCCGTTCCTGCATGACAACGTTTACAACCGATGCCATCGCCGAGGTGCAGCAGCTCAGACAAGCAATGAGTGGCCTCGCGGCATTGGCGGCGTTGCCCGCGATATGGGTGGGGCGTGATGCGGATTACGTGCTGGAAACCCTGCTGGACGCCCTGCTGAGTGCGCTGAAGGCCGATTTTGTCTGCGTCACCCTCGAAGGGCCCAAGCCAAAATCGCGCATACGGGGCCGAAGCGGTGTTACGCCGGCGCATGATCAACTGCTCCGCGCACTCGCTGGTACATTTGGCGATGACAAATCAGCCTGGCCCCCCGCCGGCGAGATCTCCGTTGGCGCTGATGCAATCTCGATCCTTTCGGCGCCGATGGGCCTGCAAGGCGAGGTCGGTGTTGTGGTCGCCGGAACGCGGCGCCGTGACTTCGACGACGAAACTGGCGGACTGCTGCTGGGGGCCGCGGCGAACCAGGCGGCGCTGGCGCTGCAGGCTGTGCGTCGACTGGACGAGCAGAAGCAGATCGCCAGCGACCTCGACGAGCGTGTTGCGCAACGTACCGCGGAGCTGGCCCGCGCTAACGAAGCGCTGCGCTTTGCAGCCCGAGAGTCGCGCGAGATTGTTGACAACATTCCGACGCTGGTCGGCCTGCTGAGCCCCACTGGCCAGGTCGAACTCGTCAATCGCCAGATCCACGAGTACACGGGCCGGTCGACTGAGGAGCTCGAGAAGTGGGGGATGAGCGATCTGGTGCACCAGGACGACCTGGCTGATGCGCTCGACAGCTTTGTGGCGGGTTTTGCAGCGGGCGAGCCGTTCGAGATCGTCTACCGCATGCGCCGGCACGACGGAATCTATCGCTGGTTCGAAGGTCTCCACCACCCGCTGAAGGATGCCGAGGGGCGCGTCGTTCGGTGGTGCGTGTCGTGCAACGACATCGAGGATCGCAAGCAGGTCGAGGACGCTCTGCGCGAGAGGGAACGTACCTGGCGTTCGGTGATCAACGGCATTCCGGGATTGACCGCGACCCTGTCGCCGCGCGGCATGGTCGAGGCGGTGAACCGCCAGATCGTCGAATACACCGGTTGCGAGCTGGAGGCGCTTCGGGGGTGGGGCAGTAACGGCATCGTCCATCCCGAGGACATGCCGCATGTCGCCGAGATATTCGGCAAGTCGATTGCCGCGGGAGCGTCATACGAGATCGAACAGCGTCTGCGCCGCTTCGACGGCGAGTACCGCTGGTTCAGCAATCGCGGCACGCCCGCTTTCGATGCTTCGGGGCAGGTCGTTCGCTGGTATGTGCTGCTGGTCGACATCCACGAAGCGCGGCTGGTGGCTGACGCCCTGCGGAGCAGCGAGGACAACGCCCGCTCGATCGTCAGCAGCATAGCGGGCATGATTGCCGTATTCACCGCGGATGGCCAGCTATGCGGCGGCAACCAGCAGTTGCTCGATTTCTTCGAGCAGCCGCTCGAAGAGGTGGGCCGCTGGGCCACCAACGGCATGACGCACCCCGACGATCTGCAATACTGCATCGACAGCTTCATGGGCTCGATCGTCAGCGGCGAACCCTACAATTACGAGACGCGCTTCAAGCGGGCCGACGGCGTTTGGCGCTGGTTCAACATCCGCGGTCAGCCGCTGCGTGACGCCAGCGGGCAGATCGCGCGCTGGTATGGGCTGCTGACCGACATCGATGACCGCAAGCGCGCTGAAGAGGCGCTCGAGGTCAGTGAGCGCAACCTGCAGCTTACCGTCGACACCATACCGGCGCTGGCCTGGTCGGCGAGGATCGACGGCACGGCCGATTTCTTCAATCGCCACTACCTCGAGTATGTCGGTAAGACGCCGGAAGAACTCGGTGGGTGGGCGTGGACGGCTGCTGTCCACCCCGACGATATCGCCCGGCTGGGCGCCACCTGGAACTTGGCGCGCGAAACCGGTGGAAACGCAGAATGCGAGGCACGCCTCCTTGGCGCCGACGGCGCCTACCGCTGGTTCATCTTCCGCGCGAACCCGCTGCTTGATGACGCCGGCAACGTCCTGAAGTGGTACGGTATCAACACCGATATCGAGGACCGGAAGCGGGCCGAGGAAAGCCTCAGGCTCAGTGAAGCGTCGCTCGCGGAAGCTCAGCGCCTCAGTTCGCTCGGGAGCTTTCAGTGGCGGCTCGATACCGACGAGCTGACCTTTTCCGATGAACTCTATCGCATCTTCGAGTTCGACACCGCCGAGCCGGCCACTCTCGAGCAGATCGCCGCCCGGGTCGATCCAGACGACCTTCCATTGCTCACCGAGAAGATGGAACTGGCACGGGTCGGCATCGACGACCACTCCTATGACATTCGGCTGCGTATGCCCGATGGTCGCACCAAGCATCTGCGCTCCGTTTCGCGCTCCGGAACCGAGTCCGATGGCAGGCGAGTATTTCGCGGCACGATCCAGGACGTCACCCAGCGCAAGCTGTCCGAGGAGGCGCTCAATGAGCTGCGCACCGAACTTGCGCACGTCTCGAGGGTCAGCACGCTTGGTGCGATGACGGCCTCGATCGCCCATGAGGTCAATCAGCCGCTCGCCGGCATCATCACCAATGCCAGCACCTGCCTGCGGATGCTGGCAATGGACCCGCCGAACATCGAGGGGGCGCTGGAGACCGCGCGCCGCAGCATCAGGGATGGCAATCGGGCCGCTGAGGTCATCACCAGACTGCGCGCCATGTTCAGGAAGACCACCAACACCAGCGAGACCGTCGATCTGAACGAGGCCGCACGGGACGTCATCGTGCTTGCCGGCAGTGAATTGCGTCGGAAACGGGTGGAGCTGGAGACCAACCTCGCGTCCGATCTGCCACCGGTGATGGGTGATCGCGTACAATTGCAACAGGTTATCCTGAACCTGCTGCTCAACGCCGCTGACGCCGTCACGGACATTCGGGATCGCCCGCGGCGAGCCATGCTCAAAACCAGCGAGGACGAAGACGGAAACGTGAGACTAACCGTGCAGGATAATGGGGGCGGGATCGACCCCAGCAGTTCAACCAAGCTCTTCGACGCCTTTTACACGACCAAGGCCAGTGGGATGGGCATCGGGCTGTCGGTGAGCCGTTCGATTATCGAGCGCCACGGCGGGCGCATCTGGGCAAGTGCGAACGATGGTCCGGGGGCGAGCTTCTCGTTCGCCGTTCCGCGTTCGCCCAAGGGATACAATGGAGGGGACGCGACAGCGTACTCCGCGCATACGCAGTTGCGGCCCCAGGGGGAAGGCCAATGACTAAACGTCTTCTTGTGACGGTTGTAGACGACGACGAGTCGGTGCGTGAATCGCTTCCCGATCTGCTGAAGGTGCTCGGCTACTCGGTTCAGGCCTTCTCGTCTGCCGCTGCCTTCCTCGGGTCCGCCGATATCGAGAACAACGACTGCCTCATTCTGGATGTGGCGATGCCGGAGATGACCGGGCCGGAGCTGAGCGTCGAGTTGAGACGACGGGGCTATCGCATCCCGGTGGTGTTCATCACCGCTCATCGCGATTACTCGGTGCCTCCGCTGGTCCCGGGACAAGATGCCGTGCAGTGCCTGCTGAAGCCGTTCAGCGAAGCGGCGCTTATCGCCGCGCTGGATACCGCAATTCCACGAAATTGAACCTGAAGTCATGTCGCAGAATTATGCTTGGAGGTATTTATGGGTATCGCCACTGTTTCTGGCCAGTTGTGGAAGGTAATTCCAGTGACACCTGCTACGCCGGTCGTATTCATCGTCGATGACGACGTCTCCGTCCGGGAGTCGCTGGAACTCTTGGTTCGGGAAGCGGGTTGGCAGCCCGAAATGTTCTCGGATGCACAGGCATTTCTGGAGCACCGGCCTGACCGGGTGCCCGGTTGCCTGATCCTCGACGTCAACCTGCCCGACCTCAACGGCCTCGAGCTGCAGAAGCACGTTGCCACCGAACGGCCGGAGATGCCGATCATCTTCATCACCGGCTATGGTGATGTGCCGATGACCGTGCAGGCGATGAAGGCAGGCGCTGTCGAGTTCCTGCAGAAGCCGTTTGCCGATGACGTGCTGCTCGATGCCATCCGCAACGCCATCGCGCGCAGCGAAACAGCACTGGAGGCGACCGCAGAGATCGACGACCTTCGTCTCCGCCATTCCTCCCTCAGCCCCCGCGAGCTCGAAGTCATGGCGATGGTCGTCTCCGGTTTGATGAACAAGCAGGTTGGCGGCAATCTCGGCATCAGCGAGATCACCGTGAAGGCGCATCGTGGCCGGGTGATGCAGAAAATGCGCGCCAAGTCCTTTGCCGATCTGGTCAAGATGGCCGCGAAGCTTGGGCTTCCCACCGGCGCCCCGACCCAGCAGCGCTGACCCCCGGGGGGCGCGGCGCAAACGCCGTCTGCGAGGCGCACGAGGTCGGTGTCGAAACGGATCTCGGTGCTGCCGCCGCTCAGTCGTCCGGTCAGGCGAACAGTGATCCCGAGGGCGACCGCAACTGCTTACCGGCGATTGTCGGATGCTGTGCCGGCGGTTATCGCCGGGATGAGCAGGTCATACGCAAGCGCGGCCAGTGCGGCCGCCCGCTCATCCGAAGGTGAACACGTAGACGTCGGCGCCAGGGTCGAGGAACTCGACCTCGAACTGCCGGTCGCTGACCACGCCAGGCTGACGCACCAGCTGGTAGAGCCGCTGCTGAATGACCGTGCCATTGCCTTGCGCATCGATATCGACACCGTGTGCATCCCCGGGCGCCTGGCCATCGAGGGTCACGCGGAACCGAACGGTGGCGCCCTTGTGCGACGGCCCCAGGACGAGATGCAGGTCTCTCGCCTGGAACCGATAGCTCAGCCGCCCGCCCGCAGCGTCCGAGCGGATGCCCGATGCGGCAACGGTCCAGGTACCAGACAGCGCCCATGTGTTGAGGTTGAGGTGGGTTGGCGCGCTGTAGGCGCGTGGCTGGTCGGTGGCGAGCGTTTCGGGCGAGACGAAGCCGGTGCCCTGCGCATAGCCCACATAGGTCTCGCCGGACCGCAGCGTATCCCAGTCGGCCGCCACCTCCACGCCTTCGGCCTGTCCGGAAACCAGGCCGCCGGGAACGCCGAGCTGGCCGGCTTCCGCCAGCAACTGCTGGATGACCCGCTCGGCATCCTCGTAGCCACCTTCACCGAACTGGTGGTGGCGGATGCGCCCCGTCGCGTCGGCGATGTAAACCGCCGGCCAGTAGTGGTTGGAGAAAGCCTCCCACACCGAATAATCCGGGTCGAGCGCAATAGGGTAGTCGACGCGCATGGCCTTGGCTGCCGTGCGGACGTTGTCGACATTCTTCTCGAACTCGAACTCCGGCGTGTGGATGCCGATGACCACGAGGCCATGCTCGCGATACTTTTCTGCCCAGGCGCGAACATAGGGCAGGGTGCGGATCCAGTTGATGCAGGTGTAGGTCCAGAAGTCGGCAAGCACCACCTTTCCCTTGAGCCCATCCGACGTCAGGGGCGGGGAGTTCAGCCAGCCGGTGGCCCCACTCAGGGCCGGCAGGTTCGATCGTCTCATGCTCTGGTCCTCTGCAGATGCCCATGGGCCGACATCGCAGCCGGTCAGCTGCACCGCCGCAAACGCTAATCCGCCGCTGCAGAGCAAGCGACGCGAACGGTCGGTCGGATCGCTGATCTGGGACATCGGGGTATCCTGGCCTGTCATGTTGAAGCTTCGCAGGTCGGCCGGACCGCCGGTCGACCCGCGCAATCTCGGTGGTCCGTCAGCGCAGTGACCTGAATGCCGCCCGCAGTTCTGCGGCGTAGAGTTTCGGCTGCTCCCAGGCGGCGAAGTGCCCGCCCTGGTCGACCTCGTTGAAGTAGATGAGGTTGGGATAGGCCTTCTCGGTCCAGCTTTTTGGAGCCTGGTAAATCTCGCCGGGGAACACCGTCACGGCGACCGGGATCGAGATATCCTGGGTCTTCTGCGCCGGAGAGCTGAAGTTGTTGTTGTTGTTTTCCCAGTACAGCCGCGCCGACGAAATGGCGCTGTTGGTCAGCCAGTAGAGCGTGATGTCGTCGAGCATCTCGTCCTGGGTCAGCGAGCGTTCGGCGACGCCGCCGCTATAGGTCCACTGGATGAACTTGTCGTACATCCATGCCGCCAGCCCGACCGGTGAATCGCTGAGCCCGTAGCCGACGGTCTGCGGCCGCGTCGACATCATGGCGCCATAGGCGGCATTCTTGCCGAAAAAGACGCTGAGCTGATTGAACGCGGCCTTCTCGGCGTCGCTGAGCCTGGCCGGCGCTGGATCGCCTGCGTTTATGGCGGGCACCAGCTCGCCCGGCACCGTCGCCGGCATGTTGAGGTGGATGCCGAGCAGGCCGGGCAGGGCGTGCAGCGCCATCACGTCGGCCACCACCGAACCCCAGTCGCCGCCCTGCGACACGTACTTGCTGTAGCCGAGACGACCCATCAGCTCGTGCCAGGCGAGGCCGATCCTGGTGGGGTTCCAGCCGCCGGCTTTCGGGCGTTCAGAAAAGCCGTAGCCGGGCATCGAGGGCACCACGACGTCGAAGGCGTCGGCGACACTCCCGCCATGCGCCGTCGGATTCACCAGCGGATCGATGGCATTGAGCAGCTCGAACACCGAGCCCGGCCAGCCATGCGTCACCAGCAGCGGCAGCGCTCCCGGGTGCCTGGAGCGCACGTGGATGAAGTGGATCTCGAGCCCGTCGATATCGGTGGTGAATTGCGGAACGGCATTCAGTCGTGCCTCAGCCTTGCGCCAGTCATAGGCGGTGCCCCAGTACTGCACCAGCGCCTGGAGCGTCGCGAGCTGGACGCCCTGCGACTGGTCGTCGACGGTTTCCTTGTCGGGCCAGCGCGTGGCCAGCACCCGCCGGCGCAGCTCGTCCAGCTCGGACTGGGGGAAATTCACGCGGAACGGCCTGATCTCCGGTGCGACCTTGGCCGGCTTGGCCTGTCGATCGGTCTTGTCCGCTGCGAGCGTGGTCGTGGACATCATGCGCTTCCTTCGTCTTTTGCGATGGTGCCTGCAGGGTGCAGGCGCAGGGGCAATGGAGGCAGCCGGCTGGGCGAAACTCCATTGCACGATGGTGTCGCCGACACCTTGGTGGGAGGCGCCTCAGGCCCGGTGCGCCGGCACCGGCCCGGGCTCCAGCAGGACGTCGTCGGCATAGCAGTAGCGCCAGTCCTCGCCGGGCTGGAACGATGCGATGATCGGGTGCGCGGTGATCTCGAAATGGCGCCGCGCATGCCGGTTCCTGGAGCTGTCGCAGCAGCCGACATGCCCGCAGCTGAGGCAGATTCTCAGATGAACCCAGCGATCGCCCATGGCGATGCACTCTGGACAGCCATCGAGCGAACTGGGCTCGACGTCGTGGATCGCTGATGCGTGCGTGCAATCGCCCATCGCAGCTACCTCGCCTTGGCTGCCGCTTCGATCAGCTCCACCACCTCGCCTGGATGGGAGATCATCAGCACGTGCGAGGCGTTGTCGATCTCAACCGCTTTCACCACCTTGGCGCGGTCGGCCATGAAGACCTGTGCAGCTGCCGGGATGTTGAGGTCGCCGGAGCCGTAGATGCTGAATGACGGGATCGTCTTCCACGACGCGACGGTGCTGACGCCACCCAGCGCTGCCTCGGTGATCGGGCGTTGCGTCTGCGCCATCAGCGCCGCGACATCGAGCGGTACGTCCGCTGCGAACTGGTCGGGGAACTTCGCCTGCTTGATGTAGAGGTCCTTGCCGCCATCGGGCAAGTCGACCGGCTGCAACGTGTCCCCCAGGGTACTGCCCGGAAATTTGGCGGAGAGCGTCGCCGCGGACTCGCCCACGTCGGGGATGAAGGCGGCAACGTAGACGAGCGCTTTGACGTTGCTGTTGCCGCTCGCTGCCTCGGTCACTACGAGGCCGGCGTAGGAATGACCGACCAGCACGACGTCGCCTTTGATCGATTTGACCAGGGCAGAGAGCTCCGCCGCGTCGCCGGCGAGACTACGCAAGGGGTTCGCCGCAGCGATCGTCGTGTAGCCGTCCTTGTTGAGCTGGGAGATGACGCCGTTCCAGCCCGACGCATCGGCGAATGCACCATGCACCAGTACGATGGTCGGCTTGTCGGCCTGCGCCAGCGCCGCAGGTGCACCCAGCACCGCTGCAAGTGCCACGGCGCCGATCAGGATCTTCATTTTCTGTTCTCCGTTAAAGGGCACGGCCTCGTGCCTATTCGAGATGGCTGGGCAAGCGCAGCAGCACGGAGGTTCCCTCGCCGAGAATGCTCTCGATGGCGACGGACCCACCGCAACTGTCGGCGAAGTCCCGGACGATCGACAGCCCGAGTCCGGTGCCGCGATCTGCGGGTTTGGTGGTGAAGAAGGGCGTGAGCACCTGCCGGAGCAGGTCGCGGCTCATGCCGTGGCCGGTATCGTCGATCTTCAGGGCGACCTCGTAGCCACCGGTGGCGAGGTTGACGGAGTCCTCGTCGAGGAACAGCGAGATCCGCAGCTCGCCGCCGCCAGGCATAGCATCCCGGGCGTTTGCAACGAGGTTCAGCAGGGCGTTCTCGAGATGTCGCCCGTCACAGCGGACGTGCGGTATGCCGTCGCTGGAGTAGATGTCGACCCGCACGGACGGGCCGACGGTCAGCGAGATCAGGTCCCGCATGGCGCCGAGGATTGTCGCCACGTCGACCAGTTCGCGGCTTCGATCCGGTGACCTGGATACACCAGCGATTTCACGGCTTAATGCCGTCGCGCGCTCGACCGACGCCTGGGCACTCTGGGCCAGCCGATGTACTGCGGCCGGGTTGTTTCGATCTGCTTCGCGCTCGATCAGCTGCACAGCACTGGAAATGATCTGCAGAAGATTGCGCAGGTCGTGGACGAGGCCCATTTCGCGAAGCCCGAAACTCCTCACGTCGGCGTCGTTCAGTTGCACGGTCGGCTTCATTGCTTGCCCCTGTGGTGTTTGCTTGAGCGCGCTGCATGATGCCTGGCCGGCAGCGGGTCCGCCGGCCAGGTAACCGTTCGGGTGTCTGTTATTTCGTCGCCGAGCCGGCGACGGCGATCACGGCGTCGGCGAAAGCCTGCGGCGCTTCCTGCGGCAGATTGTGGCCGATGCCGCCCGTGACGTTCCGGTGCTCGTACTTGCCGACGAATTTCTTGGCGTAGGCGGCGGGGTCGGGATGCGGCGCGCCGTTCGCGTCGCCTTCGAGGGTGATGGTCGGCACCGTGATGACCGGACCATCGGCGAGTTTCGCCTCGATCTCGTCGTACCTGGCCTCGCCCTTGGCGAGCCCGAGGCGCCAGCGGTAGTTGTGGACGGTGATCTCGACGTGGTCGGGATTGTCGAGCGACGCTGCCGAGCGGTCGAAGGTGGCGTCGTCGAACTGCCATTTCGGCGAGGCGATCTGCCAGATCAGCTTTGCGAAGTCGTGGCGGTACTTGTCGTAGCCCGCCTTGCCGCGCTCGGTGGAAAAGTAGAACTGATACCACCACTGCAGTTCTGCAGCCGGCGGCAGCGGCGTCATACCGGCCTTCTGGCCGCCAATGAGATAACCGCTTACCGACACGAGGCCAGTGCAGCGCTCCGGCCAAAGCGCCGCGACGATATCGGCGGTCCGCGCGCCCCAGTCGAAGCCGGCGAGGGTCGCCTTGTCGATCTTGAGCGCATCCATCAAGGCGACCGCATCCATGGCGACTGCCGACGGCTGGCCGTTGCGAACGGCGTTCTTCGACAGGAACCGCGTCGTGCCGTAGCCGCGAACATGCGGAACAATGACGCGATAGCCGCGGGCCGTCAGCAGGGGCACAACGTCGACGAAACTGTGGATGTCGTAGGGCCAGCCATGCAGCAGCAGGATCGCCGCACCGTCGGCCGGGCCTGCCTCGACATAGCCGATGTCGAGTTCGCCGGCGTTGATCTGCTTTGTCGGGCCGAAACCATTCGCGGTTGCGCCGCTGGAGCCCGGCGGGGCGGCATCGCCGCCGCCCGAGGCTGACAGTGCGGAGCCGACGGCGCCGAATTGTGTGGCTGCGATGGCGAACGCTGCAGCGCCCAGGAACTCCCGGCGGTGCTGACTGAATTCCTCGATCATTTTTGGTCTCCGTTGAACCGGCGATTGCGGGGGGAAACGAGCAGCCGACCAGCTCCGGGCCTTCACCTCGTTCAAACTCCGCCTGCAGTGAGCACCACGAGTGTAGCGGCGGCGATTGTATTAAAGTGTCGCCGGTACTTTCGTATTTCATGCTGTGAGTAGATCAGGTCAGTCTACGGACGGTGTGTCGGAGTAATACCTAGGTATGGCGCACACCTAGGTGCAATCGACCTTCAATACTGCGGCAGGTCTAGTGCAGGGGTGCCGCTGGGCCACTGGTCGCCACGGCATCACACGTGAGCCGCGCTCCCTTTTCGGGAAAGGCCGGCAGGTTTCAGCCAGAGTGCCAATGGAGAAGAAAATGTCCGTACAGAGTGCGCCGATGGGCCGTCGCGAATTCATGGTCGCTTCCGCGATCGTTGGGGCTGCCAGTGCATTGCTGCCTGCCGTCGCCACCAGTGCTGCTGCAGCACAGGGCGGCGAGGACGCCATCCGTCCGTTCGAGTTTCACGCTTCCGACGAGGCGCTGGCCGATCTGAAGCGCCGCATCAAGGCCACCAGGTGGCCAAGCGAGGAGTTGGTGCCCGATGCCACCCAGGGTGTGCAACTCGCTACCGTCAAGGCGCTCGCCGAGTACTGGGAAAAGCACCACGACTGGCGGAAATTCGAGAGCTACCTCACCTCTCTGCCGCAGTTCGTCACCAAGATCGACGGCGTCGACATCCACTTCATCCACGTCCGCTCCAAGCACAAGAACGCCCTGCCGGTGATCGTCACGCATGGCTGGCCGGGCTCGATCGTCGAGCAGCTGAAGATCATCGAGCCGCTGACCAACCCGACCGCCAACGGCGGCACCGAAGCTGACGCGTTCGACATCGTCATCCCCTCGCTGCCGGGTCACGGCTTTTCCGGCAAGCCGACTGAACTCGGCTGGGATCCGATCCGGATCGCCAAGGCATGGGTCGTGCTGATGCGGCGCCTCGGTTACGACCGCTACGTCGCGCAGGGCGGCGACTGGGGCAATGCCGTCACCGAACAGCTGGCGCTGCTCACCCCAGCCGGTCTGCTCGGCATCCATACCAACATGGCGGCCACCATCCCCGATGACATCGCTGCTGTCCTGGCGGCAGGCGGTCCGGCGCCCAAGGATCTCTCGGCCGACGAGAAATACGCTTTCGACCAGCTCGATACCTTCTACAAGCACGGGCTCGCCTATGCGCAGGAGATGGGCAACCGTCCGCAGACCCTCTACGGCATCGAGGACTCGCCGGTTGGCCTCGCCGCCTGGATGCTCGATCACGACGCGCGCAGCTACGAGTTGATCACCCGCGTGTTCAACGACCAGGCCGAAGGCCTGACCCGCGACGACATCCTGAACAACGTGACGCTCTACTGGCTCACCAATACGGCGGTCTCGTCGGCTCGCCTCTACTGGGAGAGCAAGCTGCCGTTCTTCGCACCCAAGCATGTGCCGTTGCCGACTGCCGTCAGCGCCTTCCCGGACGAGATCTACACCCCGCCGCAGAGCTGGGCCGAGCGCGCCTACCCCAAGCTGATTCACTACAACCGCCTGAAGAAGGGTGGCCACTTCGCCGCCTGGGAGCAGCCCAAAGTGTTCACCGAAGAACTGCGCGCCAGCTTCAAGTCGCTGCGTTGACCTGAAGCCCCGCGGGACGGATTCGCCGTTCCGCGGGCACCCACTGCCACGCGTATAAAGGAGACGCAAAATGGGACTGCTGACTGGCAAGATCGCCTTGATCACCGGCACCGCCGGCGGGCAGGGCAGGGTAGCCGCCCACGTCTTCACCCGCGAGGGCGCGCAGGTCATTGGTTGCGACCTGAACGCCGAACAGAATGAGGCTACGGTGCGCGAGGTCCGCGGGGGCGGTGGCGACATGACTGGCTTTGCGCCGGTCAATCTCACCGATCCCGCCCAGGTCGAGCGCTTCGTCGCAGATGCTGCCGAGGCCTATGGCGGCATCGACATTGTCTACAACAACGCTGCCCTGGCGCGGTTCGGCACCGTGCCGGACATGTCGATCGAAGACTGGCACGCCACCATCGCCGGCGAGCTCGACAACACCTACTACGTCACCAAGTACGCCTGGCCACACCTCGTGGCTCGCGGCGGCGGGGTGATCCTCAACATCGCATCGATGGCCGGCATCATCGGTTTCCCGGCGCCGCCAATGTCGGCGCATGCCGCGGCCAATGCCGGCGTCATCGGCATGACCCGGCAGCTGGCCGTCGAGGGCGCGCCGCACGGCATCCGCGCCATTGCCATCAGCCCGGGCGCCATCGTCACGCGCGAGGCCGACCTCGACGCCGTCACTCGCGAAACCATTGCCAGCCGTACCCTGCTGAAGCGCTGGGGCCGGCCCGAGGAGATCGTCGAGGTTGCCGCCTTCCTCGCCTCCGACCGCGCTTCCTACATCACGGGCGCCAACATCCCGATCGAGGGCGGCACCACGGCCTGGTAGTCGCGCTGCCCCTCGGGCCATAGCATCGTGAGCAGGGCGTTCCCTCCCGTCCTCCTCACTGAGACCGACCGGCAACCACGTCTCCGCCCTCCCTCGGACGGCCTGGTTTGCCGGTCGGCGCATTTTCAGACGATTTCCGAGATCCAGTAGACCGGCCCTTGCGGCAGCCGCACGCCGGTGCCGACGGCGACGATCCGGTTGAGCCACTCATAGCGCGCAGCGGACGTGTCGAATCTCGGCACGATGCGGAAATAATAGGACGCCGGATCGACCTCTTCGCCACGCCCCAGCCGCGCCATCACGTCCGCAGATCCATGGCGGATGCCGGTGTAGGTGATCGCGATCGTCGCGCCATCGTCGCTATGCAGCAGCGCCCGTGCATCGAGCAGCACCGCGCCATCGCCGCGCACCGTCTGCCAGTCGGCGCCACCGGGCACCACCGTGCCGTTGAGTCGGTCACCACCAAAGGTCCCGCCGTCGATGCTGCCAATCCGTCGTCGCGCACCGGGCGGCCCACCGGCATCGACCAGCGTGCCAACGGTTACGTTGAGGACCAGCAGTGGCCGCAACTGCAGTGAGGTGGAAGGGGATATCATGATCACACAGACGCTTTTGCGAGAGAGCGGCCGGCTGCAGCACCCAGCTGCCGGGCGAGAAAGTCGCGGATCAATACCGCGATCTCGTCGAGCTGCTCCTCGAGCGCAAAATGGCCGGCATCGAGGATATGGATTTCGGCCCCCGGGACGTCGCGCGCATAGGCAGACGCGCCATCCACCTGGAAGGACGGATCGTACCGTCCCCACAATACCAGCATCGGCGGCTGTCGTTCCCGCAACCACGCCTGCCAGTCCGGATAGGACGCGACATTGCTTTGATAGTCGTAGAACAGGTCCGACTGGATGCGGTCCTGGCCGGGGCGCGACAGCATCGCAAACTCCTCGGTCCAGCTCTCCGGGTTGTACCGCCGAGGATTTGGACTGCTGCCCACGTGCCGCTGGCGAGCAACCTCGAGCGATGTGAACGCCGACATGACCTCGGCCTCGTGTGCCGAGCGGTCGCGCCAGAAGGTCTTGCGGGCCTCCCAGAGCTGTCCCAATCCTTCGAGGTGGGCCACGGCGTTCTGCACGATGATCGCCTCGACCTGCTCGGGGTGCCTGAGCGCCAGCCGCATGCCGATGGGGCCGCCATAGTCCTGCTGCAGCAGCGAGTAGCGCCGCAGCCCGATAGCCCGGGTGAAGCTGGCGATGATGCGCGCCAGGTGATCGAAAGTGTAGGCGAAATCCCCCGCCGGGGGAGCGTCGCTCAGGCCGAACCCCGGATAGTCCGGGGCAATTAGGTGGTAGCGGTCAGCCAGCAGCGGGATCAGTTCGGCGTACATCTTCGACGAAGAGGGAAAGCCGTGCAGCATCAGCAGGGCCGGTGAGTCGGGCGAGCCGGCCTCCCGGTAGAAGATGCGCACCCCGTCCATGGTGACGGTTCGGTAAGTCAGCGTAGCTGACGTCGACAGCACGGGCATCGCAAACGCTCAGCGGCTCTTGGCAGCGAGCTGCTTGCGGTACTCCGCGACGGGAAGGCCACCCCATCCCCAGTTCTCCATTTCAACCTCCTCGAAGATCACCCAGGTCCAGTCGACCGGCTTGTCGAGCACGTCGAGCAGCACCTGGCTCATCCCCTGGTAGATCGCCGCCTTCTGTTCGGCGGTGACATGGTCGACGCCTGGCTCGGTCCCTTCTCGCGTCAGCTGGACTGTTACGATCGGCATGGCTCGTCTCCTCGAGGGTTGATGTCTCCCATCTGATCGCCCCGCCGGGCTGTCGCTCCATCATCCCTTGGTATCGGCGATACTTTCGCGCTATGGATCGCTGCTCCGCCCATCGCTGATGTTGCTCCCGACAATTCCTCAAGGAGCAGTGCCATGGCCAGCGACCGTCAGCTTTCGATCGATCGGACAACGAAGGGCGTGTGGGTTGTCACCTTCAGCAACCCGCCGATCAACCTGCTGGACCCCGCCACGATCGACGAACTGCAGAGGCTGGTGGGTGAGGCGGAAGCCGACAAATCGTTGAAGGTGATCGTCTTCCAGTCGGCGAACCCGGATTTCTTCATCGCCCATTTCGACACGCGCAAGTCGGCGGAAATGTCCGCCGTGCCGGGCCCGACCGGCTTCACGCCGTGGATCGACGTCGTCATGCGGCTCAGCCACGGCCCGTTCGTCAGCATCGCCAAGATCCGTGGCAGGACGCGTGGCGTCGGCACCGAGTTCGTCTTGGCCTGCGACATCCGGTTCGCCAGCCGCCAGAAGGCGGTGTTCGGTAATCCCGAGATCGGCGTCGGCCTGCCACCCGGGGGCGGCGCGCTCGAATGGTTGCCGCGGGTCATCGGCCGGTCGCGGGCTCTGGAGTTTGCGCTCAGCGGCGACGATTTCGATGCCGATGTGGCTGAGCGGTACGGGCTCGTCAACCGAACCATCGATGACGCCGAACTCGACGGTTTTGTCGATGCGCTGGCGACACGCCTCAGTTCCTTCGACCGCGATGCCCTCGGCCAAATCAAGGCCCAGATCAGCCGCATCGGGGTGCCGACCGGCGAGGAAATCGAAACCAGTAATGGACTGTTCTTTTCCGGCCTGAGCCGGCCGGACGCCGTGGCGCGCCGGGCAAAGCTGCAGACCGTCGGCTACGGCGAGCGCAGCACCTTCGAGCTCAACTTCGGGCGCGTCGTAACCGCCTTGGGTCCTGACGGCAGCGAGCTTTCCTCGGCTGTCAGCACTGCAAACTAGCTCCCATCTGGGCGCCCCCACCAAACGGAGACTGGAAATGAACGACCACGAAATCGTCGACTCAAGTTTCAGCGCCATCATCAACGCGCCAATTGCCAGGATCGATATACCGACCTGGGCCTTCGCGCTTCCCGAGCTCGAATATCAGGGTTGCTCGCCGGCCCATATCGCCGCCGGCTTTACCACCGCTCCGGACGGCAAGCGCATGTCGATCAATGTCGAAACCATCGGCGGCAGCCTGATGGTGCAGCACTATGTCGAAAAGCTCGCCGAGCCGGATCACCTGATCCTCGACTCGATCTCCGACGTCTTCACCCCGAACGGCCACACGACGATCCAGGTCATCTGGGAGCTCAGCGTCAAGCCGATCGATGCAGAGAAGTGCGAGTTCACCAACCACGTGCGGTCGCTCGCCACCCACCACCTGCTGGCCCTGCTGGATCGGCAGGGCATCCCGTTCGAGATCTTCCGGACCCAGCGTCAGCCGATGTCGATCGCCCACAACCGGGCCGAGACACCGCTGTTCGCCGCCAGCCTCGAGCGTGCGGCGCTCCGCAACTGATCTGCAACAGGACTGGATCCCGAAAATGTCACCTCCGAGCTACTCGCGGGGCGCGACGGCGCTCGTGCTGATCGACCCCTACAACGACTTTCTCTCCGAAGGCGGCAAGGTCTGGCCACGCGTCCAGTCCATCGCCGAGGAAGTTGGCCTCATCGCCAATCTGATCGCCATCGATCGCGCCGTCCGGGCGGTCGGGATCCAGGTTTTCTTCGCGCCACATCGCCGGTGGGAGCCCGGCGACTACGAGACCTGGCAGCACCCCAATCCGACGCAGGTCGGCATCATGCAGCGCCACTCCTTCGCGCGTGGGACCTGGGGCGGCGACTGGCACCCGAGCTTTGTGCCAAAGCCGGGCGATATCGTCGCCAAGGAGCACTGGTCGCAGAGCGGCTTTGCCAATACCGACCTCGACCAGCAGTTGCGCCAGCACGGCATCACCCACGTCATCTTTGTCGGCCTGCTCGCCAACACCTGCGTCGAGTCGACCGGCCGCTATGCCATGGAGCTCGGCTATCATGTCACCCTCGTCCGCGACGCCACGGCCGCCTACAGCAAGGAAATGATGCACGCGGCACACGAACTGAACGGTCCGACCTTCGCCCACGCGATCGTCACCACCAGTGACCTGCTGGTCGCCCTGAAGGCTCTGCCGCAGGCGTTGTAGCGGTCGCGCTGCCGATACGATGGTCTCCACGACACCTTGGTGCGATGGAATTGAGGTCCCCCCGGTCCTCACATAGTCGGTGAAAGCGCAGCGGAATTCGCCGGCGCCAACCGATCGAGGATCAGCAAAATGGACAACCCCAGGATCGCCGTCATCATCAGCTCGACCCGTGCCACCCGGTTCGGCGAAATACCGGCGCGGTGGATCTACGAGCTGGCCCTGGCCCGGGGCGATATGGAACTCGAGCTCATCGACCTCCGGGACTATCCGATGCCGTTCTTCGACGAGCCGGCGTCCAATGCCTGGGTGCCGGCGCGGAACGAGACCGCCCTGCGCTGGCAGCGCAAAGTCGCGCAGTTCGACGGCTACATCTTCGTCACCGCCGAATACAATCGCGGCATCCCCGCCGTGCTGAAGAACGCCCTCGATTACTCCTACCCCGAGTGGAATCGGAAAGCCGCGGCGTTCCTCGGTTACGGCAGTGTCGGCGGCGCCCGCGCCGTCGAGCAACTGCGGCTGAACTGCGTCGAGCTGCAGATGGCCCCGACGCGCACCGGCGTCCACATCCAGGGGGCCGACTTCTTCGACGCCCTGCAGAATGGACGGAACCTCGATGCCATCCCCTACATCACAGAGAACGCCACCGTGATGCTCGATGAGCTCTACTGGTGGGCAAGCGTGCTTTCCGCCGGCCGCGCCGCGAGCAGCGAATTCTCGGCGCCACGCCTGCGCGGCGCTGACGACACGCTGGTGGCGTAGGAGCGTCGCCATGCACAACCAGCTTTTCCACGTCACTGCCGGACTGTCGCTGTGCCTGGCGATGATCGAACCGGCTGCCGCGGAAGTCGCCTCAACTGTCGGCTGCGCCGCCCAATCCGACGACCTCGCTTCCATCGACGTGCTCGACGACTTTCCCCTTGATCCGGGCGGCAAGGCCAGCGACTGGCCGAGGTCCCTCCGCATGACGTACCTCGACGCTCAGGGGCGCTACGTCACGGTCTACCACGACCCCGACTGGCAACGACGCCTGCGCCTGGCAAGCTGTCCGCTTTGACTGGCTGATGGAGCGTCGAGGCGGTGGGCGGAGGCAACGGGGTTTCGACGTCTGCCTTCGCCTCGGCGCTAGGGCGTTGCCTGGGCATTGGACTGTTGGTTGCCGGGAATACAGAAGCTGAAGGTCACGCCCGGTCCATCGTTAGGTTCCACCCACAGACGGCCCTGGTGACCTTCGATGATCGAGCGGCAGATTGACAGGCCCACGCCCATGCCGTTCGCCTTCGTCGTATAAAAGGGTTGGAACAGCTTCTCGATGGCGGCGGCTTCGATGCCCTTGCCGCAGTCGCGAACGGCGAGCTGGACGGACCCATCGTCGTTGAGGCCTGTCGTGACCAGCATCCTCCTGGGCCTATCCTGAACCTCGACCATTGCATCGCCCGCGTTGAGCAGCAGGTTCAGAATGACCTGCTGTAGTTGAACGCGATCGGCCAGCACGAGGGGAAGCGTCGTGGCGAGTTCGGTCCGGACCAGCGCCTGGCGCAGCCCAAGTTCGACGGAGGAAAGCGCGATGACCTCGCGTGTCGCGTCGTTGAGATCGATCAGATCGCGGGTGGGAGTCTTGTTGGAGAGCAGCTCGCGCAGGTGCCTGATTACATCGGCGGCACGGCTTGCGTCCCGAATGGTCCGGCGAACCGTCTCGGTGGCACCGGCGACATCTGGCGGATCCGCAGCAAGAAATCGCGCGCTGGTGTTGGCGTTGGTCAGGATCCCGGTAAGCGGCTGGCTGACCTCGTGCGCAATGGACGCGGTCATGGCGTTGAGCGTCGCCACCCGCGCCACGTGTGCAAGCTCCGCCTGCGACTGGCGTAAGCTCGTCTCCGTCCGGATGCTCTCGGTGATGTCGCGGACGGAGCCGACGAAGTCGAGGTTGCGGACGCCCATTGCCCGCCCAGTGCTCTGAACGTACTTCACCCGCCCATCCGGCATCAGCAGGCGGTGCTCACTTTCGAAATCCACGCCGTTCCGCATCGCCGCTTCCACATGCTGCTGCACATGCTCGCGATCGTCGGGGTGCATCCGCTCCCAACCATGCTCGGCGGTAACGCCATTCGACGGGTCGTACTCCATGATGCGGTAGAGTTCGTCCGACCAGTAAACCTCGCCGGTTGCTGCCGTCCATTCGAAGGCGCCGGTACGACTTATCCGCTGACCCTGGGCCAGGAACGCCTCGCTGCGTTTGAGATCGGAATAGAGGGTCGCATTCTCCAGCGAGATCGCCGCCTGCGAAGCCAGCACCCCAAGCAGCCGCACTCGCTCGGCAGTGAATATGCGGGGAGCCGTTGAGTGCTCGAGATAGAGCACGCCGCTCAGTACGCCCTGATGCGACACCGGCAGGCAAGCGACCGAGCGCGGCCGCTGATGACCCACGGAGAATGGATTGCCCGGCGCCGGCACGGATGCATCATCCAGAACAATGGGCTGAGTGGTCAGGACAACCTGGCGGACGATGCTTTCCGGGGCACTCGCCGAGATTGGCTGCTGGCGCATCGTTACGTCGATCCGATCACCAACGACCAACGCCTCTGCGACGGCTTGATAGCCGCCATTGGTGGGCAGTACCAGAACTGCGCGGTCGGCTTCCGAATTCTCCAGTACGGTCCTGATCAGCCGCTCAATCAGCTTGGGCAGCTCGATCTCACTCGAGATTGCGCGAGAGGTGCCGACGATGAGCGCCAGCAAATCGCCTCGCGCGACGCCGGTGTAAAGCCTGGCTGTTTCTGCAAGCAGCGCGGTCAGGACAACTGTTGACGTGACCAGTGAAAACAGCCGGCCGCCATAGAAACCGACGGTGACTGAGCCGCCTCGCCTGAAGCCAATCAGCGCAGTGATGGCGAGCTCGACGATCATGGCGAGGACGACAACCATCAGCCACTGGTCGATTGCCGCGCGCCGACGCACCCACAGCGCGAGGAGTGCAGCAGTGCAGATCAGCATCGTAACGGCCGTCAGCCATTGCCCCTCTTCCGGGGTGAGAGGGGGCAGCAAGACAAGATAGACGACGCACGCCGCGAGGAACAAAGCTGCCGCGGCAATGAGAACGGCAAGGATGTTCGCAGGCGAATGCGGACCGGCCCTGTCGCGGTCTCTTTCACGGAGCCAGACATAGGCGAAGGCGCCCACGGCAATGCCGAGGTGCCACAACAGGTAGATTCTGAAATTGATGCGCAAGCTTTGGCCGGGCGCGTCAAACGGGTACAATGCCTCCGGAAACGTCACCCCGTGCGCAACGACCGCTGCAGCCGAGAAAAAGTAGCCACACGCCAGCGCCAAGAGCGCCCTCGAGCGGGTCACCGAGAAATGCGCGAGGAGCAGACCTGCGGTTATGAGGTCGGTGACAAACAGCGTCGCATCGAGCGCAACGATGTACCCGCTGACCATTGGCAGTGGCAGTCCCGCAAAGGGGATGAGAGCCACCAAACCGAAGATCAGGAATGCAACCCCAGCAAGCGCCGCCCATGTCTGCCGCGGAGTTGGCGGCAGATGAGCCGACGAAATCTGAGGTTGCCCAGCGCCCATGTCACGTTGCTCGCGTCAGTTCGCACCAAGTGCAGAGGAGGTCAGTCCTGCCGGAATCGTGCGGCCTCGGTGCAGCACCCGCGCGATGTGGCGCAACAGGGTGTGACTCGTGCCGCTTTGAATATCCCACCACACGTCAGGTGCACCTATCATGACGTGAACGGGACGCTGCGCTGGCCACGTCGAAACTGCTATTGCACTTTGGTGTTGGTCACGGGAGCGCGCTGGAGAGGCTGTCGCCGCCAGGGAGCGGAGCCTGCAACTGACCGCCAATACCATACCCGCGCTGGTCTGGTCGGCGCGGCCGACGGCAGCTTCGCGTGCGGGGACTATCTGCGCGAGAGAAGTAGACTTGACACCCCAAGGATACCCCAAGGTTTGATCTTAGGACCGACGTTACCTAATCACTTGAAAAGGCACAGCATGTGTCGGTGGGGTTCCCAGATTGATAATCTGGGGGTCAGGAGTTCGAATCTCTTAGGGCGCGCCAATCCTTCTCCGAATGCTGACGCTGTGGTGCCGGGGCACCCGACCTCCGGATTGGTCCGGCCGGTCACGCTGTGGTAGTGGCGCGGGGCGCCGTCAATCCATTCGCGTCGAAGGTGTGCAAGCTCTCGCGTCTGAGGGCCACGGACACCTCGTCGCCGATCTTGTGCTGTGCAGTGTTTGCGGCCTTGGCCAGCATGTCGCGACCCGATGCCAGCCGCAAGTGCACGAAAATCTCGCTGCCCAGGTACTCAACGAGCGTCACCTTGCCCTCGGCTACCAGATCGCCGTCTCGTCCGATGAGGACCTGCTCGGGCCGGATGCCAACACTGATCGGGCCATCCGGCACGACGACCGGCAAGGTGCCGAAATCCGCCACGGTCGCAGCGCCTCCCATGGCGTTCGCCTCGAGAATGTTCATTTTCGGCGAGCCGATGAACGTGGCAACGAACCGGTTGCGCGGGAAGTTGTACAGCTCGTAGGGCGTGCCCACCTGTTCGATGTTCCCCTTCGACAGCACCGCTATGCGTGTCGCCATGGTCATCGCCTCGACCTGGTCGTGGGTCACGTAGATCATTGTCGTGCCCAGCCGGTTGTAAAGGTTGGCGAGCTCGACGCGCATCTGAACCCGCAGCTCCGCGTCGAGGTTCGACAGCGGCTCGTCGAACAGGAACAGTTGCGGCTCGCGCACGATGGCGCGGCCGATGGCGACGCGCTGTTTCTGGCCGCCCGACAGCTGGCGGGGCTTCCGCTCCAGCAGTTCGCCGATCTGCAGGATCTTTGCCGCCTCGGCGACGCGCCGCTCGATCTCGGGGCGTGGCATCCTCAAGTTGGTGAGACCGAAGGCGAGGTTCTTCCTGACGCTCATATGCGGGTAGAGCGCGTAGGACTGGAACACCATCGAGAGGTTCCGCTGGCTGGCCGGCACGTCGTTGACGATCCGCTCGCCGATGGCGATCGTGCCGTCGGTGATCTCCTCGAGCCCCGCGATCATCCGGAGCAAGGTCGACTTGCCGCAGCCCGACGGGCCGACGAGGACGAGGAATTCGCCCGACTTCACCTCGAGATCGATGCCATGCACCACCTCGAGCCCGCCATAGGATTTTCGGACTTCGCTCAGCGTAACCGCTGCCATGGGTATTCCTTACTTACTGAGCCCGCCGGTCACTTCAGACCGGACATGGCAATGCCGCGGATGATCAGGCGCTGGAAGATGATGAAGAAGATGACGATCGGCACGATCGAGAGCACCGACATGGCAAAGAGCTGGCCATAGGCGGAGACCGAATCCTGAGCGATGAAGCTGCGGAGTGCGAGCGGCACAGTGTAGTCGCGCATGTCGTTCAAATAGACCAGTGGCCCGAGGAAATCCTCCCAGGTCCAGATGAAGGAGAAGATCGCCGCCGTCGCCATCGCCGGCACCGAGAGCGGCAGGATGATGGCCCAGTAGATCTTGAACGGGTTGCAGCCGTCGATCATTGCCGCTTCGTCGAGATCGCGCGGCAACTGCCGGAAGAACTGCACCATGAGGAAAATGAAGAAGGCGTCGCCGGCCAGGAAGCGCGGCACGATCAGCGGTAGGTAAGAGTCGACCCAGCCGGCCTTGAGGAACAGGATATACTGGGGGATGAGGACGACGTGGTAGGGGATCATCAGCGTCATCATCATGAGTGCGAACCAGATGTTCTTGCCGGAGAACTCGAGCCGCGCGAACGCATAGGCGGCGAACGAGCACGAGATGACGTTGCCGATGACGCTGAGCACGGTGACGAAGGTCGAGTTGAGGAAGAAGCGGGTGAAGCTCACGGCCATGGCGTTCCAGCCGGCGGTGTAGTTTTCCCAGCGGAGTTCCGATGGCCAGAGGCCGAGATTGCCGAAGATCTGGTTGTCCGGCTTCAGCGAGGACGCCAGCATCCAGATCAGGGGATAGATCATCACCAGTGAGGTGATGATCAGGAAAATGTGCTTCAGGAGCGCCGCGCGCTTGCCGCGCCTGGCCCGCTCTTCGCGGATCGCGGCGGCGATCTGGGCGGTTGTGGGGTGTGTTGGAGCAGCGCCGACGAGGGTGGTATCGGCCATGGCTCAGCTCCGCTCGTTCTCGTAGTGGACCCAGTATTTGGAGGTCCAGAAGGCGACGGCGGTGAAGACCGCAATGATCAGGAGGAGCACCCAGGCGAGGGCAGAGGCGTAGCCCATGCGGAAGTACGAGAAGGCCTCGTTGTAAAGGTAGACGGTGAAGAACAGCAGCGAGTCGAGGGGGGCGCCCTTGCCGCCGGAGATGACGAAGGCGCCCGAAAAACTCTTGAAGGCCTCGATCATCTGGAGGACCAGATTGAAGAAGATGACCGGGGCGAGCAGCGGCAGGGTGATGGCGAAGAAGCGCCTGAACTTGCCCGCGGCGTCGATCTCGGCCGCCTCGTAAAGCTCCTGCGGGATGGCGCGGAGGCCGGCGAGGAAAATCAGCATGGGCGAGCCGAACTGCCAGACGGCCAGCACGATAAGGGTAGTCAGCGAGTAGCGCGGGTCGGAGAGCCAGTTGGGGCCATCGACGCCGACGACGCCGAGCAGCGTGTTGACGAGCCCGTCATTCTCGAACAGTTGCCGCCACAGCACCGCGACGGCGATCGAGCCACCGAGGATCGAGGGCAGATAGAACAGCGCCCGGTACCAACCGATGGCGCGCACGCCCCTGTCGAGGATCATCGCCACGGCGAGGGCGAAAACGAGCTTGGCCGGCACGGAGATGACGACGAAACTGAAAGTGACCGAGAGCGCTTTCCAGAAGCGTCGGTCCTTGACCATGAACTCGTAGTTCTCGAGCCCGATCCAGCTGGGCGCGGCCACGGCGTCATAGTCGGTGAAGCTCAGGTAGAGCGACGAGACGATTGGCCCGACGGCGAGCGCGAAAAAGCCGATGAGCCACGGCAACAGGAATGTGTAGCCGGCGAGATTGCGGCGGATGAACTTGTTCATGCGGCTCCTACTCCTCGAGGCAGCGGGCCCGCCAAGTCAGGCTCGGCGGGCCGGAGTGGGCTTACTTCGCGCGCTGCAGGATCGCCGCAGCTTCGTCCAACCACTGCTGGGCAGCGTCTTCGATCGACATCTGGCCCAGCAGCACGGCGACAGCGCTGCGCTGCTCGAACGCTTCCTCGAGCTCGCGGACGCCGGCCGGCGCCGGCGGCGCGAGCGGCGCAACGTGCGCCTGGATGGCGTCGAAATAGGCCACCGAGACAGCCTCGATCTCGCTGAGCTTGGGCTCAAGTGCGGCACGGACATCGGACTGCTGCGGGATGCCGCGTTCGAGCCCGAGCACGGCCGTCATATCCGGATCGTTGACGAAGGCGTTCATGTAGGCGAGCGCCGCATCGTCGTCGGTCGAATCGCGGCTCAGGCAGATGAACTGGCTCGGCTGGATCGACTGGCCGGGCTTGCCGTCCTTCAGATGCGGGCGCATTCCGGCGCCGAGCTTGTCCTGCGTCAGCGCCTGCGTGCCGACGATCTGGTTCGACCAGGCGTAGGAGATGGCAGACTTGCCGGTGACGATGCCCATCTTGTCGAGGTCGGCCATGCCGGCGATGGCCGCCGAGTCCTCGGCCGAGGGCGTGGCGCCGGCGTCGCGCATATCCTTCCACAGGTTCCAGTAGTCGACGAGAATGTCGGCGCCGAAGGCGAGTTCGCCGGCCTCCGTGAACTGGTTGAGGAAGCCGCGCTGGCCGCAATAGACGCCGAAGCCGCCCCAGTCTGCAGTGAGGTCGTCGGTGCCCTTTGGTCCACCCTTTTCTCCAATCTTGAGGGCGATCGTCTTGATGTCGTCGTAGGTCCAGAGGATCGGATCGGTGTCGATACCGGCTTCCTCGAACAGGCGAGTGTTGTAGAGCGTTGCCATCGAGTTGGCGCCGATGGTGAGCCCGTAGAACTTGCCGCGGAAGGTGCCGGCGGCGATGCCGCTCGGGTCGATCTTCGAGGTGTCGATCTTGCCGGCGGCGACCGCCTCGTCGAGCGGCTTCAGCGTGCCCTTGTCGACATATTCGAGCATGTTGCCGTAGCCGTTCTGGATCACGTCCGGCATGTTGCCGCCGGCGATCTGGGTAGTGAGCTTGGTGAAATAGTCATTGAAGCCGACGGTCTCGCCTTCGACGGCGATGCCGGGGTTTTTGCCGTTGAAGATCTCGATGACGGCAAAGGTGCGCTTGTCGCGTTCCGGGTTACCCCACCAGAAATGGCGGATGCGCTTGTCCTGGGCAAATGCGACCCCGCCCATCGCCGAGGCGAGCGCGGTGCTGCCGGCGAGGCCGGCGGTGCCCTTGAGGAATGTTCTGCGGCTGAAAGTCATGTGTAGTCCTCCCGTGTTGATGTTCAGTCTGAATACGTCGGCGCAACCAGGCCGGGCTGGCGTACGCTCGCCAGTTCCCCGCCCGAAAACTCCAGTTGCTCGTTGGCCGCGACACGAAACGGCAGCTCCACTCCGCCGATCCTGAGGCTGCCCTCGATGGTGTTGACGCTCATGCCGATGAGCGAGCGCAGGTTTCCGGCGCGGTCGGTGACGATCCGCACCCCTCGCGGCGCTTCGAACAGCAGCGCGCCGTCTCGAAACGCAGAACTCGCTTCGGCAGTGTTGACGAGCTCGAAGCGCACGCCATCGATGGTCCGCGCATAAGCCGTATGGTGGCTGACATCGCGATGCTCGATCTGCTGCGGGGTGAGTCCCGTGAACCACAGCGTCCCGTCCGGCCGAGGCAGGATCCCGCTCAGCCGCTCGACGAAATCGATCAGGCAAAGGATTGCCGGCGAATAGGCCTCGGTGAAGCCGACGCGGCCGGTGAACGGGTCCAGCGTTTGCGCGAAGCGCTCCGCCTTGAACAGCGCCGACAGCGTCGCCTGCATCGCCCAGGTGAGTTCGACATATCGTCCGTGATGTTCGAACGCATGCGGCGCGCGGATCAGGCTGAGCATGTTCGACGGCCCGGCCCAGCTGTTGTAGTCATAAGCCGGAGTGAACCGTGGGTCGTCGAGCGCGATCGAGGTGAATGGGAATTTGGCGAAGAATTTCCGCGTGTTGAGCAGGTAACGATGCAGCGCCTGCTCGAACAACGCAGCGTCGCCGATCTCACAGGCAAGGACGCGCAGCAGCACGTCCGATTGCACACGAACGTGTCGCCCGTTGCGGTCGAGATCGTAGAACATCCCGTCGTCGCGATCGAAGCAATGCGCAAACAGCGCCTCGATGCTCTGCTCGGCTCTGTCCCGCCAGCCCTCGCCGTTCTCGCCCAATTCTTCAGCGATCCGCGCCAGGTAGACCCGCTGGCAGGCGACATTGGCGGTGAGATCGGGCGCGACGAAGGGCAGGATCGGGTTGTCCGGATCGTATCGCTTGGGATCGTTGCCGAACGGGCTGTCCGGCACGTGCCAGAAGCGGGGGCTGAGGTCGTGGCCGGTGTCGTAAGTGCAGAACGCTTCGACCCCACCGGTGCCGCGCGTATCGCGCCATGCCGCGAGCCAGGCGTCGTTGCGCACCATCGCCGCATACATGCGACGGAGGAAGTCCGTGTTCCGGCCGTTCGTGGCGTAGTGCGTCCAGACGCTGCGGGCGAACGGGGTAACGAGCTGGATCTGCGCGAAAGCCGGCCCGCTGGCGGTCAGCTTGTAGGGGAACAGCCCGTCGTCCCGCTGTTGCTCGGCGAAGCACGCGAAGGTGGCTTCGGCGATCGACGGCAGGAAACGCGACAGCAATTCGGCATTGATGCTGCCGGTGCTCTCTATCCAGCACCCCAGATAGATGCCGCCCTCATGCAGGATCGGTCGCTCGCTGGCGGCCGGCTTGATGCAACTGAATAGCTCGCGGACGGCGCGCCAGTACTGCCGCTCCATCGCCGCCGACGAGGCCGCAAAACGCACGCCGGACCGGCGCCACTCTTCGAGCGGCGCGGAAGCCGAAGCATCGCCGACCACGCCGATGCTCTCGGCGACTTCGGCGGCTCGGAGCCTCCCCAACAAATCGGCAGCGGCAAACGACAATGCGGTACGTACCTCTTCCCAATATCGTTCCGGCACGTTGGCCGGAGAGGCGTCGCGTTAGCGCGACGCCGGGTCGTTATTGTCAGGCGGTGCGGCCCGGCGGCAGCACCGGTGTGGTGTGCGGCATGACCAGTCCGCGCCGGCGCGGCGTCAGCCGGGCAAGCAGGTCCGGGCTCGGCCGGTAAGGCAGGCGGAACGACCCCCAGCTCGGGCCATAGCGATAGACCGCGATGCGGCGGTTGCCCGGATTGGTGCGCCGCGCCGAGCCATGCGCGATGGCATCGACGAACAGCAGTGCATCGCCCTTCTCGAGATGGCACTCGATGGCGCCGACGACACCGTCGACCGAGCTTTCCTCGGCGCGTCTCTCGATCGCCACGGTTTGGGGATGCCGGACATTCGACTTGTGCGAGCCGGGAATAACCATGGTGGCGCCATCGCCCGGCCCGATGTCATTGAACGCCATCAGAATGTTGACTTGCCCGCAGTGGAACTTGCCGGCGTGGTAGCGGAACTGAGTGCGGATAGTGCCGACATGACCGCCCGAATGCAGCCGCTGCGCCCCGCCGGTGGAGCGGATCGTGCCGAAGCACTCATCGATGAACGCCGGGCCATGATGCCCGTCGAAATTCTCCGGATCGTCGGTGCCGATGAAGTGGATCGCCTTGTCGTACCACGAGGGGTGGTCAAGCAACTCCTCCCAGACCGGGCCCGCCTCATAGAGCTGCTGCAGGATGATCCCCTCCTGTTTGCCCGAATTGTTGACGCTGACGTTGCCCCACCAGCCGCGGCCTGTGATCGACTTCGCCGCTTCTTCGATCTCGTCGTAGGTGGCGTTGCAGGCGGCGACCTGCTGCGGCGTCAGGGCATTCTTGATGATCAGATATCCGTTCAGATCGAACAGATAGGCTTCCATCTCGGTCACGGCAGGCGCGGCCATCACATGCTCGTTCATAGTCCAGTCCTTCCGATACCAAATCCAGGCCCCGGGCGGGGCCATGTGCGGATCGATGAGGAAGGTTTGACGAGACCTGCCGACAACCGGGACCGCACGGTTGAACCTGGGATGGGTCTCTCAGAAGGTTGCAGCAAGCAGGGCCGTTTTGTAGCGGTCCGACCACCGATGCTGCACGTAGCTCACGCTTTACCGCGTACCCCGGCTGGGCCTTCGGGTTTGAAACCCGCGGCCCATTACGTGTCTCCGGCCGATCCTGGGGGATTATTCCCTCTCAGATGCGAGTATGTTCAACACGCGCGGTCATCATGTCAATCCCGTGGGTAACGGCAACGCTCAGGGCGCGCCGATCCTCCGGCAAAGTTGTGAACCGCAGTGCTGACACCTTTGCCCACCCCCTCCGATCAGCAGAAAATGTCGCCTGCCTCAGCCGGGGATCACGGTCTCGCCGTGGCGGCTGCGAGCAAGCAGGGAGATTTCAGGTGGCATCGATCGAGCTGCGGGCCAATGACCTTGCCGCCGGCATTTCGCCGCTCGGAGCGGAGCTCGTATCCCTCAGTCATCGCCGGCTTGGGGAGTTCATCTGGCAGGCGCAGTCGGACGCGTGGCGTCGCAGCGCACCGGTGCTGTTCCCGGTGGTGTCACACTATCCGCGCGGCCTGGTGATGCTCGGTGATACCCCGATGGATCTGCCACCGCACGGCTTTGCGCCGAGCAGCACATTTGAGGTGCTGGAGGTCACGGGACATTCGTGTCGATTGCGGTTGGCATCGTCGCCGGACACTTTGGCCACGTTTCCCTATGCGTTCGAGCTGAGCGTGGATTTCGCGCTCGATGCGCGAGGGCTGACGCAGGAGATGCGGGTACGCAACCCGGATGCCAATGCCGAGCTGCCCTACATGCTGGGGGCCCATCCCGGCTTCAACTGGCCACTGCCGGGGGCGGGGCGGCGCGAGGCGCATCGGCTGCAGTTCGACGCGGTGGAAGCCGGAGCGACTCAGCCGCTGGGCGGTGCGCCTGTCCCTCGCTACAGCTTTGACGGACGCGTCGCCGTGCCATCCGACATCGACTTTTCGACCGCCTATGGCCTGCCTGATGTCGTCAGTCGTTCGGTGCGGTTCGGCACCGAAGCGACGCATATGACGCTCGATTTCGACGGCTTCGCACAGTTCGCGCTGTGGAGCCGGGGCGTGGCGCCATTCCTCTGTCTCGAGCCGTGGAGCGACATGCCGATCGCCATTACCGAGCCCCGGCAGTTCGCCACCCTGCCAGGGGTTTCGCGGCTGCCGCCGGGCGCCGGCCGCAGTTACAGGCTGCGCTTTACGCCGGGAGGAGCGCAGGTGCGGGAAGGGCAGCGATAGTGCTGCCGATATCGATCCGCGCCGCCGCGGCGGTGATGCCGCGCCGGCTGAGGGCCCTTGTGTAGCGGACGGCATCGGGGCTGCCGCCGAGGACCAGAACCGGCACCGAGCCCAGCGACCATTCCGCCTCGGCTTCGAGGATTTCGGCGCCGGTGACGAGGCCGGCAATGTAGCCGGCGATGTCCGCGCGCGGCAGGCGCTCGAACAGCACGAGGCTGCGGGCGGAAAACAGCCGGCGCAACAGGCCGCCGGCAATCTCGCCGCTCCAGGCCGTCGCGAGGCCCAGCTCGAAACCGGCGTCGGTGATCGCCGCCCCCACGGGAATCAACCGGCTGACCAGCGAGTCGCGGCGCAGCAGCGCGGCGGTCTCGCCGCCCATATAGGTGGCGAGACGCGTGATGCGGCCGGCCTCGACGGCGACATATTTGGTGTGAGCGCCCGGCAGGATGACGGTGGCGGCCGGGTGCCCTCCGGCTGCGGCGATGGCCTTGAGTTCCTCGCCACGCATCACGTCGGGGAGGGGATCGTCGACACTGACGCCGCAGAGGAACAGCAACGGCAGGCCGTCGACCACAAGCCGTTTCCCTTGCGCGGCGATTTCCGCCAACCCTGCAGGGGCCGGCGCGAAGCTGGTCTCGAGCCAGCCGCCCCGTCCGGTGATCATTCCCGAGAGATAGGCGCGTGTGGCGCGCCGACGCCAGTCGGCCGGAACGAACTCGAGGAAACGGGCCTCGAACGCGCCATCCTTCACCTGGTTGACGCCGAACGGCTGACGGATCTCGGCCACCACCGCCCCGGCCGCGTCGATCAGGTCGGCGGCGAAACTCGCTGATGTCCACTCCACATAAATCTGCATCGGATCCCCGTTCTGCTGGTCGGCGCGCTCATCAACTTCGTCACGCGCCCTTGACCGCTAGCACGGCCCGTGGCATCAGTTCCATATTAAAGAAAGTAGTTCCAACATATGGAACATAGGAGTTGAGGATGCTTGAGGGAGTGCTGCCGGTCCTGCCGACGCCGTTCGACGCGTCGGGGCAGATCGATGAGGCCGGCATGGCGCGGGTGACCGAGTTCGCCCTCGATGCGGGTGCGGATGGCGTGGTGTTTCCGGGCGTTGCCAGCGAGTTCGACCACCTGAGCGCCGCCGAGCGCGAGACGCTGGTGCGGATCGTCGGCCGCACCCTCGGTGGCCGCCGTCCGCTCATCGTCGGGGCCAGCGCCGCAACTCCCGCCGAAGTCATCGCCTTCTGCCGCATCGGCAAAGCAGCTGGCGCGACGGCCGCCATGGTCATGGCCCCGGCATCGGTCGGCGCTGATCCCGGGGCACTGGTTGCGTTTTTCGGCGCCGTCGCGGCCGAGGCCGGCATCGACATTATCCTCCAGAACGCACCGGCGCCGGTGGGCAGCGGCCTGCCGGTCGCGGCCATCGCCGAGGTGGTTCGCGCCGTGCCGGCCATTCGTTACGTCAAAGAGGAAACGCTTCCCTCGGGCCCCCGCATCACCGCCTTGCTCGAGGCGGTCGGCGACCGGCTTGAGGGCGTCATGGGCGGCGGCGGCGCGCGCTATGTCTATGACGAGCTCGAGCGGGGGGCGGTGGCGCTGATGCCCGCGGCCGAGATCACCGATCTCCACGCCGCGCTGTTCCAGGCCTATCGCCGCGGCGACCTCGGCGGGGCGCGTGAGCTCTATATCCGCTCGCTGCCGCTGCTGCTGGTGCAGATGATCTACCGGATGTCGCTGACCAAGGAAGTGCTGATGCGCCGCGGCGTCTTCACCAGCTCCGGCGTGCGGGCCCCGCTGCCCAAGTTCGATGCCCACGGCCTCACCGAGATCGACATGATGATCGCCGAGATCGCCGACCTGCTGCCGGTCGGCGCCGCGCCGAAACTGCCTGCCCTGGGAGATGCATGATGACGAGCCGCATCAAATCGGTCGAGAGTTTCACCATCCAGATCGACCGGCAGGACGAGCCCTATCTGGGCGGCCCCAAGAACGGTGAATCGGCCAACGAGGCCGGCTACTTCGTCCGCGCCGAGAACCGGACGGTGTATCCGACCAAGGACCGCACGGTGCTCTGCCGCATCGAGACGGTCGATGGCACGGTGGGCTGGGGCGAGACCTATGGCATCGTTGCCCCGGGCGCGGTGCGGGCCATCATCGATGACCTGCTGTCGACCTTCTTGATCGGCCGCGACCCCTTCGACGTCGCGGTGATCTACGAAGACCTTTACGACCTGCAGCGCGTTCGCGGCCAGCACAGCGGCTATACCCACGATGCGCTGGCGGCAGTGGACATCGCCCTCTGGGATATCTGCGGCAAGCTTCGCAACGCCCCGATCGCCAAGCTGCTGGGCGGGGCGCGCCGCACCGAGGTGCCGGCCTATGTCTCGGGCCTGCCGGGCGAGACGCTGGCCGACCGGGCAAAGTTCGCCGTCAGCTGGCTCGATCGCGGCTTCACCCAGTTCAAGTTCGCCTCGCCGCATGCCGAGAGCGGCGTGGTCGAGGAGTTCCGGGTGCTGCGCGAGGCGCTCGGCCCCAAGCCGATGATCGCCGCCGATCTGCACTGGACCTTGACCGACGTCGAGACGGTGGCGCTGGCGCATAAATGCCTGCCTTACGATCCCTGGTTCCTCGAAGCGGTGTGCAAACCCGAGGATATCGAGGGCATCGGCCGGGCGGCCGAGCATTCGCCGGTACCGATCGCAGCGGGCGAGGAATGGCGCAACGTCTTTGATCTCCGCGCCCGCCTAGAAGCCGGGCCGCTGGCCATCGTGCAGCCGGAGATGGGGCACACCGGGATCACGGCGTTCCACCGCATGGGCCTCCTGGCCCAGGCGCACCACCGCCAGATCATCCCGCATGCCACTATCGGCACGGGCATTTTTCTCGCCGCCAGCCTGCAGGTCAGCGCGACGCTGCAGAACCTCAGGGGGCACGAATTCCAGCACTCGGTGATGGCGCGCAACGCGCCCTATGTCGAGACGGCGCTCGAGGTGCGGGAGGGCAAATACCTGGTGCCCGACAAGCCCGGCCACGGCGCCGAGCCATCGGCCCGGGCGCTGGCCACGATGGTCAAATAACACGTCACATTTGGGAGGATATTGACGATGAAGCTTTCGAGAACATTCGCCGCGCTGCTCTTGGCCGGCATCGTCGCGCTGCCGGGGCTCGCCGCCGCCGAAACGCGGCTGAACTTCGTGTCCTGGCAGAAAGGCGAGAAGGGCTATGGCGACTGGTGGCAGGCCGTCATCGACGAGTTCGAGACGACCCATCCGGACGTCAAGATCGATTTCACGCTGATGCCGCGTGACGGCTATTCGGACGCGATGATCACCCAGTTCGCCGCCGGCTCGGCGCCCGACATCGTGCATCTCACCTCGTTCGAATATGTCACCTTCGCCGAGAACGGCTGGCTTGAGGACCTCGGTCCCTGGATCGAGAAATCGGGCATGGATCTCAACGGCTGGGCCGGCCAGAGCGTCTGCGAATGGGACGGCAAGACCCAGTGCATCATGATGCTCTATTTCGGGTACATCATGGCCTATAACGAGCAGATCCTCGCCGAAGCCGGTATCGCCGAGCCGCCCAAGACCTGGGACGAGTTCCTCGCCGCGGCCCGGGCCACCACCATCGATCGCGATGGCGACGGCATCAAGGATGTCTACGGCACCGGCGTGCACATGGTCTCGGCCAATTCCGGCTGGACCAACGACATGCTGATCTACGTGCTGTCGGCCGGCGGCCGCTGGACCAATAATGAAGGCAAGGTCACCATCAATACCCCCGAGACCATCGAGGGGATCAACCGCTGGCGCACGCTGGTGGATGAGGGGCTGGTGCCTCCGGGTGGGGCCGAGCTCGACCAGCTGTTCATCGAAGGCAAGGTCGCCATGCGCCTCAATGGTCCGTGGATCAACGCCTTCCTGCAGAAGGCCGATCCGGCAATCCAGCCGCACCTGAAATATGCGGCCTCGCCGATGCAGCCGCCGCTGGGTGGGGCCTCCAATGTGCTGACGCTGGCGGCCGAGACGCCGCAGGAAAAGAAGGAACTGGCCTGGGAGTTCATCCAGCTCGCCACCAGCCAGAAGTTCCAGGAGCTCTATTCCGAGCTCGGCGCCTCGCCGGCGCCGCGTCCGGGTGCAGTCGGCCCGGCTTCGTTCGAGAAGGTGCCGCACATGCAGCTGTTGATCGACGCCACCAACGCCGCTTCGGCTGCCGGTGTCGACCGCATGCCCAAGGGGCTCGAAGCGCAGAACAACGAGTTCACCAAGCTCGCGGCTGAGCAGTTCCAGCGCATGATTATCGAGAAGCTGCCAACCGAAGCCGTCGCCGCGACCGTGCAGGCCGAAGCCGAAGCGCTGCAGTAGCGACAAGCGGGTCGCGCACTGGCAGGTGCGCGGCCCGCTTCCAGTCATCTTGAGGAGGAGAGGCTGATATGACCGACCTGACCCAGCCGCGCCCGGTAACGGCGCCGGTGCGCCGCAGTTCCGGCCTGTTCGGCATCGACCTCGCGAGCCCGCGCCACGCCAGAAAGCTCGGCTACCTGCTGCTGCTGCCGGCCGTGCTGCTGATCCTCGGCATCCTCGTCTACCCGATGCTGCTCGCCATCGAGATCAGTTTCCACGACGTGAAGTTCGCGACGCTCAGCTTCGGCGCCAGCGACTACACGCTCAAGAACTACGTCAAACTGTTCACCTCGAGCGATTTCTGGAACGCCATCGGCGTCAGCGCCAAGCTGCTGGTGGTGGTGACCAGCATCTCGATGCTGGTGGGGCTCGGCGCGGCATTGCTGGTTAACCAGCAGTTCCGTGGCCGCGGCGTCGCCCGCATGCTGATCGCGCTGCCCTGGGCCATTCCCGAAGTGGTGGCGGTGATCACCTGGCTGTGGATCCTCGATGCCTCGTTCGGCGTGCTCAACTGGATGCTGCTCAAACTCGGGGTGATCGGCTTGCCGATCTCCTGGCTCAACCAGCCGCTGCCGGCCTTTTCGGCCGTCACCATGGTGATGGTGTGGAAGGGCTTCCCCTTCATTTCCATCATGATCCTCGCGGGCCTGCAGTCGATCCCCGAGGAATACTACCAGGCGGCGCGGGTCGACGGCGCCAATGTGTGGAAGCGCTTCATCTGGATCACGCTGCCCTGCCTGATGCCGGTGCTCGGCGTGTCGCTGGTGCTGACCGTGCTCTGGGTGTTCCGCGACTTCTCGATCATCAACGTGCTGACCGGTGGTGGTCCGGTGGGCGCCACCGAGACGCTCGCCATCATGACCTATGAGGAGGCCTTCTCGTTCTTCCGCATGGGCTACGCCTCGGCGCTGGGCGTGGTGACGCTGATCATCTGTGCGCTGATCAGCGCCTTCCTGGTCAAAAAGACCAGTCACGCCGTGTTCTGAGGGAGGGGGCTCGATGAAACGCAAGCTCTGGCAATCCATCCTGCTCTACGCGACGGTGATCGTCGCCTGCGCCGTGGTGCTGTTCCCGGTCTACTGGATGGTGGTCACCTCGCTGCAGCCGCCCGGGTCGCTCCGCGCCTATCCGCCGCATTTCCTGCCGCCCGACCCGCAGTGGCAGACCTATATCAGGCTGTTCATCGAGACCGACATCCTGCGCTGGATGGCCAACTCGGCCATCGTCGCCGTCACCGCCACCGGCATCTCGATGGTGGCCGCGGTGCTGGCCGGCTACAGCCTGTCGCGCTACCAGACGAAAAGCAGTGAGAATGTCGGCCTGTTCATCCTGATGAGCAAGATGCTGCCGGCCACCATGCTGATTATCCCGCTGTTCGGCATCATGCGTTCGCTGGGGCTGATGGGCTCGCTCTGGTCGCTGATCTTTGCGCATGCGACCGCGATCGTGCCGTTCGCCACCTGGATGCTGAAGGGCTATTTCGACTCCATTCCCAACGAGCTCGAGCAGGCGGCGCAGGTCGATGGCTGCACGCCCTGGGGCGCGCTGTTCCGGGTGATCCTGCCGGTGGCGGCGCCGGGGCTGGCCGCCACCTCGCTCTATGGGTTCGTGCTGAGCTGGGCCGATTATCTGTTCGCCCGCACCTTCCTCGCCAACAATGCCGACAGCTGGACGGTCAACCTGGGCATCGCCACCTTCAAGGGCGAGTACCAGACCGACTGGAACCTGGTGATGGCCGCCTCGCTGTTGGCCGCGCTGCCGATCATGATCGCCTACCTCTTCCTGCAACGCTTTCTCGTCGGCGGCATGACCGCAGGCGCGGGGAAATAGTCCGATGGCCGATATCCAGATCCAGAACCTCAACAAGCGCTACGGCTCCTTCCAGGCGCTCCACGACATGTCGCTGGACGTCAAGGATGGCGAGTTCATCGTCTTCGTCGGCCCGTCCGGCTGCGGCAAGTCGACGGCGCTGAAGATCCTCGCCGGGCTCGAGGCCGCCAGCACCGGCAGCATCATCATCGGCGGCGAGGACGTGACCGAACTGGCGCCGGCCAAGCGCGATATCGCCATGGTGTTCCAGAACTACGCGCTCTACCCGCATCTGACGGTGCGGCAGAATATCGGCTTCGGCCTGATGATGCGCGGCACCGACAAAAAGCAGATCAACCAGCGCGTCGAGCGGGCGGCCCAGGCGCTCGAAATCAGCGACCTCTTGGAGCGCCGCCCCAAGGCCCTGTCGGGCGGGCAGCGGCAGCGCGTGGCGCTGGGCCGGGCGATCGTGCGCGAGCCGCAGGTGTTCCTGATGGACGAGCCGCTGTCCAACCTCGACGCGGCCTTGCGCGTGCAGATGCGGGCCGAGATCACCGCGCTGCAGCGGCGCATCGGCGTCACCACCATTTATGTCACGCACGACCAGACCGAGGCCATGACCATGGCCGACCGCATCGTCATCATGCGCAAGGGCGTGGTGCAGCAGATCGGCTCGCCCGACGCGCTGTTCAATCGCCCGGCCAACATGTTCGTCGCCGGCTTCATCGGTTCGCCGGCGATGAATTTTCTCCGCGGCAAGGTACAGCGCGACGATCGGGGCCTGTTCGCCGATGCCGGTGGCCTCAGGCTGCCGGTCGTCGAGGCGGCGGCATCCTACCTCGGCAAGACCGTGATCTGCGGCATCCGCCCGGAATCGCTGGATCTGGCGCGCGGCGATGCGCCGGCGCTGGAGATCACCCCGACGCTGGTGGAGAGCCTCGGCACCGAGGCCTATGTGCATTTCAAGCTGCCCGGGCAGCAGGTCGCGACCGCGGTGGCGGGCGAGCACGAGCACCAGCCGCTCGGCAACGGCACGCTGATCGCCCGGCTCTACGACGTCGGCACACCGCTTTCCGGGGGGACAATCCGGCTGGGTCTGAAGCCGCAGGCTTCCGTCCACCTGTTCGACCCGGCTACAGAACAGGCTATCAGCTAAGCCGGAGCCGCAATGCCGATCGATGCAAAGCAACTGGGCGGGCACGAAATGCCCATGGGCACCTCGGCCCTGGGCAAGGGGCTCTACGTGCTCGACCTGCTCGGCGAGGTCGAGCGGCCGCAGCGCTTCACCCAGTTGCTGAAACTCACCGGCTTTCCCAAGGGGACGCTGCATCGCATCCTCGAAGCGCTGATGGAGTTCCGGCTGATCCGCTTCAACGAGGCGGACCAGACCTATCGGCTGGGGCCGCGGCTGTTCGAACTGGCGCATAAGGTGTGGGACGAGTTCGATCTCCGAGGCGCCGCCGCCCCCGAGCTCGACCGGCTCGCCGATCTCACCCACGAGACGGTGTCGCTGTGCGAAATCGAGAGTGGCGCGATCCTCTATATCGACCGGCGGCTGGGCGCGGACGCGTTCGGCTTCCGCATCGAGGTGGGGCGCCGCGCCCCTTTGCACTGCACCTCGGGCGGCAAGGCGCTGCTGGCCTTCCTCGCGCCGCACCGGCAGCATGAACTGATTGCGGAACTGCGCAATTCCGGCGATCCGACCAAAGTCCCACCGGACGAGCCGGGGCTCTTGGCCGATCTCGGCCTCACCCGGGCTCGCGGTTATGCGCTGTCGATCGAGGAGCATGTCGCGGGCGTAGTGTCGGTGGCGGCGCCGGTGCTCGACCATCGGCATGAGCCGATCGCGGCGATCGGCGTCTCCGGTCCGCGCGAACGCATTTCGGTCGAGCGCCTCCACACCATCGGCCGCGACCTGATGGAAGCGGCCCGCCGCATCTCGGGCAATGTCGGAGCCACCGCGATGAGCATCAATGCCCCGGACCGGCCGCGCATCGCGGTGGCGGCCAATGCCGAGTGCGTCCTGCCAGTGGCGGCGCACCTGGGCGAGGGACCGATGTGGAGCGACACCGACAGCCGCCTCGTCTGGCTCGATATTCTGGCGCCTGCGGTGCACGTGTTCGATCCGGCCAGCGGCCAGGATACCACCACCAAGGTGTCGCGCATGGTCACCGCCATCGCCCCGCGCGCTGCCGGCGGCTATGCGGTGATGACGCAGAATGGCCTCGAGCTGCTGGACATCGCCACCGGCGAGCTGACGCCGGTGGTCGACCCCGAAGCCGACATCGAGACCAACCGCTTCAACGACGCCAAGTGCGACCGCCGCGGGCGGTTCTGGGCCGGCTCGATGGCCCTCGATGCGTCGCGGCCGGCCGGCTCGCTCTATTCGATCGAAGCGGATGGCAAGTGGCGGCGGCACGATACCGGTTTTACCGTTTCGAACGGCATGGGCTGGAGCCCGGATGACCGGCTGATGTACTTCGCCGACTCGGCTGAGGGCTGTGTGTTTGCCTATGACTTCGACATCGAAGCCGGCACCCTGTCGAACCGCCGCAGCGTGATCCAGATTCCGCCGGTCGAAGGCAAGCCCGATGGCCTCACCGTCGATGCCGAAGGCTATATCTGGGTCGCGGTGTGGGACGGCTGGGCGGTGCGCCGCTACGCCCCGGACGGCCGGCTGGACCGGGTCGTCGGCGTGCCGGTGCCGCGTCCCTCGAGCTGCTGCTTCGGCGGCGACAAGCTCGAGACGCTCTACATCACCTCCGGGCGCATCCGCCTCGCCGAGCGCATGCTGGTGGAGGCGCCGCTGTCCGGCGGCATCTTCGCCATCGCGGCCGGCGTGCGTGGACAGCCGAGCGGAGTCTTCGGCTAATGAATCTCTCCAACCGCTATCCCAGCCTTGCCGGCCGTCCGGTGCTGATCACCGGAGCCGGCGCCGGTATCGGCCGCGCCATGGCGCTGGCCTTCGCGGGGCAGGGGGCTGCGGTCGGTCTCATCGACCGCGATGCAGCCGGGCTCGAACGCACGGCCGGGATGATTGACGGCACGGTCGTCACCCGGGTCGCCGATGTGACCGATATCGAGGCGCTGCGCGGCGCCATTGCGGCGATCCGCTCCGAGCTCGGGCCGATCCGCATCCTCATCAACAATGCCGGCAGCGATACGCGGCACGACTTTCGCACCGTCACTCCGGACTATTGGGACGACCGCATGGCAACCAACCTCCGCCATCTCGCCTTTGCGGCGCAGGCAGTGACGCCGGACATGGAAGCCGCCGGCGGCGGCGTCATCATCAACCTCGGCTCGACGTCGTGGATGCAGGGCGCCGCCGGCCTCATCGCCTATGGCACGGCGAAGGCGGCGATCGGGGGCTTCACCCAGTGCCTCGCCCGCGATCTCGGCGAGACAGGGATCCGCGTCATGTGCATCGCCCCGGGGCGGACGGTGGTCGAACGAACCACGACCGATCCCGCCTATGTGGCCGGAACCATCGGGCGGCAGGCCGTGAAACACCTGGTCGAGGCCGAGGACATTGCCAGCCTGGCGCTGTTCCTCTGTTCCGACGATGCCCGCATCTTCACCGGCCAGACCATCATCGCCGATGGCGGCCACCTGATGCGCTAGCGTCGTAGCGCCCTGGCGAATACCGACAGGTGGTGACCAGGCGCCCGGGCACAGGGCGCGCAAGCCAGTCTCACCAAGGGGTTCAGCCGACTGCTCCCAATGCGGCCAGCTCGGCGCGGTGGCGCTGCATGGCGAGCTGGATACGATAGTCGCGCTCGAGGCCGGCTCGCGCGTCTGGGTGGGGAGAGAGCTCGGTGCTGGGCTGCACCATTGCCGCGCAAGCCGACGGCATATCGGGGTAGAGACCCGCTGCGGTGGCCGCCACCATGGCAACGCCGAGGAGCGTTGGATCCGCAGCCGTCGACACCACCACCGTGCAGCGGGCTGCATCGGCGTAGAGCTCCATCAGCAATGGGTTGTGGCTATGCCCCCCGGTGACGTGCAGCGTTTCGATGCCGTAGCCGCGCGCGGTGAGGGTATCGAGGATGTGCCGGACCTGCACGGCGATCGCCACTGCGGTGCGCCAGTAGAGGCGGCAAAGGCTGTCGAAATCGCTGTCCAGTGACAGGCCGGAGATTACCCCGAGGGCGCGTGGGTCGGCCAGCGGTGAGCGGTTGCCGTGAAAGTCCGGCAGCACGTTGAGCTGCGGCGCCAGGTCGGCGCCCTCGCTGGCCCGCAGCTCCGCCACGCGCTGAATGACGCGATGGTGCAGTTCCGGGGTAGGGTCGCCACCCGCCGCATTGGTGCGCAACACATGATCGAGCAGGGCGCCGGTGGCAGATTGCCCCGCTTCGTTGAGCCAGCTGCCAGGCAGCACGGCGTTATGATAGGGGCCCCAGACGCCGGCAGTGGGCATGGGCTGGTCGGACAGCGCCATGACGCAGCTCGATGTGCCCGCGATCAGCGCCGGATGTCGGTGGAGGTTTGCGGCATCGTTGGCAAAGCCCGCGAGGACACCTAGGGCGCCAGCATGCGCGTCGATCAGGCCGACGCCGACGACGCAGCGGCTGGTGAGGCCAAGCTTCGCCGCGGCATCCGCCGTCATTGGCCCCAGCGACTGGCCGATCCGGCTCGCCGTCTCGGGCAGCCCGGCGCGCGCGAACAGCTCATCGAGACCCATGGCGGCAAGGAAGTCCCGCTGCCAGCTGGGGCTTTCATGCGTGAGATAGGTCCATTTGCAGGTGAGTGTGCACTCCGAACGCGCGTTCGAGCCCGACGCCTTCCAGCTCAGGAAATCGACGAGGTCGAAGATCTGGCCGGCCCGGGCCCAGCTCTGAGGCGCATGGCGCTTAAGCCACATCAGCTTGGGCACTTCCATCTCCGGCGACATGGTGCCGCCGATGAACTCGAGCACCCGATGGCCGCTCGCTGTGCATTGCTCGGCTTCGGCCTGCGCCCGATGATCGAACCAGGCAATGGTGTCCCAACGCGCATCGCCGCCCGGACTGACGGGTAGGGGCGCGCCGTCGTCATCGCGCACCACCAGCGAGCAGGTCGCATCGAAGCTGATCCCTGCTGCCTCGTGCGCCGCGACGCCCGCCAGCCGCATTGCCATGCGCACCGCCTCGGCGACCGCGTCCCAGATCTGCTCGGAATCGTATTCGGCGATATCCGAACCCACCCGGCTCAGCTCTAGCGGGTGCTCCGCCCGGCTGACCAGGCGCCCCGACGGCGTAACGAGACCGGCTCGCGCGCTCGCCGTCCCCACATCCACGGCGACCAGCATTGCCGCCTCGCCCGCGTCGCGCGCCGCCTGGAGTTCCAGCAGGCCGGGCAGCGACCGCATGTCCTCGATGATCGCATCGGGCGCCAGCGCCTCGATCTCGGGCCGGAGCCCGCTGGGCCCGATATGGCTGCCGCCGACATAGGCGAAGACCCGCATGCCTGCCGCCTGCGCCGCCAGTATCCCGGCCGGCGAGTCCTCGATGACGAGGCAGTTTTCGGGCGCGACGCCCATCTCACGCGCCGCGTGGAGAAACAGGTCGGGCGCCGGCTTGCCGTTCCTGACCATACTGGCCGAGTAGACGTGTCCCTCGAAGCGGGGGAGGAGGCCGGTGAGCTCGAGGCTCAGCCGGATCCGCTCGAGCTGACTCGATGACGCGACGCAGAATGGCAATTCGAGCCCCGCCAGCACCTCGCCAATCCAGCCGGTCGGCTTCAACTCGCGCCGGTACAGCGCATAAAGCCGGTCGCGCATGCCACTGAGCGAGGCGTCGCTGAGGTGTGCCCCATGGCTCTGGTTCAGGCTTTCGGAGATCGAGGCAAGGCTGCGCCCCAGATAGGAGCGGAACGCCACCTCGCGTTCGATGGCGATGCCCTGCTCGGCGATCAGCTCGAGCAGCATCCGCATCGCCAGCGGCTCGCTGTCCACCAGCACGCCGTCGCAGTCGAAGATGACGAGCTTGATCGGCGCCATGCTGCCCTCCCGGCTTATCGGTAGCCGGGCGACATCCGCTTCGGCAAGATTAGTGTCAGAAGCTCAGAGGGTCCCGCCGAGATAGGCTTCGAGCGTCGCCTTGGTGCCGCGTGACCAGAGGCTCGACAGCGCCGTGGTGAAGGCCGCGACATAGGTTGGGTTGCTGGCGAGCGGCCCGAAGATATCGCCCATCGACAGCCAGGCCACCGGATCGGATTTCGCCTGCTTGGCCAGCGCCGTCAGCCGCTCCCAGTTCGGATCGTTCGGTGGGATCGGCTTGCCGCTGTCGCTTTCGCCGTAGCAGTAGCGGGCCCACAGCGCCGAGACCAGCGCCAGCCCGGTTACCGATTGGCCCGCTGCCAGCCGATCCGCCGCCGAGGGCAGGATGAACTTGGGCTGCCGGTTCGAGCCATCGAGGCAGAGCCGCTGGATGGTGTCGCCGATCTTGGGGTTCGAAAACCGCCGCTCGATCAGCTGGTAATAGTCGCCCAGATCGGTGTCGGGCACCGGCGGCACCACCGGCACGATCTCCTCGCGTTCGACCTTTTCGAGGAAAGCCCGAACCAGCGGATGCTCCATCGCCTCGTGCACGAAATGGATGTCGAGCAATCCGGCCGGGTAGGCGATGGTGGCGTGCCCGCCATTGAGAATGCGGATCTTCATATGCTCGTAGGGCGCCACATCGGGGACGAACTGCACCCCCACCTTTTCGAGTGCCGGTCGGCCGGCCGGGAAGTGATCCTCCAGCACCCACTGCTTGAACTCTTCGCAGAATACCGGCCAGGCATCGACGATGCCGAAATCGGCCTCCAGCGCATCACGCTCGCGCTGCCCGGTTGCCGGGGTGATGCGATCGACCATGCCGTTGGGGAAGGCCACCAACTCCCGCACCCAGCTGGCGAGTTCCGGGTTGATCAACTCGGCGAGCCCCGCCACGGCATTCTGTGTAACGTGGCCATTGCCGGGGATATTGTCGCAGCTCATCACCGTGAACGGCTGGATGCCGCGCTCCCGGCGCAGTTGCAGGCCGAGCAGGATCAGCCCGAACACCGTCTTCGGCGCCTCCGGGTTGACGCTGTCGGCGACGATGTCGGGATGGTCTACATCGAACCGCTGCGAGGCCGGATCGATATAGTAACCGCCTTCCGTGACGGTCAGCGAGACGATCCGCACTTTCGGGTCGGCTAGTGCCTCGCCGATCGCCGCGACGTCGCCGACCGGCAGAAAGTCGATCATCGCGCCGGTGACCCGGGCGCTCGTTCCGCCCGCTTCCTGCTCTACCACGGTGGTGAGGTAATCCTGCCCCAGGAGCTTTTCTCGCATCTCGGCGTCGTTGGCCCGGACGCCTGCGCCGACCAGGGCCCAGTCGTGGTCGAGCCCCAGGTTGAACAGACTGTCGAGATACACCGCCTGGTGGGCACGATGAAAATTGCCGACGCCGAAATGCACGATGCCCGGCGTCAGCGAGCCGCGCTGGTAGTGCGGCACGCCGGCGGTGGCAGCGATCTCCGGCAGGTCTTCGGCGGAGAGTTCTAGCGGCATGGGTCTAATCCTGGGTGGTCAGCGGAGCGCCTGGCCGGCGCGGTCGAAGCGATAGATACGGCCCGGCTCGGGCGAGAGCCAGACCTGTTCGCCGGGATGATAGTCGTTCTCGCCGCCGGTGCGCACGGTCTGGAGGCCCACGCCATCGACATGCACATGCAGGAACGTGTCGGAGCCGAGATGCTCGGCGACGCCGACCTTGCCCTGCCACTCCCCCGCATCGCGCGAGATCCGCACATGCTCGGGTCGCACTCCGATAGCCTCGGCCTGGTACTTGCCGGCCGCGGCGCCCTCGAGAAAGTTCATCTTGGGCGAGCCGATAAAGCCGGCGACGAACCGGTTGGCCGGGCTCTTATAGAGTTCGAGCGGTGTGCCGAACTGCTCGACCCGGCCGGCGTTCAACACCACGATGCGGTTGGCCATCGTCATGGCTTCGACCTGGTCATGCGTCACATAGACCATGGTGGTCTTCAGCTGCTGGTGCAGTTCGGTGATCTCGATGCGCATGTTGACGCGCAGCGCCGCATCGAGGTTCGACAGCGGTTCGTCGAACAGGAACGCCTTGGGCTGGCGCACGATGGCGCGGCCGATGGCGACGCGCTGTCGCTGCCCGCCGGACAAGGCCCGAGGCTTTCGGTCAAGGTAGTCGGTGAGGTTCAGCACCCGCGCCGCATCCGCCACCTTCTGCTCGGCAATCGCCTTGTCGATATTGGCCATCTTCAGCGGGAAGGCGATGTTCTGGCGCACCGTCATATGCGGGTAGAGCGCGTAGGACTGGAACACCATGGCGAGGCCGCGATGCGCCGGTCCCTTGTCGGTGACGTCGACGCCGTCGAGTTTGATCGCGCCGGAGGTCGTGTCCTCGAGGCCGGCGATCAGTCGGAGGAGAGTCGACTTGCCGCACCCCGAGGGCCCGACGAAGACGACGAACTCGCCATCCTCGATTTCGAGCGAAACATCGGGGATGACCGGATGGCCACCAAAAGTCTTGTTGACGTGTTCGAGTGTGATGGAGCCCATCTGAAATCCCCTATTTCACGGCGCCGAAGGTGAGACCGCGCACCAGCTGCTTCTGGCTGAACCAGCCGAGCAGCAGGATCGGCAGGATCGCCAGCACCGATGCGGCACTCAGCTTGGCGAGGAACTGGCCTTGCGGCGAAGAGAACGATGCAATGAAGGCGGTCAGCGGCGCTGCATCATCGGTGGAAAGCCTGAGCGTCCAGAACGCCTCGTTCCAGGCGAGGATGACGTTGAGCAGCAGCGTCGAAGCGATGCCCGGCACCGCCATCGGCAGCAGCACATAGACCAGTTCCTTGCCCAGCGTTGCGCCATCCATGCGCGCCGCCTCGAGGATATCGACCGGGATTTCCTTGAAGTAGGTGTAGAGCATCCACACCACGATCGGCAGGTTCACCAGCGTCAGGATGATGCTGAGCCCCAAGAGCGTATCGAGCAGCCCGGTATTGAGAAAGATCAGGTACATCGGCACCAGCACGCCGGCGGCCGGCATCATCTTGGTCGAGAGCATCCACATCAGCACGTCGCGGGTTTTCGGCGTCGGCGTGAACGCCATCGCCCAGGCCGCCGGCACCGCGATCAGCAGCGCCACGATGGTCGAGCCGATCGAGATCACCACCGAGTTGAAGAACGGCCGCAAGTAATCCTGCTGGTCGAGCACCGCCGCATAGCTCTCGAAGGTGAAGGACGGGATCATCGAGAACCCCGCCGCGGCTTCGCCCTCGGTCTTCAAACTGGTGATGATGGTGTAGAGGATCGGAAAGAAGACGATCAGCGCCACCAGCCAGACGAGGATCGTCATGGTGAGCTTGCGGCGCGTGGATACGGCCCGGGCCATTAGAGTTCTCCCCCAAACTGTGGTGCAGATGTCCTGACTGATAGAGACGGCCCCCTCCCGACCTCCCCCATGAAGGGGGAGGTGAAGAGTCGAGGCTGGGGCTCAATCGTGCGCCAAGCGCCGGCCGGCACCTCCCCCTTCATGGGGGAGGATGGGAGGGGGCCGTCTGCGAGTGGTGGTCGCCTAAGCATCGAGGTTCCTCCCCACCGCCCGCATCAGGAAGATCGCGACAATGTTGGCGAGCACCACGGCGACGAGGCCTCCCGCCGCGCCGGCGCCGATGTTTCCGCCCAACACGCCGGTGTTGTAGATGAGGAAGGGCAGGTTGGTGCTGGCAAAGCCCGGGCCGCCGCCGGTGGTGATCTGGATTTCGGCATAGACGCCGAGCAGGTAGATCGTCTGGATCAGGATCACCACGGTGATCGCCCGCGCCAGGTGCGGCAGGATGATGTACCAGAAGCGCCGGAACACATTGGCGCCGTCCATTTCGGCGGCTTCCTTCTGTTCCTCGCTCAGCGATTGCATCGCCGTCAGCAGGATCAGCGTCGCGAACGGCAGCCACTGCCAGGCGACGATGACGATGATCGACAGCAGCGGGTAATTGCCGAGCCAGTTGACCGGCTCCTGTCCGAAAAACCGTGACACCGCGGCGAAGACTCCCCAGGTCGGGTTCATCAACTCATGCTTCCAGACCACCGCCGCCACCGGCGGCATGACGAAGAAGGGCGAGATCATCAGGATCCGGACGATCCCCTGGCCCCAGATCGGCTGGTCGAGCATCAAAGCGAGCAGAATGCCTAGGCCCACGGTGATCACCAGCACGCCGACCACGATCAGCAGCGTGTTGATAATGGCCGGCCAGAAGGCCGGATCGGTGACGAAGAACTCGAAGTTCGCGAAACCGGCGAAACCCTTGATGTTGGGGTTGGTGAGCCGGTAGCGCTGGAAGGCAAACCAGATGGTCAGGGCCAGCGGCACGATCATCCAGATCAGCAGCACGAAGACCGAAGGCGCCATCATCCAGCGGGCGAGGCGATGCGACTGCTTGGTAGCCATGGTGCCGTTTCCCCAAATGCGCCGGTCCTCACCGGCCGTCTTGCGCAATCTATCCCCCGCACCGGGTCACCCCGGCGAAGGCCGGGGCCCATCCTGAAATCTCTCGGCGTCCACAGCGAGAGCAAGTATCTCAGGATAGGTACCGGCCTTCGCCGGCATGACGCTGCGTGTGGGTGGGGCTGCGGCGACGGCAGCCCGCTGATCCGAAAGGGCCCGGCAGCGTGGCCGCCGGGCAGTCGCTCGGGAGGAGAACCTCAGTAGTAGCCGGCCGCCTTCATCTCGCGGTCGACGCTCTGCTGCGCCTGGGCCAGCGCGTCATCGACGCTGGTCGAGCCGGCGAGTGCCGCCGAGAACAGCTGGCCGACCGTGGTCGCCATGCCGGCGAACTCGGGGATGGCGACGAACTGCACGCCGGTATAGGGCACCGGCTTCACCGCCGGATTGGTCGGGTCGGCGGCGTTGATCGAGTCGAGCGTCATCTTGGCGAAGGGCGCCGCGGCCTGGTAATCGGCGTTGGCGTAGAGCGAGGTGCGGGTGCCCGGCGGAACGTTCGCCCAGCCGTCCTTGGCGGCGACCAGCGCCAAATAGTCCTTGCTGGTTGCCCAGGAGATGAACTTCTGCGCCGCGTCGGCCTTCTGCGAGCCGGCCGGGATGGCGAGCGACCAGGCCCAGAGCCAGTTGCCGCGCTTACCGAGCCCGGTGTCCGGGGCGAGGGCGAAACCGACCTTGTCGGCCACTGAGCTTGCCTTGGCGTCGGTCACGAACGAGGCGGCGACCGTGGCGTCGATCCACATGCCGCACTTGCCCTGCTGGAACAGCGTCAGGTTCTCGTTGAAGCCGTTCGAGGAGGCGCCGACCGGGCCGGCATCCTTCATCAGGTCGACATAGAACTGCAGCGTGTTCTTCCATTCCGGCTGGTCGAACTGCGGCTTCCAGGCTTCATCGAACCAGCGCGCGCCAAACGAGTTCGACATCGCGGTGAGGAACGCCATGTTCTCGCCCCAGCCGGCCTTACCGCGGAGGCAGATGCCGTTGATCTCGGCGGCGCGGTCGGTCATTTTGCGGGCGGCGTCGGCGACGAACTCCCAGGTCGGGGCATCCGGCATGGTCAGCCCGGCCTTCTCCATCAGGTCCTTGCGATACATGATGAAGCTCGACTCGCCATAGAACGGCGCGGCGTAGAGCTTGCCATCGGCGCTGAGACCGCCGCGAATGGCCGGCAGCAGGTCGTCGACATCATAGGTGTCGCCGAGATTGTCGAGCGGCAGCAGCCAGCTGTTCTTGGCCCAGATCGGCACTTCGTAGGTGCCGATGGTCATCACGTCGAACTGGCCGCCCTTGGTGGCGATATCGGTGGTGACGCGCTCGCGCAGGATGTTCTCCTCGAGCGTCACCCACTGCAGCTGGATATCTGGGTTCTTGGCGGTGAAATCGTCGGTCAGCCCCTGCATGCGAACCATATCGCCATTGTTCACGGTGGCGATGGTGAGGGTGGTCTGGGCATACGCCGTCGAGCCGAGCGCAAGCACCAGCGCGCTCGAGAAAAGCGGAAGCAGTTTCATCAATGTCCTCCCATCGGCGAGCATTTGTCTCGCCGCTGAGCAATTACTCACAAACTTTAGTATGATGTCAAGCGGGTGGAACGCCTTCTGCTCCCCTCCCCCTTGAG
>NZ_LAJE02000190.1 GCF_000970465.2 Devosia insulae DS-56
GGAGAGGAATAGAGGCGATCGCTGGGCTCTCCGGATTCTTCTCCCCGTCGGGGTCGCGGGACGAGGGCAAAGCCCTCGCCCGGAGGTGGCGCGTAGCGCCGGATGAGGGGAAAGCCACGATCGCCAAAGGATCGACGGTGACAATCCCCAATCCCACCAACCATAACTTAGCGCCTATGCGGGGATGACGCCGGTGGGCAAGGCCAGGCTGGCGCACCGCAATGGCCGACCAAAAAAGAAAAGGGCGCCCGGAGGCGCCCTTTCGATTCTGGCCCGTTCGATCCGCTTATTGCGGCGCAGCGGGCGTAGCCGGAGCGGCGCCATCGGTGCCGAGCTGCTTGCGCAGCTCTTCGGCGCGGTCCTGCAGCTGCTTTTCCAGCGCCGACGGAGCGGTCGACTGCTTGTTGAACTCGTCGAAGGTCATGGCGGCAGCGCCATCATAGACCGAGGTGAAGCCGGCGAGCGTGATGTCGATCACCAGATCCTTGTTCTGCCGGTTCTTGGCAGTGAGCTTCAGCACGCCGCCCTTCTTGAGGCTGTTCACGTAAGCCTCGTTGATCACCAGCTGGGTGGCGCAGCTCTGCGGGTCGCACAGCATGAACGGCACGCGGATCGGCTTGCCGCCATCGATCTGCCAGGTGAGGCCGAACGGCAGCAGTACCCCGAGCGGCACCGCGGCAACGGCGAGCAGGCGGCTCTCCTGGCCCGGATCGTCACGCAACAGGAACGAGCCGAGGAACTGCCCGTTGGCAACGACGACCTGGCGCATGATGCAGGCCTGCTTGCCGCCATCGATGGGGTCGCAGACCTTGAGCCAGTTGGCGGCGGGATTGGCATTGGCAGCCGGCGCCGCAGGTGCAGCGGCGGCATCGGCAGCAGGCGCCGCCGGTGCTGCCCCACCCTCGGCGGGGGCTGCCGGCGTGGTGGCGTCCTGCGCGAGCGCCCCGAACGAGGGCATCATCAGCGCGGCAACCGCGAAACCAGCAACGACGAGCTTTTTGAGGGTCATTGAATTTCCTTGTGGTGTCCTACCATCGGTGACTCTCCCGGCCACCCTTGTTCGTGCGCTCTTCAAGGCACGAAACGCGGCAATAACATGACCGAGAGGGCTTCCGAAAGCTTTAACCTGCGAGTGTTGCTGCAGCGCTCGATTCCACCGCCAGCCGGGCCATTTTTGACAGTATCGCGGCGGTTCCCTTCAGTCGCGCTTCCGCCGTCGGCCAGTCACGGCTGAACACGAGTTTCTGATCAGGTTTGATCCGTACCTGCATTTGTGGATCGGAGACCATTCGTACCAGCCCGGCGGGATTGGGGAACGTCTTGTTTCTGAGCGTAACGACTGCCCCCTTGGGGCCGGCATCGACCTTTTCGACATTTGCAGTGCGGCAAAGCGCCTTCACCAGGATCACCTTGAGCAGCGCCTCCACCTCTTCCGGCAGCGGCCCGAAACGGTCGATCAGCTCGGCGCCGGCCGCATCGATCTCGCGCGCATCGGAGAGGTCGCCGAGCCGGCGGTAGAGCTGCATCCTCAGTTGCAGGTCGGGCACGTAATATTCGGGGATCATCACCGGCATGCCCAGCGAGATCGTCGGGCTCCACTCGTTGCGTTCCTCATACTCGGCATCGCCGTCGCGCAGCGCCGCCACCGCCTCCTCCAGCATCGCCTGGTAGAGCTCGAACCCGACCTCGCGGATATGGCCCGACTGCTCGTCGCCGAGCAGATTGCCGGCGCCGCGGATATCGAGGTCGTGGCTCGCCAGCTGGAACCCGGCCCCCAGCGTTTCCAGCGACTGCAGGACGGTCAGCCGTCGCTCGGCGGTGTCGTTGAGCTTCCGATCCGGCGGGATGGTGAACAGCGCGTAGGCGCGCTGCTTGGCCCGCCCGATGCGACCGCGGATCTGGTAGAGCTGCGCGAGGCCGAAATTGTCAGCCCGGTGCACCACCAGAGTGTTGGCGTTGGGGATATCGAGCCCGGATTCGACGATCGTGGTGGCGACCAGCACATCGAACTTGCCGTCGTAGAAATTGTTCATGATGTCGTCGAGCTCGCTTGCCGGCATCTGGCCATTGGCGACGACATAGCTCACCTCTGGCACCTGCTGGCGCAGAAACTCGGCGATATCGGGCTGATCCTTGATCTTGGGGACCACGTAGAAGGCCTGACCGCCGCGATACTTCTCGCGCAGCAGCGCCTCGCGCACGCTGAGCGGATCGAATGGCGAGACGAACGTGCGGATGGCGAGGCGATCGATCGGTGGCGTCGCCAGCAGCGACAGGTCGCGCACCCCGGTCAGCGCCAGCTGCAGCGTGCGCGGGATCGGCGTCGCGGTCAGCGTCAGCACATGGACGTTGCCCTTCAGCTCCTTCAGCCGTTCCTTGTGGGCGACACCGAAATGCTGCTCCTCGTCGATGATCAAGAGGCCCAAATCCTTGAACTGGATGGATTTCGCCAGGAGCGCATGTGTGCCGACGACGATATCGACAGTGCCCTTGGCCAGCTCTTCCCTGGTGCCTTTGAGTTCGGTTGACGACACCAGCCGCGAGGCCTGCCGGATGCGCAGCGGCAGCCCGGAGAAGCGTTCGCTGAAGGTCTTGAAGTGCTGCCGCGACAACAGCGTCGTCGGCACCACCACCGCCACCTGCCGCCCAGACATCGCGACCGCGAAGGCCGCGCGCAGCGCCACCTCGGTCTTGCCGAAGCCGACATCGCCGCACACCAGCCGGTCCATCACCCGGCCCGAGGCCAGGTCCTCGAATACGGCGTTGATTGCGACGAGCTGATCCTCGGTCTCGTCATAGGGGAAGCGCGCTGCAAACTCTTCGTAGAGCCCCGGCTGCACGTCCATCGGCGGCACCGTCGAGAGCTGCCGCAGCGCCGCGATCTTGATCAACTGCTCCGCCATGTCGCGGATGCGCTTCTTGAGCTTGCTCTTCTTGGCCTGCCAGGCGACGCCGCCGAGCTTGTCGAGCTCGATGATCGCGTCGGCGCCGTAGCGCGACAGCAGCTCGATGTTCTCGACCGGCAGGTAGAGCTTGGTGTTGCCGGCATATTCGATCTCGACGCAGTCGTGCGGCGCGCCCTGCACCTCGATGGTCTTGAGGCCCAGGAACCGGCCGATACCGTGGTCGACATGCACCACCAGATCGCCTGCCGCGAGACCGGCGGCCTCGGTCAGCGCGTCCGAGGCCTTGCGCCGCTTCTGAGGACGCAGCAGCCGCTCGCCGAGAATGTCCTGCTCGCTCAGCACCAGCATGTCGTCGGTCTGAAAGCCGGTCTCGAGCCCCAGCACCACCAGCGCCGTGGTCTCCGGCGAGGTCGTCTCCGCATCGCGCCAGTTCTCGGCGAGACGCGGATGCGCCAGGCCGTGGTCGGCCAGCACCTGTGCCATGCGATCGCGCGAGCCTTCCGACCAGCAGGCGATGATGGTTTTGCGCGCCTTCTTCCGCTCGGCGCGGAACAGTTTCACCACCGCCTCGAACAGGTTGACGTCCTGCGCCTGCCGCTCGGCGGCAAAGCTCGGCGCCACCCGCCCGGCCGCGTCGTCGGCCTTCTTCATGTCGGGTGCGGCGAATGGCGAGAGCTGGATCACGCCATGCTCCGGCGCCAGCGTGTAGGGCGCGCGCTCCATTTCGTAGAGTTGCCCCGGCGGCACCGGCTTGTAGGGCGCCGCGCCCTGCGAGGACTGCTTTTCGTGCCGCGCATCCTCGCGCGCCTGATAATAGTCCGAGATCTGCGTCTGCCGATCGGCGAAGGCTTCCCGCGCCTGGTCGTCGAAGATGAAGGGCGCGTCCTCGGTGTAGGCCGCGAGGTGATCCAGCTCGTCGTAGAAGAACGGCGTCCAGTGCTCGACACCCGGGTAGCGCTGGCCGGCGCTCACCGCTGCATAGAGCGGATCGTCGACGGTATTGCCGCCGAACATCGTGGTGTAGCGCGCCCGGAACCGGCGGATCGCCTCCTCGCTCAGCAGCACCTCGCTCATCGGCGCCAGCGCGATGCGCTTCAGATTGCCGGTGGTGCGTTGGGTATCCGGATCGAAGGCGCGGATGGTCTCCAGTTGCTTGCCGAAGAAGTCGAAGCGCAGCGGCGATTCGACGCCGGCCGGATAGAGGTCGACCAGCCCGCCGCGCACTGCATACTCGCCGGTCTCGCGCACCGTCGGCACCCGCAGGTAGCCATTGCCGGCCGCCCAGGCGATCAGCTTCTCGCTATCGACCACCTGCCCCGCTGCCGCGGCAAAGCTCATGCCGGCGACGACCTGGCGCGGCGGCAGCTTCTGCACCAGCGCGTTGACCGTGGTGAGGACGATCGCCCCCTTGGCCGCGCCGCTGGCAAGGCTCGAGAGCGTCGTCATCCGCGCCGCGATGGTCACCCCGTTCGGCGAGACGCGGTCATAAGGCAGGCAGTCCCATGCCGGCAACGTGAGCAGCTGGTGCCCCGGCATCAGCTGCTCGAGGATTTCCACCATGCGCTGCAGGCGCCGTCCATCGCGCGCCACGAATACCGCGCTCACCGCCGCATCCGGCGCGGCCTTCAGCCGGTCTTCGACCAGGCGCGCCAGCATCACCGGCTGCATGCCGTCAGGGACGTTCGAAATGGTGCGATCGGCGCGCTGGTCGGTCATTTGGCAGTCCGGAATCTGAGCAGGTCGGCGAGCAGGTCGTGGTCGGCGTCTTCAGGCGTTGGCTCCTGCCCCATCAGCCACTTGAGCAGGTCGGTATCGGCCTCCTCCAGCAGCGTCTCGAAGCGATCGAGCTCCGCTCCATCCATCGTCGCCAGCCGCGCGTCGGCATAGGGCCCGAGCAGCAGGTCCATCTCCTTGGTGCCGCGGTGCCAGGCGCGATAGCGCAAGCGCCGCAACCGCATAGCAGAATCTTCACCGGCGTCTTTTTGAAGGGCCATGAGCGGGTGGTCTCGGGGAATGTGGATGGCGTGTTTACGCGGATATCGCCTCCGTGTCACGTGGCAGAGGAGCATGCCAATCGTCGCGACGTGGTGCATCCGCCACGACCGACACCTGCAATCCGGTGGCAATCGGCAGCCAATTTTGCCACAACTCATCGGCAAATTTTCCGACCCGAGCTGCATGTCCCGTCCGCCTGCCCTCGATCCGCTGTTTCGCTCGCTCCACTCCATCAAGGGGGTGGGGCCGCAGCTCAGCGCCCTGCTGACCCGCTTCTTCGGCGCGCCGGAGGGACAGGAAGCCATCGCGCTCGACCTGTTGATGCACATGCCCACCGGCATCCTCGACCGCCGCCGCATGGATGGCATCGCCAATGCCGTGCACAACAACATCGCAACGCTGAAGCTTCATATCGATCGCCACCAGCCGCCGCCGCGCGGCCGCGAGCACATCCCGCATCGGGTGTTCGCGCATGACGAAACCGGCGAGATCCAGCTGGTGTATTTCCGCGCCCAGGGCGGCTGGGTGGAAAAGCTGCTGCCGGTCGGCGAGACCCGCTATGTCTCCGGCACCATCGGCTTCTTCCAGGGCGAAAAACAGATCACCCACCCCGACTATGTCGTCGAGGCCGACAAGTTCGAGGATATGCCGCTGGTCGAGCCGGTCTACCCGCTGACCCATGGCCTCAGCTCCCGCGCTCTGATCAAGCTCACCCGGCAGGTACTGGAGACCCTGCCCGAGCTGCCCGAATGGATGCCGGCCGAGCGCATCGCCGAGTTCGGCTGGCCCAGTTTCTATGCCGCCATGCGAGCCTCGCACGCCCCCGAAACCCCTGACGACGCGCAGCTCTGGTCGAAGAACCGCATGCGGCTCGCCTATGACGAATATCTCGCCGGCCAGCTCGCCCTGCTGATCGTCCGCTCGCAGCTCATCGCGCCGCGCGGCATTGCCCGAACCTTCACCGGCGCGATCTCCGCCAAGGTCGAGGCGGCCCTGCCCTATACCCTCACCGAGGGCCAGCGCCTCGCCGTCGAGGACATCCGCCAAGACCTCGCCGCGCCCGAACGCATGTCGCGCCTGTTGCAGGGCGATGTCGGCGCCGGCAAGACCGTCGTCGCGCTGATGGCGATGGCGGCGATGGCCGAAAGCGGCGCGCAGTCGGCGCTGATGACGCCGACCGAAATCCTCGCCAGCCAGCATTTCAAGACGCTGAAGCCCCTCTGCGACCAGGTCGGGCTCGGTATCGTGCTGCTCACCGGCAAGATGACTGCCGCCGAGCGCCGGGCCGTGCTGTCAGGCATTGCCGACGGTTCCACCACCATCGTCGTCGGCACCCACGCGCTGTTCCAGTCCGGCGTCGAGTTCCACAATCTCGGGCTCACAGTGGTCGACGAACAGCACCGCTTCGGCGTCCACCAGCGCCTGGCGCTCAGTGAGAAGGGCGTCCACGCGGACCTCTTGGTGATGACCGCCACGCCGATCCCGCGCACCCTGGTGCTCACCCATTTCGGCGACATGGCAGTCAGCATCCTGCGCGAAAAGCCGCGCGGCCGGCAGCCGATCGATACCGCGGTGCTGTCGATCGGCGAGTATGCCCGCGTCATCCAACGCCTCGAGAGCCGCATCGCCGAGGGAGCGCAGGCCTTCTGGGTCTGCCCGCTGGTCGAAGAAAGCGAGCATCTCGAAGTGGTCGCCGCCGAGGATCGCTTCGCCGAGCTGAAGAAGGTGTTCGGTGACCAGGTGGTGCTGATCCATGGCCGGATGAGCGCCGCGGCCAAGGCCGAGGCAATGGACCGCTTCCAGCGCAACGAGGCCAAGGTTCTTGTCGCCACCACGGTCATCGAAGTCGGCGTCGACGTGCCCAACGCCACCATCATGATCATCGAGCATGCTGAACGTTTCGGCCTCGCCCAGCTGCATCAGTTGCGCGGCCGGGTCGGCCGCGGCAGCCAGCGCTCGGCCTGCCTGCTGCTCTACAAGGAGCCGCTGAGCGAAACCGCCAAGGCCCGGCTCGAGACCATCAAGGGCACCGAGGATGGCTTCGTCATCGCCGAGAAGGATCTCGAGCTGCGCGGCCAGGGCGACGTGCTCGGCACCCGGCAGTCCGGCATGCCCGGCTACCACCTCGCCGTGCCCGACGTGCACCGGCACCTGCTCGAATGGGCGCATGAGGATGCGAAGAATGCGCTGACCCGTAACCCCGGCCTTGCCGGTCGCGACGGCGACGCCCTGCGCACCCTGCTCTATCTGTTCCGCAAAGACCTCGCCATTCCCCTGCTCCGAGCCGGCTGACCCCATGCAGATCCGCCCCTTCGAACGCCGCGACACCAACGCGGTCGTCGCCCTCTGGCAGGCCCGCGGCCTGACCCGGCCATGGAACGATCCGCTGAAGGACCTCCAGCGCAAGCTCGCCGTGCAGCCCGAGCTGTTCCTCGTCGGCGAACGCGACGGCGAGCTCATCGCCACCGCCATGGGCGGCTATGACGGCCACCGCGGCTCGGTCTACTACCTCGCGACGGCAGCGGCGCACGCCGGGAACGGCTACGGCGCGGCGCTGTTGGCGGAGCTCGAGCGGCGTCTTGCGGCGATGGGCTGCCCGAAGATCAACCTGCTGGTGCGCGGCGAGAATGAGGGCGTGCTGAAGTTCTACGACCGCCTCGGCTATGAGCGGCACGACTCGCTCAGTCTCGGGCGGCGGCTGATCGAGGATTAGGCAGTGTGCCACCGCGACGCCGGCGCGGGCCGACCCCCACCCCTGTCCCC
>NZ_LAJE02000191.1 GCF_000970465.2 Devosia insulae DS-56
GGGTGGGGGTCAGCCCGCACCGGATGCAGTGTCGGCTAAGTTACGCAGCGCTCAGCCCAATGATCGGTTCGGCGCCTTCGAGGTCCCACACTACGGTCAGCCGCTCGATGGCGTCGGCGCTGGTTTCGACGTGGAAGACGCGGTCGGCGCAGTCCATGGCGAGGCGGAAGCGAGCGCGGCTCACCGGATCCTCGACAAGATCGGCGGCGCCGCCGGCCCACATGACGTGCGGGCCAAGCGCGATCAGGTAGAGCTCGTCGGCCTTGAAGCTGAAATCGTCGAAACGCAGCGGTTCGAGCGCATAGTAACGGCCCGAGCGACCGCGCCAGTTCACCGGATGCGCGGTGGCGTGCTGCAGCAGCGTACGATCGAGTGTCGGCACCATGCCCCCGGCTCCTTCGATACAAGGCGAAAGAGAACGAATATAGAACAAATTTGAGCTAAATGTCAAGCACCGCCCAGCGTGACGTCTACACCTATGGGCTGCGTCGCTGATTCCGTCAAGATGTAGTGGTTTGGAGTGGTCCGGGCGCTATCCCTTGCTTGAGCTTCTCGAGCCGGTCGCGCAGCTCGGGGCTGATCGGGCGGTCGAGGCCTGCTTCATAGGCCTCGAGGATCAGTCGGTTGGTTTCGCCCTCGATCGCCGTGATCAGGCGCTGACGAAACTCCTCCACCGGCAGGCCCGGGGGGATGGTGGGGAGGAACTTGGCGCGGGCGGTGCCGGGCCAGAGCAGCAGGCTGTTGCGGCCCCAGAACAGGCCGGAATTGAGCGCCACCGGCACCACCGGAATGTTGAGGCCCTCGTAGAGCCGGACCACGCCGTAGCGATAATCGTAGGGTTCGAGCGGCGCTTTCCGCGTGCCCTCGGGAAAAATGATGATGCGGGCGCCGTTGGCAAGCGAGCGCCGGGCATCGGAGAGCATCAGCGGGATGGCGTCGCCGCCCTTGGAACGGTCGACGCGGATGGTGTCGAAGGCCATTGCCGCCTGGCCGAAGAACGGGATGTCGATCAGCTCTTTCTTGGCAATAAAAGCGGGGCGCCGTGCGCCCGGCAGCAAAGCGAAGATGTCCCAGTCGCTCATGTGCTTACTGGCGATGATGCAGGGCCCATCGGGGATGTTCTCGATCCCCTCGACATCGGTCTTGATGCCGGCGATGAGCCGCAGCGCCAGGATGTGCGAGTGGATCCAGTAGAGCGCCAGGGTCCAGCCGAATCGGGTGCGGCCCCAGATGATGGCGCTGCCGCCCACCAGCAGCGCCAGCACGACGGTCTGCAGGTAGAACACCGCGTAGAACAGCAGCGAGCGCAACGCCTGGCCGAGCAAAGTCGATCCTCCCCCATTTGCGCCGGAGGGTGCCTGCGCGACGCTGTGCCCGCAAGGCGTAATAACTGACGATGGCCAAGACCGTCGCCGCGGCGGACGACGAAGACGTCGCCGGGGGGCTAGGACGTCTTCTGCAGGAAGCGGCGCACCGTCATGCGCGAGGTGATGGCAGTGAGCGCGGCGATCACCGGGACCACGGCGAGGATGCCGAACATGCCGTCGATGCCCAGCGCGAAGCGGCCGAACAGGATCCCCAGCTGCTGGCCGGCCTCCTGCGGCACCATCGAGCCAGCAGCGACGCCGACCATCAAAAAGAACAGCAGCGCCGCGAGGCCGCCGAAGATGCCGCCGCGGAAGCCGATGGTCAGGAAGCGGCCCTGGAACTCGCCGGCGATAAAGCTGTTCGAGGCGCCGATGAAGTGCAGCACATCGACGATCTCGCGGTTCGACGCCATGGTGCCGCGGGTGGCGAAGATGATGGCGAGCACGGTGGCCACCACGATCAGCGTCAGCACCAGGAGGCCCGAGGCGACGATGGTGCCGGCCATGACGTTGAGCTGCTGACGCCAGGCGGCGTGGGTATCGAGGCTGGCGCCTTTCACCGCGGTGAGGTCGCGCTGCAGCTTGTCCACATCGGCTTCGGCGGGGTCGGCAAGCTGCACGACGACGAGGCGGGGGATGTCGATGGCGGTGAGGTCGAGGCCGGCGCCGAGCCAGGGCTCGAGCAGCTTCTGGCTCTCTTCGAGGGTCAGGGCGCGGGCCGAGGCGACGCCGGGCGTTGCTTCCGCCAGCGCCACCGCGGTGCGCAGGTTCGAGTCCATCACCTCGCCTTCGACCGGGCGGATCTGGATGGTCATCTCGCGGCCGACATCGGAGGACCAGGCGATGGCGGATTTCTGTACCAGCACCACGCCGCCGAGCGTCACGCCACTCAGGAACGTCATGATGGCGATCAGCAGCACCAGGGTGCGGCCGGAGACCGAACGCTCCGGCACGATGGCGGCAGCGCGTTCGCGGTTCTCGATCCCGACGAAGCGGGGGAGCTTCAGCTCAATCGGCAAAGACGATCTCCCCCTCATTGAGGATCATGCGCGGGAAGGGGAAGGCATCGAGCAGCGGCAGCTCGTGCGTCGCGAGGATGATGGTCGTCCCCATCTTGTTGAGTTCAGCGAAGAGCCGCACCAGCCGCAGCGACAGCTCGGGGTCGACGTTACCGGTGGGCTCGTCCGCCAGGAGGATATCAGGGCGGCCGATCACGGCGCGGGCGATGGCGGCGCGCTGCTTCTCACCGCCCGACAGCACCGCCGGCAGTGCATCGAGGCGCTGGCCGAGGCCGACCCACTCGAGCAGTTCGGTGACATTGGCACGATAGCTCGCCTCGGGCTCACCAAGCACGCGCAACGGCAGCGCCACGTTCTCGAAGGTGGTGAGGTGGTCGAGCAGGCGGAATTCCTGGAACACGATGCCGATGTGACGGCGCATCTGCAACAGCGCATCCTGGTCGAGCGAGGAGGTGTCCTTGCCGAACAGGGTGACCCGTCCGCGGGTCGGCCGCAGCGACAACAGCAGCAGCTTCAGCAGCGACGTCTTGCCCGACCCGGAAGGGCCGGTGAGGAAATGGAACGTGCCGGGTTCGATGCGGAAATTGAGATCGCGGAGGATCTCGGGCCCCTGCCCATAGCGCAGGCCGACATTGGAGAACTCGATCACCGGGCCATCCGCTCCGAATCAGTTGAGAGGCATCATAACAGCGGCATCCCGCCGGGGCGGGGTTCTCACCCATAATTCAGCCCAAATCTTGGTCGGCCGACGCAGTAGCCGCGGCAGTTTCGACGTTCGGGTTTGAGGAAACTTAACCCGGCGCCGCTAGCTTTCGCCCATGCGTTCACTCCAGCCAGCGACGGTCGTCATCGCCTGCCCGCATTGCGGCACGCGTTATCAGGTGCCGCCCGAAACGCTCGGGCCGCGCGGCCGGCAGGTCAGCTGTGCCCATTGCGGCAAAGCCTGGATGGCGGAAGCCCAGATCGCGCCGCCGGACGACGACAAGCTGTTTACGCCGACCGAGGAAGAGGCGCTCGACCGCGAGTTCAAGGCGATCGAGCACCGTACCGGTATTGCCGAGATCCCCGCTTCGCTGCGTGGCGTGATGCCCGACGGGGCGCCACCGCCCGAAGTGGTGCGCTCGATCGCCGAGATCAAAGCTGCTATCGCCCCGAAAACGGCAGAGCCGACACCGGCCCCCGAACTTGCACCAAAGCCCACTGCAGCCGAACGGGCGGCCAACGGCAAACTGGAGAAGCGGCAGCGCGCCGTAGCGCGCCGGCTGCCGGCGGCCAAGCTGTTCCGGATGATCCGCATCGCTGCGGTTTGCCTGCTGGTAGCGGTGGTCGCAGGCGGGCTGTTGTTCCGCACCGAGATCGTCAAGCAGGCGCCTTCGATGGCCGGGGTTTACTCCGCGCTCGGAATGGGCGTGAACGTGGTCGGCCTCGAATTTTCAGACGTTTCGACGGTGATGAGCCGGCGCGGCGACAGCGACGTGATCAGCGTCACCGCCACGATCCACGGTGTCGAAGCGCGCCGCGTGGTGGTGCCGCCGGTGGTGGTGAGCCTCCTCGATGCACATGGCGCGCCGCTCTATCAATGGAGCGTCATGCCGCCGGCCCCGGATGTCGAGCCGGGCGAGGCCGTTGCCTTTTCGGCCGAACTCGCGTCGCCGCCTGACGGCGCGACGCAACTGCGCCTGGGCTTTGCCTCGAGCCGGCAGAACGTCGCGGCGATACCGCCGGTGACGACCAAGGAAATACCTCAAGAGACCGTACACTGATGGCCAGAATCCTGCTTGCTGAAGACGATGATGGAGTGCGGGCGTTCGTCTCGCGTGCCCTCGCGCACATGGGCCACGATGTGGTGGAAGCCGAGGATGGCGGCCTCGCCGCCGAGGTGATGCAGGAGGAGCAGGGGCGCTTCGACCTGTTGCTCTCCGACATCAAGATGCCGGTGATGGATGGCATCGCGCTGGCGCTCAACGTCGCCTCGGCCTGGCCTGAGGTCACCATCATGCTGATGACCGGCTTTGCCGACCAGCGCGAGCGCGCGCACGGCCTCGACCAGCTGATCTACGATGTGATCCCAAAGCCCTTCACGCTGGCGCAGGTGCTGGAAAAGGTCGACGACGCCCTTGCCGGCCGGCCGCCAGAGATTATCTCGCTGGCCCGCCAGGCGATGATCGGGTGAACGGCTAGTCCGCGAGTTCCAGCACGCGGACGTCGAAGGTCTCGGCCTTTTCCTCCATGAAGCGCAGGAACCTCAGTCCCTCGCGCTCGATCTCGGCGACGTCCGCTTTCCTCAACTGGTGGTAGGGGGTGACGGTGAGCACCGCCGCGCCCTTCTTGCTGTCGATGCCCCAGCCGGCCGACATCAGGCCGTCGACCAAGACGCCCGGCTTGACGTTGTTGACGAAGTCGCCGCGCAGTTCGTCGCCCTCAACAAGGAAACGGCGGCGGTTGTCGTAGCCGAGCATGGCGTTTTCATAGAGCGGCAGGAAGCGGACCGGGGCTGGGGTGTCGGCATCGGGACGCGGCGCGTCGGGCAGGTCGAACAGTTCGCGGCCATCGGGAGCGGTGAACGTGGCGAGCTCAGGGCGCAGCGCTTCGAACACCTCGCCGAGCCTGGTGAGGCGCGACCAGCTCTGCATGTCGGCGACGCTGGCCGGGCCATAGGCGGCGAGGTAGCGGCGCACCAGGGTTTCGCGGGCGATCGGGCGCTCATAGGGCGCCGGCAGCCAGTTGCCGATGCGGGTGATAACAGGCGAATGGCCGGAGCCCCAGATGCGGGTCGGCGGAATCTGGATCAGCGTGTCGGTCGATTGCAGCAGCATGGTCATGGCCAAGGGCTCACCCTCGGGGAAGCGCTCGGCGAGGCGCTTGCCGAGCTGGCCGGCGGTCATCGGCTCGGCGTCGAGCAGTTTTCGCGCCAGCTCCAGCACCGCGGCTTCGTCATTGCCGCCGAAGCGCTTCTTGAAGTTGCTGAGCCAGACCGAGCGGAGGAACGGCTGCATCTCTGCCCGGATGCCGATCAGGTCGTCGATGGTGTGGAGATGGAGCGTACCGCGCATGGTGGTGGCGCGGGCCAGCGTGCGATCGACGATCAGCGCGGTCAGGGCTTCGTGGCTGAAGCCGTTCAACCGGGACCACAAGCCGATATAGGGGTCGTGGGTCTGCTGCGCCTGCATGCCGAGCAGCCAGGCGATGGTGTCGGTGATCGACAGGTCACTGCGTTCGAGCAGCAGCTGGCGGGCGAGGGTGGCGCGGTTCAAGTGGCGATCGGTCAGGGTTTGGGTCATGAGCGCCTCCTTGGCATAGCCATAAACTAGCCGGGGCGTACTGACAGGGCCTGTCAGCAGCTTGCACAGGCAGGAATCCGGCTCGATAGTCCTCGCATGATTGCCATTCTCGCATTGCTGCTCGCCTGCCAACTGGCCGGCGAAATCCTGGCGCGCTCGCTGGCTCTGCCGATGCCGGGCCCGGTGGTCGGGCTGATCCTCCTCGCCATCGTGCTGCTGGCGTGGGTGCAACGGCGACCGGACCTCAAGGGGATGCTGCTCGACAAGGTCGCGACCTTTCTCGTCGGCGGGCTGGGGCTGTTGTTCGTGCCGACCGGCGTCGGCGTGGTGCAGCAACTGGGGCTGCTCGGCGATTATGGCGTGGGGATCGTCCTGACGCTGATCATCTCGGCCGTGCTCACCATGCTGGCGACGGTCGGGGCGTTCCTTGCCGTGAAGCGCTGGACGGGGAAGCGGCCATGAACGATCCGTTCGCGCTCTGGGTCTATCTCAGCTCGACGCCGCTGCTGTGGCTGACGGTGACGCTGTGCGTCTGGGTCGGGGCGGACTGGCTGGCGCTGAAATCGGGTCGCAACCCGCTGGTCAATCCCGTGCTGCTGTCGATCATCGCGGTCGGCGCTGTGCTGCTCGTTACCGGCACACCCTATGGGCGCTATTTCGAAGGCGCGCAGTTCGTGCATTTCCTGCTCGGCCCAGCGATCGTCGCCATCGCCGTGCCGTTGGTCACCAACCGCAGGATCGTGATGGAAAACCTGTTGCCGCTGCTCGGCGCGCTGCTGGCAGGCTCGGTGACGGCGATCGTCTCGGTGGTGCTGTGCGGTCGGCTGTTCGGGTTGCCACCGGATGTGCTGCTGGCGCTGGTGCCGAAATCGGTGACGGCAGGCGTCGCCATGGGCATTGCCGAGCAGATCGGCGGCTCGCCCTCGCTCACCGCGGTGCTGGTGGTGCTGACCGGGGTCACCGGCGCCGTACTGGTGACGCCGATCATGAACGCCTTGAAGATCACCGACTACGCAGCGCGCGGCTTTTCGGTCGGGCTCGCCTCGCACGGCATCGGCACGGCGCGCGCCTTTGCCGTCGATCCGGTGGCCGGCACCTTTGCCGGCATCGCCATGGGGCTCAACGCGGTGTTGACCTCGGTGCTCGCGCCGGTATTGGCGGCGTGGCTGGTTTAGGCCGCGGCGGATACGCGAAAGTCGAAATGGATGTCCTCGTAGGGGAACACTACCCTTCCATCATCGGCGGTGTAGACGAGCCCGGCCTTTCGAAGTGCGCTGATGTCGTTGTGCACACCCTTGAAGTCGCGGCCAACGCGGCGGGCCAGTTCCCTGATGCTTATCGGTCCTGCGCCGCTCATTGTCTGGATGATTGCCATTCGATTGGGCGCCAGGATCCGGTGCAGCAAGTCGTAGGAGACGAAGTTGAACCGGGGCGTGGGGTCCACGCCGCCACTTTCGAGGAGACGCTGAAGGTCCTGCATGGACTCATCATGGCTCATCACGCTGATCACCAAGGTTTTCGAGAAGCCATCTTCGGGCTTCCAGAAGGAAATCTCGCCGGAGCTGGTCGAGGTCGATGAAGTCATAGCTGTACTCCTTGTCCCCAACATGCCTGTGGTCGCCTTTGCCGGCTCGTTGTCGTACCGCAGGACGCAGACATCGTCGGCGACCAAAGCCAGGCGGTACTTGTAGCGATGGCTGCTGCCGCGCAGCGGCGCCGGAACCTCCCAGGCGACCAACTCGACGAACACCGTGTCGGTGAAGGCGGTTCGGTAGGAGAAGATCAGCTTCGCGTTGACCAATCTAACCCCTCCCTCAGGTGATGTAAATGATTACATCACACCCAGTCGGGGACGCTGTCCAGTGCGATCAGCTCGGCGATCGACTTGCGGGGGCGGATGACGTGCCACTTGTCGCCGTCGACCAGCACTTCGGGCACCAGCGGGCGCGAATTGTAAGTCGAAGCCATCACCGCGCCATAGGCGCCGGCCGACATCACTGCGAGCAGGTCACCTTCCTTGACGCCCTCCATCTTCCTGTCCTGGGCGATGAAATCGCCGGTCTCGCAGACCGGGCCGACCACATCGGCGGTGATCTGCGGCAGGTTCGAATGCACCACGGGCTGGATGTCGTGATGCGCCTCATAGAGGGTGGGGCGGATCAGGTCGTTCATCGCCGCATCGACGATGACGAAGGTCTTGCCGCCTTCCTTCACGTACTCGACCTTGGTGACGAGGATACCGGCATTGCCGACGATCAACCGGCCGGGCTCCAGCACCAGCGACACGCCGAGCGGGCCGATATGCTTCCTGACGATCTCGGCATAGGCGGGCGGAGCCGGCGGGGCGTCTTCGTCGTGATGGTACGGGATGCCGAGGCCGCCGCCGACATCGGCGTGGCGGATATCGTGGCCGGCGGCCTTCAGGTCGCGCACCAGTTCGGCGAGCAGCGCGAAGGCGTTGTCGAACGGCGTCATGTCGGTGATCTGGCTGCCGATATGCATGTCGACGCCGACGGCGCGCACCCCGGGCAGCGCGGCGATGCGGGCATAGACCTCGCGGGCCCGCGCGAACGGGATGCCGAACTTGTTCTCGGCCTTGCCGGTCGAGATCTTCGCATGCGTGCCGGCATCGACATCGGGGTTGATGCGCACCGAGACCGGTGCGGTCATGCCCATGGAGACGGCGACGTCGCTCAGCCGCTCGAGCTCCGGCTCGCTCTCGAGGTTGAAGCACTTGATGCCGACTTCGAGCGCCCGGCGCATCTCGGCGAAGGTCTTGCCGACGCCGGAGAAAACGATGCGGTTGGCCGGCACTCCGGCGGCAATGGCGCGCTCGAGCTCGCCGCCCGAGACCACGTCAGCGCCGGCGCCTTCCTTGGCGATGAGCTTGATCACCGCCTGGTTGGAGTTGGCCTTCATGGCATAGGCGACGAGGGTGTCGATGCCCTTGAAGGCATCGCGCATCACCCGCACGTGGCGGCGCAGCGTCGCGGCCGAATAGACATAGAACGGGGTGCCCACCTTGCCGGCGAGGGCGGTGAGGTCGACCTCCTCGGCGAACAGCCGGTCGTCGCGATACTGGAAGTGATGCACCAAGGTCCTGCGCCCCTACGAAATCCGGGCGAAGCTCTAGGCGAAAGGGCGGCAAAGGGGAAGTCAGACTTCTCGATTGGCGCGATCAAGCCAGATGATCCATGCTGTCCAGAACGGAGCGGGAGGGCGTCGTGGACGCAGCAGTTTACGATGAAGTGCATGATTTCTGGTTCGGACCACTGCCAGAGGTCGACAGCTTTCCGCTCGACCGCTTCCCGATCTGGTTCGGTGGCGGAGAAGCCGTCGACCAGGATATCATCCGTCGCTTTGGCCGGGCGCTTGCGATTGCAGACAGTGGTGCCGAGGCGAAGAACCTCACGCTACGGCAGCAAGTGGGACGTATCGTGCTGCTGGACCAGATGAGCCGGAACATCCATCGCGATTTGCCGGATGCCTATGCGCTGGATCCCCTTGCCCGTCGATATTCTCGTGAAGTGGTTGCCGGTGGGCTCGATCGCTTCCGGCTAGTCGAGCGCGTGTTCGCGATCCTGCCTCTGGGGCACAGCGAAGTCCTCGCGGATCAGGACGATGCGGTGCAACTCTACCTTGACAATATCGCACCCCACGCCCCGTCGGATAACCGCTTTTACGAGGCGTGCCGGATCCAGTCGCAAAAATATCGTGACATAATCGCCCAGTTCGGGCGCTTTCCGCACCGCAACGAGGTCTTGCGGCGAGCATCTACTCCGCAAGAGGTCGCGTTCATGAGGGGTGCGAAGTTGACGCCGTTCTAGTTCGCGGGCCAGTGGTGGTCGATCCGTTCGGCGATCAGCCGCTGCAGGGCCCACAGGTTGCGGTCGTGGATGTCGTATTCGGCGAGTTTCTGCACGGTCGAGAGCACATACTCGGCCATCGAGCCCTTCCAGCCATGCGCCTGCGCCAGCCGGTCGGCACGTTCTGCCAAGGTGAGACCGCCGACATAGCGTGTGCTCTGGCGGTTGATGGCAAAGGCGAGGGCGGTGAGCGGACCTTCGGCGGTGGCGACCTTGATCCAGCGGCCGGGGAAGGCGTTGGGCACCATGCTCATTTCGCGGCGCACCAGCTTGTCCATGTTGGCTTTGATGGTGCCGGCCGGGATGCGGAAGGCAACGCTGCGGCAGCTGCCGCCGCGATCGAGGCACATCATCAGCCCAGGCTGCTTGGGGTTGCCTCGCCAGCGCTGGTCGAACAGGCAAAAGCTGCGGTGCCAGCCACTGGCGACGGCGATGCGCTGCTGGTCGAACTCGGTGGCCGGATTCCAGATCAGCGAGCTCAGCGCGAAGATCCAGAACTCGCCTTCCGGCGCGGTGTCGATGATGCGCGCGACTTCCGCATCGTAGTCGGCCTCGGTCGCCGGACGAATACCAGGGTAGGTGGCCTGGCCCGGATCCTCGATCACCGGGATGCGGGCGACATGGTCGGCGGTGAGGTGCAGCGGGCGGGGCTGGCGCGGCATTGCCGAAGCCTACTCCACTCCGCCGTCGCCGTGACCCCCCGATTTCTTCACGCTGACCGGCTCGGACTTCACGCCGGTGAGGAGCTGTTTCCAGCGGGCGGCCTGCAGCGCGACGTTTTCCGGCGCGGTGCCGCCATAGCTCTTGCGGGCGGCGACCGAGCTTTCGACGCTCAGCACCTTATGGATGCGGCTGTCGATGCGGTGGTCGACGAACTTGAAATCCTCAATGGTCAACCCGTCGAGCGTCATGCCCTTCTGCTCGGCCAGCGCCACGATCTGCCCGGTGATGTGATGGGCCTCGCGGAACGGGATATTGGCCTGCTTGACCAGCCAGTCGGCGATATCGGTGGCAGTGGAGAAGCCGGCATTGGCCGAAGCGCGCATCTTCTCGCGGTTGGCCTTCAGGTCTTCGACCATGCCGGTCATCGCGGCGAGCGACAGCGACAGCGAGTCGAGTGCGTCGAAGGCGACTTCCTTGTCTTCCTGCATATCCTTGGAATAGGCGAGCGGCAGGCCCTTCATGACGATCAGCAGGCTGGTCAGAGCGCCCATGATGCGGCCGACCTTGGCGCGGATCAGCTCGGCGGCATCGGGGTTGCGCTTCTGCGGCATGATCGACGAGCCGGTGGTGAACTTGTCGCTGAGTTTCACGAAGCCGAACTGCGACGACGACCAGATCACCAGTTCCTCGGCGAAGCGGGAAAGGTGCATGGCGCAGAGGCTGGCGGCCGAAAGCGTCTCGAGGATGAAATCGCGATCGGAGACGGCGTCGAGCGAGTTGGCGGTGGGGCGATCGAAGCCGAGCGCCTTCGCCGTCATGTCGCGATCGATCGGGTAGGGGGTGCCGGCGAGTGCAGCCGAGCCGAGCGGGCTTTCGTTGAGGCGCTTGCGCGCATCTTCGAAGCGGCCGTAGTCGCGGCCGAGCATTTCGACATAGGCGAGCAGATGGTGGCCGAAGGTTACCGGCTGGGCATTCTGCAGGTGGGTGAAGCCGGGCATGATGGTGGCGACTTCTTCCTCGGCCCGCTTCACCAGCGCCAGCTGCAGGGTTTTCACCTGCGCCAGGAGGGTATCGATGGCATCGCGGACATAGAGGCGAAAATCGGTGGCCACCTGGTCGTTGCGCGACCGGGCGGTGTGGAGGCGCCCAGCGGCATCGCCGATCACCTCCTTCAGCCGGCTCTCGACATTCATGTGAATGTCCTCGAGCGCACGCGAGAACGTGAATTTGTTTGTCTCGATCTCGTCGAGCACGGTCTTTAGGCCGGTGATGATCGCGTCGCGGTCCGCCTGGGTCAGGATGCCCACTTCCGCCAGCATGGTGGCGTGTGCGATAGAGCCGGCGATGTCCTGCTTGTAGAGCCGCTGATCGAAGCCGATGGAGGCGTTGATCTCTTCCATGATGGCGTCGGGCCCGGTCGCAAAACGGCCGCCCCACATGCGATTGCTCATCTCAACTCCAACGTAGACCCAACGGTGACCATGACCGACCAAAGCCCCGCCCCGACCCGGAGATTGCGCCCCAGGCGGGTGCTGCTCGTCGCCCTGATCAGTGCGGCGGTAGCACTAGTCCTTACCCTCGTCATTGGCAACTTCATGCCGGCGCAGGCAACGCAGTGCGATCCGCAGGTGGTGAAAGGGCAGAAGATCGACGCGGCGGCCATCGGCATGCTGGCAGCGCTCAACGGCACCGGCGAGGGCCGGGGCTATGCCGACATGTCGTTCAAGGACGCGGCGGGCGCGCCGACGACGATCGGCAGCTTTGCCGGCAAGAAGCTGCTGGTGAATTTCTGGGCCAGCTGGTGCGTGCCGTGCCGCGAGGAAATGCCCGCGCTCGACGCCATCGCGACGAAGTACAATTCGGAGCAGTTCATGGTGCTGCCGATCAACCTCGATGTCGGCGAGAGCGGGCTCGAGAAGGCGAAGAAATTCCTCGCCGACGAAGAGCTCAAGAACCTGCCGCTTTACGCGGATTCCACCTTCGATGCGTTCAAGCGGCTGCAGCAGCAGGCGGTGGCGATCGGGCTGCCGGCAACGCTGCTGCTCGACGAAAAAGGCTGCGAACTCGCCGTGCTGCAGGGCCCGGCCGAATGGGATTCGCCTGACGGTCACAACGTCATCGACACGCTGATCGGAACCTGACCCGCATGCGCCGGATCCTCTGCGTCGGTGCCCTGACCATGGACACCATCTTCCGACTGGATCGCCTGCCGGACGGGCCGGGCAAAGTCATTCCGCTCGATGCGGTCGAGGTCGCCGAAGGCATGGCGGCGGCGCAGGCGGCGAGCATTGTGCGGCTTGGCGGCAAGGCGGCGCTCTGGGCTTCGGCCGGCGACGATGCGACGGGCGATCGGCTGGTGCAGCAGATTTCCGGCGAAGGCGTCGACTGCTCGCGAGTGCGGCGCGTCGCCGGTTCGCGCTCGGGCTTTTCGTCGATCTTCATGGATCGCAGCGGCTCGACGATGATCGTGCCGCGCTACGATCCGACGCTGATGGCGCCGCCGGAAGTTGCCCCGAATCTTGGTGGCATCGATGCGGTGATGGTTGACGTGCGCTGGCCGGGTGCGGCGGCGCTGGCGCTGGGTGCGGCGAAGGCGGCGGGCATTCCGGCGATCCTCGATGCCGATATGGCGGCGCGCGACGTGCTCGACGGCTTGCTGCCGCTGGCGACGCATGTGGTGGCCTCCGAGAGCGCGGCAAAGCTGGTGACTGGGGCGGATACCGCCGAGCAGGCGGCCGGATGGCTGGCCGTCAGCCATGGCGGCTTCGTTGCGGTCACGGCCGGCGCCGATGGCTGCTGGTGGACCGAGGGCGACGGGATCCGCCACTCTCCGGCGCCGAAGGTCGAGGCGATCGATACGCTGGCGGCGGGCGATGTGTTCCATGCCGGCTTCGCCGTCGGGCTGCTCGAGGGCTGGCCGATGCGCAATGTCATCGCCTTTGCGTCGGCCGCCGCGGCAATCAAGTGCACGCGGTTCGGCGGCCGGCTCGGCGCGCCGTCGCGCGCCGAGGTCGAGGCGTTTCTCATCCGGTAGCAGGGTCTCTGGCTAAGCTGCGTTCGCCGCCTGGCGGATCGGCTTGGCGTCGGCCTTGCGGATCACCCGGCAGGGGTTGCCGGCGGCCAGCACGACGGCAGGAATGTCGCGGGTGACGACGCTGCCGGCGCCGATGGTGGTGCCGTCGCCGATGCTGACACCGCCGACGATGATGGTGCCGGCGCCGATCCAGCAATGCTTGCCGATGTTGATCGGCTTGTTGATGCACTGGGCGCCGATCAGCTTGCCGGTCTTGGGATCGCGGCGCTCGCGCTCGTGCGGGTCGACCGGGTGGCCGGCGGTCAGGAACATCACCCGCGGTGCAATGGCGGTGCCGTCGCCGATGCGCACTTCAGCGCCGTCGAGGAACACGCATTCGAAGTTGATGAACACGCCTTCGCCGATATGGATGTGCTTGCCGTATTCCCAGGTGACGGGGCTCAGGACGAAGCTGTCGCCGAAGCTGCCGAGCTGGTCGCGGAACATCGCGGTGCGGTTGGCCATGTCCCAGTTGGGGACGGCGTTGAGGCGGTCGAGTTTCTTTTTGGCTTCGACCTGCAGTTCGATCAGGTCCCAGTCCGGCCCTTCATAGAGCTCGCCCGACACCATCTTCTCGTAGCCCGTCTTGCTCATTGGGGCCAATCTCCTGTTCAGCGTGTCCCCCCGCTGAAAGCGGTCGCTTCTGCCCCGATGGGACAGCCCCCGCAAGCGCACAGTTTGCAGAATTGCGCGCTGCTTCGCCCCGTCCGTTCAGACGGGGTTCAGGGATCGCGCGTCGCACGACGGGTTGCTGAACAGCCGTTCAGGCAGTGCGGTCGATGATGCGGCCGACGAAGGCGTCGGAGCGCTCTTCCATGTCGGTGAGGGCCCGCTCGAGGTCGGCGCCAGTGGAAGCGGAGCCTTCGTTGATCTGCTTGAGCAGCATCTGGTGTTCGAGGTCGGCGCGTTTCTTGGCGACGAGCACCTGCGCCACGCCCAGAGTGTCGGCCTCGCGGAAGGCCATGCGATAGATCGACGTGTCGAGGTTCATCACACCCCTCCGGCTGGTCAGGCTATTTTGTCGACCTTGGTCCCCTGGCCGGGCGGTGGAGCGGAACGCGCCACGCCGTCGACCATCTGGATCAGCGAAATCTCCATCTCGTGCGATTTCTTCAGCACGGCGATGGCAATGGATTGCTGCGTCCCGGCGGAGCGCGCGGCAAGCAGCTGCGATGTCAGATCCATGTCCATCCCAGGGGTTTTATGACCGGGGCGTAAACGAAACCTTCCCGAAGCTGTGTCGGAATGGTGCGATCGTGAATCAATGGTTTACGGATCAGTGTCCGCCGAACAGCGCCACGTCACGCCGCTTCAGCGGCACGCAGAGTGCCGCGCCGACAATCAGCCCGCCGACATGGGCGGACCAGGCGACCGGGCTGGCGTCGCCGAAAAACAGGTAGAACAGCTGCACCGCGGCCCAGGCGCCAAGCATCCAGAGCGCCGGCAGCGGCAGCGGGATCGGGATGGTCAGGCCCAGCAGCACATAGACCCGGGCATGCGGGTAAAGGACGATATAGGCGCCCATTACCCCGGCGACGGCGCCCGAGGCGCCGATCAGCCAGGTATAGGTGCCCATGGCGAAGAGGATGTAGACCAGCCCCGAAAGCGCGGCACAGGCGAGGTAGAACGCCGCGAACTTCACATGCCCCAGCGCGTCCTCGATATTGTCGCCGAATACCCAGAGGAACAGCATGTTGCTGCCCAGGTGCAGCCAGTCGGCGTGAAAGAAGGCGTAGGTGATGAGCGTCAGGCCATCGGGAAGGTAGGCCAGCCGGTCGGGCGCGTCGGGCTGCAGGAAATAGGCCGGTACGGCGGCGTAGCTCAGCGCGAACTGGTCGAAACTGAGCCCGCTGCCATGCGCCAGCTGGATCAGGAACACCAGGACGTTCAACCCGATGATGCCATAGGTGACATAGGGGAACCTGATGTGCCGGACCGGATTGCGATCGTGCAGCGGAATGAACATCAGCCGCGCGACTGCCCCTCGTGGCCGAACTTGCCCGGCGTCCACAGCACGTCGCTGTCGCCGTTGGCGTTGGCCACCCGGGCCATGACGAACAGCAGGTCCGACAGCCGATTGAGGTAGACCAGCACGGCGTTGTTGACGTCGGGTTCGGCGGCGATCAGCTCGACCACCAGGCGTTCGGCGCGACGGGTGACGGTGCGGCCCAGATGCAGTGCGACCGAGAGCGGTGTGCCGCCGGGGAGGACGAAGCTCGTCAGCGGCTTCAAGCCTTCATTGTAGTGGTCGATCTGCTCTTCGATCCATGCCGTCTGCTGCGCGGTGATGCGCAATGAGGGCGGCGCCCCGGCCGGATCGGCGCCTGGGGTGGCGAGGTCGGAGCCGAGGTCGAACAGATCGTTCTGGACGCGCGCCAGCAGCCGGTCGAGCTTGGGCATCGAGCCGGTGTGGAGCCGCGCCATGCCGATGAAGCTGTTGGCCTCGTCGACCGTGCCGAAGCACTCGACGCGGAGGTCCGCCTTGGAGCGGCGCGGACCGCGCACCAGACCGGTGGTGCCGTCATCGCCGGTCTTGGTGTAAATCTTGTTGAGCTTGACCATGTCGTTCCGCCGCGAGTCAGTGGCGAGAAGCTATCGCAGGCAGGTGTGTGCCACCACTGCGGTCGCTGTCTCTTCTGCACATCTGTCCGTGCCG
>NZ_LAJE02000192.1 GCF_000970465.2 Devosia insulae DS-56
ATCGGGTTCCGAGCATGTTCGACACTGGATCGCTCGTCGGCGGCGTCAGATGTGTATAGGAGACAACGCCTTCACCACCGCCTCGTCCACCTCGATCCCAAGCCCCGGACGCGTCGGAGCATAGGCCCGTCCACCCCGCTGGCGGATCGGTTCGTCGACGAGGTCGGTCTGCACCACCACCGGGATCGGCTTGAACTCGAACAGCCGCGCATTGGGCGAGCAGAGCGACAAATGGAGGCTCGCCGCGCTGAGGATCGCCGTGCTCCAGGCATGGGCGTTGATGGTGATGCCGGCCGCACCACACAGCGCGTCGATCTTGGTGAACCCGGTGACCCCCTCGGCCCGCGACGGGTCGACCCCGAGCACATCGACCGTGCCGGTCTCGATCAGCCGCTGGTAGCCGGTCACCGTGAACTCGCGCTCGCCGGTACCAATCGGCATGTTGGGCAGCGCCGCCTTCAGCGCCCGATAGTCGTCGACGCGGGTCGGATAGAACGGCTCCTCGATCCAGCCGATATCGTACTCGGCCATCCGCCGCGTCGTCGCGATGCCGGTATCGCGGTCCCATTTCACCCCGTTGCCGACATCGACGATGATCTCGAAATCGGGCCCCAGCGCCTCCCGCAATTCGCGCACGAAGGCGACGTCGTTGTCCGGGTCCTGGCCGATATTGGAGAGGCCGCGCTTGCCGAAGCCGAGCTTGGCGCCGCGATAGCCCTCGGCCCGGTAGCCGACGATCTCCTCGACGCACAGCGCCCGCGTCGCCCTGTTGACGTGGCTGGAGGAATAGGCCGGCAGGCTCTCATGCGCCTTGCCGCCCAACAGTTCATAGAGCGGCTTGCCCTGGAGCTTCCCCTCGATATCCCACAGCGCCATGTCGAGCGCCGAATAGGCGAAACAGGCAATGCCGCCTTCGCCGTACCACCAGGCATGCGCCCGCATCTTCTCCCAGGCTTCGGCCACGCTGATCTCGCCGGCAGCGGTGAGCAGCGGGCCAAAGCCGGTATCAATCAAAGTCTTGGTCGCCCAGCAGGCCTCCGGCCACATGGCGATGCCCTCGCCCCAGCCGACCACGCCGTCCACCGTCTCGACCTTCACCAGCACCGTCTGGCGCAGGTTGCCGTGGTCGTTGGTGTCGGCGTAGCGGATCACGTGGCTGCTAATCTGGCCCACGCGCATTGCGGCATCCCCCCTCGGCGGCCTGTTGTCCGGCCTTACTTGGCGTTGACTAGCATCGAGGGCGCTGCTAGGTCAAGAAGTGGTCAGACCACTTGGCCACTTGCGACGAGACGGCCATCGAAGCCGCATCCGCATCGGGGAGCTTAGACAGTGCCGATCAGTGATCTCAGCGGCGAAGTGCCGTTGCGCCGTTCCGGCCTGACCGAGATGCTGGTGGCGCGTCTGCTCGGCCTCGTCACCGCCGGCAACCTGAAGCCCGGCGACCAGTTACCAGCCGAGCGGAAGCTCGCCGAAACCTTCGACGTTTCCCGCCCCACCCTGCGCGAAGCTCTGCGCGCCCTTGCCGTGCTCGGGGTGATCGAGGTGCGGCATGGCGGCGGCGTCTTTGTCTCGCAGCTCGAAGCCTCGGACCTCCTCGCGCCGCTGACGTTCTTCCTCACCCTGCGCGCTGCCGAGGTCGAAAAGCTCTACGAAGCGCGAAAACTGATCGAGGGCGAGATCGCGGCGCTCGCCGCCAGCCGCGGCGACGCGGCAGCCTTGGATGAGCTCGAAGCGCTGATCGCGGCGCAGGAAGACGCCAAGCTCGAGCCGGCGCGCTATCGCGACGTCGATACCGCCTTCCACCGCCGGCTCGGCGAACTCGCCGGCAACGAGTTCCTGTCGCGCGCCGCCCAGAGCCTCAACGTGCTCGGCCAGGAATTCCGCAAGACCGCCTCGGAAACGCCCAATGTCATTTCGACCTCGATTGCCGACCATCGCACCATTGTCGAAGCGATCCGGCGGCGCGATGCTGCGGCGGCACGACAGGCGATGGTCACCCACATGGGCCATGTGCTGCAATCCACCGAGGCTGCGATGAAAGCAAAGAACGAATGACCGAAAGACGCTGGGGCCTCGACAAGGTCACCGAAGCCGACATCCTCGCGGGTGGCTTCTCCACCCCGTGGGATGCGCCGTTCATTCCGCCCTTCCCCTTCACCTTCCGCAATGCCGAAGTGCTGACGGTGTTCTGGCGCACCGACCCCAAGGCGATGCAGTTCCTCGCCCCGCCGCCGGTCGAAGCGACCGGCGACGTGGTCTGTGTCCACATCTACAAGATGAACGACACCAGCTGGATCGGCCCCTATCACGAGGCCAACGTGATGTTCGGCGCAAAACTGCCCAATGGCCGCTCCGGCGCCTACTCGCCCTACCTGTTCCTTGCCTCGGATGGCGGCGTGGCGCATGGCCGCGAGGTGCATGGCCAGCCCAAGAAACTCGCCAACCCGTTCCTCGAATTCCGCGGCGACCTGATGGTCGGCGGGGTCGAGCGCAACGGCATCGACGTCATCACCGTCACCACCCCCTACAAACAGCAGCCAGTCGACCCGGCGCTGATGAAGGCGCATTTCGACTACGGCACCAATCTCAATCTGAAGGCCGTCAACCACATCGACGGCACCCCGGCGATCCGCCAGATCACCTCGCGCAAGCTCACCGACGTGAAGGTGCACGAATGCTGGCGCGGGCCCGCGACGGTGGAGCTCAGGCCCAACGCCCAGGCCCCGGTGTTCCGCCTGCCGGTGGTCGAGCCGCTCGAGGCCTTCTACTGGCGCGCCGATTTCACCCTCGTCACCGGCGAGATCATTCACGACTATCTGGCCAAGAACGCCTAAGCGTCGGGCCTCGGGAGGACAGTTTGAGCGATAAGGTCAATATCGGCGTCATCGGCGCCGGCTGGTGGGCGACCCTCAGCCACATCCCCGCTTTGCGCGCCAACCCCAATGTCGAGATCGTCGCGGTGAACCGCCCCGATGCCGATGGCATGGAGAAGGTCGTCTCTAGCTTTCCCGGGGTGAAGCCGTATTTCGATGCGGCGGAAATGCTGGCCACGGAGACCCTCCATGGCGTGGTCGTCGCCTCGCCGCACATCCTTCACGCCGAGCACGCTCAACTGGCACTTTCGCGCGGCCTGCCGACGCTGATCGAAAAGCCGATGGCGACCAGCGCTGCCGATGCCCGCGCTCTCCTCGCCACCGCCAATGCCAACAGCACCCAGATCATCCTGCCCTATGGCTGGAACTTCCGGCCCATCGTCGAGACCGCCCATCAGCTGGTGAAGGATGGCTGGGTCGGTGAAGTCCGCCATGTCGTGGCGCAGATGGCCTCGGCGCTGGCCGACCTGTTCGGCGGCGAGCCGATGGTCGAGACCAAGGACCACCTGTTCCGCCCGCCGGTCTCCACCTGGGCCGACCCGAAGAAATCCGGTGGCTATGGCTGGGGCCAGCTGACCCACGGGCTCGGTGCGCTGTTCCGCATCGTCGATCTCGACCCGGCCAAGGTGTTTGCAAAGACCGGCCTCTCCCCCGCTGGGGTCGATTTCTACGACGCCGCCGTGGTCGAGTTCGCCAATGGCGCCACCATGGCGCTGTCCGGCTCGGCCACCGTGCCCAAGTCGCGTGGCTACCAGATCGATATCCGTATCTTCGGCACCGAAGGGATGATGCTGTTCGACATCGAGCGGGCCCGGGTCGAGGTAGTTCGCCACGACGGCAAGACCCACATCGCCGATCTCGGCCCCGATGCCGGCGGCTATGAGCAGGTGGCGCCAATTACCCTCCTGGTCGACCTGGCGCGCGGCAAGCAGGTGCCGAACCCTGCTGATGGCGTGGTCGGCATGCGCTCGAGCGTGCTGCTCGACGCCATGTACCGCTCGGCCAGATCGGGGCGCCTGGAGGACGTGCTGTGAAGCTCAGCGTTACCAGTTGGTCCTTCCCCGAACTGACGCTCGACGAGGTCGGCGGGCTGGCCAAAGTGCTGGGCATCGAAGGGCTGGATGTCGGCTATTTCTACCGCTCCGCCCTCGACCGCGCACGGTTGCTGGCGACCCCGGAGACCTATGCCGATGAGCTGCGCAGGCGCTTGCCGCTGCCGGTCTCCAACCTCTACCACCTGTTCGGCAACTCCGTCGCCGACCGCAACCTCGCCGACCCCGCCAACCGCGCCAGGAACACCGCCGATTTCACCGCCGTGCTGAAGTTCTGCGTCGGCATCGGCTCGCCAACAGTGTTCATCCTCCCCGGCGTGATCAACGGCGCGCAGAGCCGCGCCCAGGCGCTCGCTGAAACCGTCGAGTCGCTGCGGCCGCTGCTCGATCTGGCGGCCAAGACTGGCGTCACCGTCTGCGTCGAGCCGCACGTCCATTCCTACCTCGAGAGCCCTGATATCACCGCCGAGCTCTGCGAGCGCGCCCCCGGGGTGAAGCTGGCGCTCGACTACGCTCATTTCGCCGTTTCCGGCTACCGCCAGGATGAGATCGACGGGCTGGCCCGCTGGGCCGGCCATGTGCATCTGCGCCAGGCGCGGCCGGGCGCCCTGCAAACCAAGTTCGAGCAGGGAACGCTCAACTTCCCAGCCCTGTTCGCCACGCTGCGCGATGCCGGCTACGACGGATGGCTGGCTGCCGAGATCGTCCACCAGGGCTATTTCGATACGCTGCACGACGACGTGCTGACCGAGACCGTGAAACTGCGCGACCTGTTCCGCGCCTGGAGTGCCCCGTGAGTTCGCAAGCCATTATCGTCACCGGTGGAGGCGGCGGCATCGGCCGCGCCATTGCCGGGCGCCTGCATGCCGACGGCCACACCGTGGTGATCGCCGATCGTGACCGCGCCGTCGCCGAAAGCGCCGCCGCCGCCATCGGCTGCGAGTTCGAGCTGATCGACATCGGTGATGAAGCCTCGGTGATGTCAGGGGTGAAAGCCGTCGCGGCGCGCCATGGCGGGCTGTTCGGCGTCGTCAACAATGCCGGCATCCACATGCAGGCGCTGGTGGTCGAAACCGCCGTCGAGGATTGGGACCGGATCTTTTCGGTGAACACCCGCGGCACCTTCCTGATGTCGCGCGAGGCGGCCCGCATCATGGCGGCGCAGCAGAGCGGCCAGATCGTCAACATCATCACCAAGCTCGGCTTCGGCAATCCGTTCTCGTCGGCTTACCTCGCCTCCAAGAACGCCATCTGGGGCCTGACCCAGTGCCTCGCCATCGAGATGGCGTCGAGCGGCGTGCGGGTGAACGCCATCGCGCCGGGCCATGTCGGCCCCGGCACCGGCATGGAGAAGGCCTTCCGCGCCAAGGCCGAAAAGCTCGGCAAGAGCTGGGATGATTTCGAAGCCGATGTGGTCGCCACCATCCCGCTGCACCGTTGGTGCACCCCCGAGGACGTGGCCGGCGGCGTCAGCTGGCTGATGGGTCCCGACACCAGCTTCGTCACCGGCGAACTGATCAACATTACCGGCGGCTTCCAGGCCTATGCCTCGACGCCCAGTGCGGACTCTGTCCGCGCCGCAGCAGAGCGAGGCCCGACGAAATGAGCGCATCCCTGCAAGGTAAAGTCGCGCTGGTCACCGGCGCACGGGCCGGCCTCGGCGCCGCCATTGTGCTGGCACTGGCCGAACTGGGCGCCACGGTCATCGCCTCCGGCCGCAAGGCCGGCGACTGCGCCGAGATCGTCGCGGCGGTTGTCGCCAAAGGCGGCAAGGCCAGCGAACTCGTCCTCGATGTCGGCGATCTCGCGGCCATCCCGGAGCGCGCTGCCGCGGCGCTGGCGCTCCATGGCCGCATCGACATCCTCGTCAACAATGCCGCGACCATCGATCCGATGGCGAAGCTCAGCGTGCTCGATCCACTGGCCTTCGACCGCTCGCTGACCGTCAATGTCAGCGGCCCCGCCGCGCTGGTCGCGGCGCTATGGCCGAACCTCAAGGGCGGTCGTGTCGTCAATGTGGTGAGCGGCGCCGCCAACCACGCCATGTCCGGCTGGTCAGCTTATTGCGCCGGCAAGGCCGCGCTCATGATGCTGACCCGCTCGATCGAACTCGAAGGCGCCGAGATCGGCCTCCGCGGCTTCGCCTTCGCGCCGGGTCTGGTCGATACCGACATGCAGGCTGCTATCCGTGCCGCCAGGATCAACCAGATCTCCGACGTGCCGCGCGAGAACCTGCAACCGCCCGAACGCCCCGCCCGGGTCATCGCCTGGCTCGCCAGCGGCGTCGCCGACGACCTCGCCGGGCAGTATGTCGATATTCGGCAGGACGGGCTGATGGAGCGGGTTCAGCAGAGCGAGTAGCGAATGGCGAATAGCGAGTAGAGAAGAAAGCCTATTCGCTACTCGCTACTCACTATTCGCTCCTCCCTGACCGACGCCGCCTCGGCGATCCGCCGCCGCGCCCGGAACACACCCCATTGCTGGTCGACCAGCACGCCGATGAGGATCACCCCGCCCATCACCGCGAAGTTGAGCGAGGAGGGAATGCCGAGGAGGTTCACGAGGTTCTGCAGTTCCTGCAAGAGGATGGTGCCGAGGATCACCCCGACGATCGAGCCCTCACCGCCACGCAGCGAGAAGCCGCCCAGCACCGCTGCGGCGATGGCATAGAGCTCGTAGAAATTGCCCTGCGACGAAGGCTGCACCGACCGGGTGTACATGGCGAAAAAGATCGCCGCCAACGCCGTCAGCCCGGCGCAGATCACATAGGCAGAGGTGACCACCACATCGGTGCGGATGCCCGAAAAGCGCGCCGCCTCCTCGTTCTTGCCGATGGCGAACAGATAGCGGCCGAACACCGAACGGTGCAGCGTGAACCAGGCGATCACCGCCACCACCGCCAGCACATAGACCGATACCGGGATGCCGCCGATGCGGGCGACGAAGAAATCGAGGCCCGGATACTCGCTGCCGAACGGGAAGCCGGCGGTGGCGTCGGCGGTGTAGCCGCGCGCCACGCCGCGATAGATCAACAGGCCGCAGAGCGTCACTACGAAGGGTTGCATCTTCAGCTTGGTGATCAGCAAGCCATGCGCCAGCCCCAGGGCGAGCCCGAGCACCATGACAATGGCGAAGGCAATCGGCCACGGCACGCCCTTGGCGCCGACCAGGTCGACAAACAGCACGCCGAGCAGCGCGATCATCGAGCCGGCGCTGAGCTCGATGCCGCCGGTGATGATGACAAAGCCCTGCCCGATGGCGAACAGGCCGAACAGGCCGATCAGGTTGGCGGTATTGGCAAGGTTCTGCGGGCCGAGGAAGGCGGGGTTACGCAGATACACCACAAACCCGACGACGACGATGAGGGCTAAGAGGCCCAGATCCTTCTTGTTCATCCGTTTCCCCTCACCCGGCCTGCCTGAGCGGCTTGCCCACCGCCAGCCGCAGCACGTTTTCTTCGCTGAACTCGGCCCGTCCGAGCAGCCCGGAAATCCGGCCCTCGTGCATCACCGCGATACGGTCCGACACGCCGATCACTTCTTCCATGTCCGACGAGATCATCAGCACCGCGACGCCCGCATCGGCGAGCCCGCGCATCAGCCGATAGATTTCCGCCTTGGCCCCGACATCGATGCCGCGCGTCGGCTCGTCGAAGATCAGCACCTTGGGCTGCATCGCCAGCCACTTGGCCAGCACCACCTTCTGCTGGTTGCCGCCGGACAGGCTCCCCGTTCGAGTGGTCACCGTCGGCGCCTTGATGCCGAGCTCGGCGCGGCTCTGCTCCGCCTGCACGCGCTCCAAAGCCGGCACCACCAGCCCGCTGCGGGCATAGGCGTCGAGATCCGGCAGGCTGATATTCTCCGAGATCGGCAGGTCGAGCAGGATGCCCTCGCCCTTCCGATCCTCCGGCACGAGGAAAATGCCGCGCTCCACCGCGTCCGAGGCATTGCGCAGCGTCACCGGCTCGCCATTGAGTGTCACCGTGCCCGCATAAAGCGGGTCGACCCCGAACAGCACCCGCGCCAGTTCGGTGCGGCCGGAGCCGACCAGCCCCGCCAGCCCCAGAATCTCACCGGCATGCAGCTCCAGGCCGACGTCGCGGGTCGGATAGGCCGCGGTGCGAATGCCGCGCGCCGCCAGCACCACCTCGCCCTTGCCGAGCTTGGGCGCCGCATAGGCCACCTTGAGGTCGCGGCCGATCATCAGCTTGACCATGCGGTCATGGTCGATCTCGGCCTTCGCGAGTTCGCCCACCAGCACCCCGTCGCGCAGCACCAGCACCCGGTCCGAGGCGCGCTCGATTTCGTGCAGCCGGTGCGAAATAAAGATCACCGCGATGCCCTCGGCCTTGAGGCCTGCAATCACCTCGAGCAGCTTGTCGGTCTCGGCCAGTGGCAGCGACGAGGTCGGCTCATCGAGAATGACGAGGCGCGCATTGACCGACAACGCCTTGGCGATTTCCACCATCTGCTGCTGTGCCAGCGACAGTTTCGCCACCGGTGTGTTGGGCGCGAAATTGGCCCCGAGCCGCTTCAGGTAGGGCAGCACATCGGCGCGCATCTGCTTTTCGTCGACGAGGTTCAGCACCCCGCCGCGCCGCGGCTCGCGCCCGATATAGACATTGGCCGCAACGTCCAGATTGTCGAACAGGTTGAGTTCCTGGTGCACGAAGGCGATCCCCGCCTTCATCGAACCACCGACGCTGAGCCCGGCATAGGGCGCGCCATCGATCTCGATTGTGCCGCTATCGGGCGCCGTGACCCCACCGAGGATCTTCATCAGCGTCGATTTGCCGGCGCCGTTCTCGCCGACGAGGCCGATCACCTCGCCTGGCCCGACCAGCATGTCGAAGCCGGCCAGCGCCACCACGCCCGGATAGGTTTTGCGAACGGCTGAGAGCTTCAGGAAGGGCCGCGCGGGCGCTTCTTGATCGCGGCTATCGAGCATTCCACCTCCCCCGCGCGTTCCCGCCTGAACGCTAGCATCAGAAGACGCGGACGACAGCCCCCTGTCGCCCGCGCCAGCGGAGACGGCCATTGGCCGTCTCCGCCCCTTGATGTCAGCCGCCGCTGATCTTGGCCTTGAGGTCGGCCGAGAAGGCGTCGACATTGTCCTTGTTGATCACGGCCGTCGGCACGATGATCAGCTTGTCCTCAGGGATGCCCGACTTGTCGCCTTCGAGATAGGCGGCCATCAGCTTCATGCCCTGATAGCCCCACTCGAACGGCTGCTGCACGATGGTGGCAGCGAACGAGCCTTCCTTCACCGCGCCCAGCGTCACCGGGTCTTCGTCGAAGGCGACGACGGTGATCTGGCCGAGCTTGCCGGCGGCCTGCAGCGCCTCATAGATCTTGGGCGGGTTGTACGAATAGAACCCGACCATGCAGGTGATCTCGGGGTTGGCCACCAGCACGTCGTCGACATTGGTGCGGGCCTTGGTGAAGTCCACGTCGTCGCCACGCACGTCGACCAGTTCGATGCCCTTGCCTTCGATGGCCTGGCGGAAACCGGCGATGCGTTCGACGGCGTTATCGGCGCCGAGGAAGCCGACAAAGCCCATGCACTTGCCGCCATTGGGCAGTGCCTTGACCATCTCCTCGCCCGCCTGCACGCCGGCCAGCGTATTGGACGAGCCGAGATAGGCGAGACGGTTCGACGCCGGAGCGTCGGAGTCGGTGGTGAACAGCGGCACCTGCGCGGCGATCCGGTTGAACGCGTCGATCGAGTTCTTCGGGTCGGCCGACGAGATCATGATCGCATCGGTGCCGGCGGCGACGAGGTCATCCATCAGCGCATTCTGCAGCGCGGCAGTGCCCTGCGCCGGATAGCGGAACTGCAGTTCGTAATTGGGTAGCTCGGCCTGCGCCTTCTTCACCCCGGCTTCCGCCAGCTTCCAGAAGTCGGACGAGGCATTCACCACGAAGGCGAGCTGTTTCTTCTCCTGCGCGACGGCGCCGCCGACGAGCATGACACCAGCGGCAACGAGAACCGCGATACTGACTAGGCTCTTCATCATTCCTCCCTGGCCGCCACCTGGCGGCGCTGTTGGTTTCGTCCCGTACCCCGTCCTCCCGTCCCTGTTCCGGGTCGTCGATGCTTCCGTCGAAGCTGAGGTACGTATCTCAACCCGGCACCAAGAGAGAGAAAGGTGCCATCCCGCCGGCGCGTCCGCCGGCAGGAATTCGTATTCGTTCTCGGGGGCTACTCCCCGGTGTCCTTGTTGCGCAGCAGGTTGGACGCCACGGCCAGGATGATGAACGAGCCGACGAACGTGCCCTGCCAGAACGTGCTGATGCCTAAGAGCGTCAGGCTGTTGCGGATGATCTCGATGAGCGCCGCGCCGACCACGGCGCCCAGCGCGGTGCCGGTGCCGCCGGCGAGGCTCGCCCCGCCGATCACCGTCGCGGCGATGACCGTCAGTTCGAGTCCGGTGCCGAAGCCAGTGGTGACCGAACCGAGCCAACCGGTCTGCAGAAACCCGGTCAGGCCGGCGCAGAACGCCACGAACATATAGACCGAGATCTTAACTGCCTTCACCGGCACACCGGTGAGCACCGCCGCCTTCTCGTTGCCACCAATGGCGTAGAGATGCCGGCCCCAGCGGGTCCAGCGCAGCGCGAAGCCGGTGATCAGCGCCAGCAGCACCATGACGATCAGCGGATTGGGGATCGGCAGCCCGCCGACCACCACCGAGCCGCCGCCGATGCTGAACAGGATCGCCTGGTCCGGCCCGAACTCGTAGATCAGCGCGTTGTTCGACATCACCATGCCGATCGAGCGGGCGATCGACATCATGCCGAGCGTCACGACGAAGGCCGGCATTCCCACTATGGCGATCAGTACGCCGTTGATCAGGCCGACCAGCAGCGACGCGGCGATCGAGGCCGGTATGGCCAGCGTGATCGGCAGGCCGGCATGCATGATGATGGTGGTGGTCATCGCCGAAATCAGCACCGTAGCGCCGACCGACAGGTCGATGCCGCCAGTGATGATCACCGCGGTCATCCCCAGCCCGACAATGCCGACAAAGGCAAAGTTGCGGGTGACGTTGAACAGGTTCTGCGGCGTCGCGAAGGTCTTGGTCAACAGCATCATCGCAATGATGGCGATGATCACTGCCAACAGGATCCAGAAGATCTGCCGGCTGATCAGCCATGCCAGGAAGCCACGATGCGTCTGCTGGTCGATGGCGTCCTTGAGTGAGGTGTCGGTGGTCATGTCGGCAAGCTCCTCAAGCGCTCTGCAGCGCGCCGGTGATCAACCCGGTCACTTCTTCGGGCGACGAGTCGGCGACGCGTTTGTCGGCGACCTTGCGGCCGCGCCGCAGCACCACCAGCCGGTCGCACACCGCGAACACGTCGGGGATACGGTGGCTGATCAGCACCACCGCGATCCCCTGCTCCTTGAGCCGGCGGATCAGGTTCAGCACCTCGGCCACCTGCCGCACGCTGATCGCAGCGGTGGGCTCATCCATCAGCACGATCTTGGGGTTGGACAGCCGGGTCCGCGCAATGGCGACAGCCTGACGCTGTCCACCCGACATGCGCCGCACCAGGTCGCGTGGCCGCGTTTCCGATTTCAGCTCGGCAAACAGCTCGCCCGCCTTCTTGTACATGCCCCGATAATCGAGGATTTCCGGCATGAACAGCCGCCAACCGCGCTTGCGTTGCCAGAACGGCAACTCCGCTTCCTGCGGGGTACGGGCGATGGTGGTGAGCTCGCGGCCGAGAAAGATATTCGCCGCCGCGGTGAGGTTATCGGCCAGCGCCAGGTCCTGATAGACGATCTCGATCCCCTTGGAGCGCGCATCCTTCGGCCCATGCAGTTGCACCACCTGCCCGTCGAGGCTGATGCTGCCTTCCGAGGGGTGGAAATTGCCGGCGATGATCTTGACCAGTGTGGTCTTGCCGGCGCCGTTATCGCCCACCAGGCCAACCACTTCGCCAGCGTTCAGCGTCAGTGAGATATCGGTCAGCGCGGTGATAGCACCGTAGTGCTTGGCGATGTTCGCCAGCTCGAGAACCGCCATCGTTGCCCCTCCCAAGGCTGGAAGGCTCCGCCCTCCGCTAGATGTCGCGGGCAAATCTATGCGGGATGCCGCGCCAAGCGTCAATCGACTTCGAGCATCCACCCCGCGTCCGCAAAAAACGTCAGCAAGGTTGCTGTTTAACCAGTCTTTCCAACGTCTTTGGCTACGTATCTGACAACTTGATGCGCTTGAATGTGCACGTGCATCAGCCCGATTGACTATTGCTACGAGCCGTCTCAGTATCCGCCTCGACATGCGAAGCGCCGCGGCCGGCAACGGCCAGCAACAAGGCGCGCGACAAGGATTGAGGAGCTCATCGGATCGATCAGCGTGCCAGCGGGCGGCTAGGGACCCCCGCTGATGACGTACGCCGATCGCGTTCGACCGAGGGCCTGCGCCAAGCAGGCCGAGACTGAACCCGAGGGAGGAAAGACTATGCGTAAGACTACGTTTGTGCTTGCCGGCGCGGCCATTGCCGTAGCGCTCGCAGGCAGTGCCATGGCGCAGGACAAGAAAATCCTCGCCGTCGTCGTCAAAGGCCTCGACAATCCGTTCTTCACGGTGATGGGCCAGGGCTGCGCCGACTGGAACACCGCGCACGCCGACAGCGAATACACCTGCCTTTACACCGGCCCGGCGCTGAGCTCGGACGAAGCCGGCGAAGTGCAGATCGTGCAGGATCTGATCAGCAAGGGCGTCGCCGGCATCGCCATTTCGCCGTCCAACGCTCCGGCCATGGCCAACATGCTGAAGGCCGCGGCGCCGACCATGCCGATCATGACGATCGACGCGGACTTGCTGCCGGCTGACGCTGCCCTGCGCAAGACCTATTTCGGCACCAACAACTACGACATGGGTGTCGGCATGGCGACCGAGCTGATGAAGCTCAAGCCGGAAGGCGGCACCGTCTGCCTGCAGCTCGGCAACGTCGCCGCGGCCAACATCAACGAGCGTGCCGCCGGCTTCCGCGACACCATTGCCGGCGCCAAGGGCACCGAACGCCTGAACGCCTCCAATGGCTGGACCGAGGCCGAAGGCTGCCCGACCTATACCAATGACGATATCCCGACGGCCAACCAGCAGATGGCCGACGTGTTCACCGCGCAGCCCAACCTCACCGCCTTCGTGCTGGTCGGCGGCTGGGCCCAGTTCGGACCGCAGGCCTATGCCCAGAACACCGACCAGGTGATGGACAAGCTGAAGGCCAAGGACCTGATCATCATCGCCGGCGACACGCTGCCGCCGCAGACCCAGGCGTTCCGTGAGGGCCGCAGCCACTTCCAGATCGGCCAGCGGCCGTACCAGATGGGCAACGAGGCGCCCGATATCCTGATCAGCCTGATCAAGGGCGAAACCGTCGAGGATCCGAAGTTCACCGGCCTCGACCTCTGCACCCTCGAAGACCCGGGCATCTGCGCCAAGTAAGGCTGGAACCGAAAGTCGGCGGACCAAACTGGGGCACGCTTCGGCGTGCCCCTTTCGTTTGGGCAGGGGGGATCAGCTTCAGTTCACCCCCAACGTCGCCAGCAACTCACTCGCCGCCGCGGCGCCGGCCCGGTTGGCGCCGATGGTCGAAGCCGAGGGGCCGTAGCCGACGAGGTGGATGCGCGGATCCTTCACCACCTCTGTCGCCAGCCGCCCGCCCATCAGGATGCCGCCCGAGGGCTAGCGCAGCAGCAGCGGCGCCAGATGGTCGAGCGAGGAGCGGAACCCGGTACACCAGAGGAGCACGTCGGCCCGTTGCGTCGTACCGTCCTGCCAGCGCACGCCGGTTTCGGTGATCTCGGCGAACATCGGGAGCCGCTTCAGCACGCCTCGCGCCTCCATCGCCTCGATCAGCGGCGAACGCGGCAGGCCAGTGACGGAAACCACCGAGTTCGGCGGCAGGCCCTGGCGCACGCGATCTTCCACCAGTTTCACCGCGGCGCGCCCTGCTTCCTGGTCGAACGGCCCTTCGCGGAATTGCAACGGTCGCCGCGTCACCCACGTGGTGCTGGTCACCTCAGAGATTTCGTTGAGCAGTTGGATCGCCGAGATACCGCCGCCGACGATCACCACGTGCTGGCCGGCGAACTCCGCCGCCGTGCGGTAATCGCGCGTATGGAGCTGCCGCCCCCGGAACAGGTCCCGCCCGGGATACTCGGGAATGTACGGCGTTTCCCAGGTGCCGGTGGCGTTGATGATGCCGCGGGCCGAAAACGTCTCACGGTCGGTCTCCACCCGGAAGCGCTCGGCGCGCAGGCACACCACCTTGACCTTGACCGGCCGGTAGACGTTGAGTCCGAAACGCTCCTCATAAGCCGCAAAATAGCGCGGCACGGCGACTGCTGCCTCCACCGCGTCGTTACTGGTATCGACGGCCTCGGAAAACGCCATGCCCGGCAGGTCGTGCACCCGATTGACCGTGCTGAGCGTCAGCGACGGCCAGCGGAACTGCCAGGCGCCGCCGGCCTGTGGCGACTGGTCGAGCACGACGAAGCCGCGCCCCGCCTCGAGCCCGCGCTGCCTCAAGTGATAGGCCGAGGACAGCCCGGCCTGCCCGGCGCCGATGATCACGATCTCGGTCTTGATCGCGACGCCCAGCGACGGCGCGCTTTGCGGGGCGAGAGTTTCGGCATCCATCGACGAGCAATCCTGTTGTCGCCCAGAGGTAGGGTGAGTGCGCCGGGTGCGCAACGGCGGTCCGTACGAACGATTTGCGTGCTTGGCGCCCCTCACCCCGGCCCTCTCCCCAGAGGGGCGAGGGGGCGGTGTGGCATTGCCCGTGCAAAGTGCGTCCCCTCGCCCCTTCTAGGGGGCGCAAAAGCGCCCTCCGGGGGGAGAGGGTCAGGGTGAGGGGCGCCAATCACACGGACCGAGCGGCAACGAAAGCACCATTGGCAGATCGGCGCCTCTGTGCCATGCCCGGGGTCGGCGCGTCCGCGTCCTCCCCTCCGAGCTTCCATGCGCCCCCTCGACCTCCTGCTCTATGCTGCCGTCTGCCTGATCTGGGCCTTGAACCTGATCGTCAGCCGGGTGCTGTTCTCCGAATTCGGCGTCGCTCCGATCTTCTACGCGGCGGCGCGCTTCCTCATCGTCGCGGCGATCCTGTCACCGCTGCTCAGACCACTGCCCCAGCCGCTGCTGCCGATCCTCGGCATCGGCTTCCTGATGGGCGCCTGCCACTTTGGCCTGATGTTCCTCGGCCTTTCGCACGCCACCTCGTCGAGCGTCTCGATCGTCTTGCAGACGGCGATCCCGATCACCGCCCTGCTCTCGGTGCTGCTGCTCGGCGAGCGGGTCAGCCTCGCCCGCGGCGCCGGCATCGCGCTGGCGCTGGGTGGGGTGATCCTCGTGATGTGGGATGGCGAAGGCGCCAGTGTCAGCCTGGGGCTGGCATTCGCCTTCGTCTCGGCCATCGCCATCTCGCTGGGCCAGGTGCTGCTGAAGCGCTATGGCGCCATAAAGCCGCTGACCATGCAGGCTTGGATCGCCTTCGTCTCTGCCCCGCCCATGCTGGCCTATTCACTGCTCGCCGAAACCACCCCGGTGACATCAAGCCTCGGCGCCGGCTGGCCGTTCTTCGCCGCTCTCGCCTTCTCGGTTGTCGCGGTGACGCTGCTGGCGACCACTCTCTATCTCGGCATCCTGCAGCGCTATCCGGCGTCGGTCGTCGCGCCGCTCGGCCTGATGATGCCGCTGATGACCGTGCTGATGGGCATCCTGCTGCTTGGCGAAGGCTTCGACCTCCGCATGGCCGTGGGCGGCATTATCGCGCTGGTCGGCCTCGTGCTGGTACTGCGCCAGCAGGCGCCACGCGACGCCGAGCAGCCGCGCGAGATGACTTAGGCCGCCGGCAGCGCCGCCACGCGCTCGCGCAGTCGTCGCCTCCCTCCCCCTTGAGGGGGGGGGGGGAGGGAGGGGG
>NZ_LAJE02000193.1 GCF_000970465.2 Devosia insulae DS-56
GATCAAGGGTGGGGGTCAGCCCGCACCGGCCCTTCCTTGGCTTTCCGCGCTCGAAGTTGTATTCACCCGCCCATGACCGAGCACACGCCCAAGAAGCTGTTCATCAAGACCTACGGGTGCCAGATGAACGTCTACGATTCCGATCGCATGGCGGATGCCCTGGCGCCGCACGGCTATGAGCCGGTGCAGGTGATGGAGGATGCCGATCTGGTCGTCCTCAATACCTGCCACATCCGCGAGAAGGCCTCGGAGAAGGTGTTCTCCGAGCTCGGGCGGCTGCGTGACCTGCGCGAAGAGCGCCGGGCCAATGGCCAGGACCTGATGATCGGCGTTGCCGGTTGCGTGGCGCAGGCCGAAGGCGACGAGATCGTCCGGCGGGCGCCGGCCGTCGACCTGGTGTTCGGCCCGCAATCCTACCATCGCCTGCCCGAGCTGATCGCCCGCGCCCATAATGGCGCCAAGGTGGTCGACACCGACTTCCCCGAGGAAGACAAGTTCGAGCACCTGCCGGCGGCAAAGAAGGAAGTCACCCTCGCCCGCGGCCTCACCGCCTTCCTCACCGTGCAGGAAGGCTGCGACAAGTTCTGTTCGTTCTGCGTCGTGCCCTATACCCGCGGCAGCGAAGTGTCGCGCCCGGTCGAGCAGGTGCTGCGCGAGGCGCGCAACCTCGCCGAGGCCGGGGTGCGCGAGCTGACCCTGCTCGGGCAGAACGTCAACGCCTATCACGGCCTCGACGCGCGCGGCCGCAGCGTCGGGCTCGGCGAACTCTGCGCTCGGCTGGCCGAGATCCCGGGCATTGCCCGCATCCGCTACACCACCTCGCATCCGCTGGACATGACCGATGAGCTGCTCGAGGCGCATCGCGACCTCGAGGCGCTGATGCCTTACCTGCACTTGCCGATCCAGGCCGGCTCCGACCGCATCCTCAAGGCGATGAACCGCCGCCACACCCGCGCCGACTACATGCGGGTGATCGAGCGGATCATGGCGGCGCGTCCGGATATGGCGCTGTCGGGCGATTTCATCGTCGGCTTCCCCGGCGAAACCGATGCCGACTTCGAGGAGACGATGCAGGTCGTCAAGGATGTCGGCTATGCCTCGGCCTATACCTTCAAATACTCGATCCGCCCCGGCACGCCCGGCGCGTCGATGGACGACCAGGTTGCCGAAGCGAAAAAGACCGAGCGCTTGCAGCGGCTCAATGACCAGATCAACGCCCAGATGCACGCCTTCCATCGCTCGGTGGTCGGCCGCACCCTGCCGGTGCTGATCGAGAAGGCCGGCCGGCAGCCCGGCCAGATCGGTGGCCGCTCACCCTACCTGCAGGCCGTGCATATGGATGGCCCGACCCGGCTGATCGGCCAGATCATTCCGGTCGAGATCGTTGAAGCCCGGAATAATTCCCTCATCGGCAAGATTGTCACAGTGGCGGAACCGAATCCTGCTAGCGTTATTGAGTCTCAAGCCATCGCGGCCCATATCTGAGAGGCCGCCCCTAGGAGCCCCAGAGATTTGAGCAGGCATTTGCCCCCGTCTACCGACCACGGCCCGTCCTCCCAGCTTGAACTCGCCTTCGAAGACAACAAGCTCGCCGCGCAACTCTACGGCGATTTCGACCAGCACCTGGCGTTGATCGAACAGCGCTTGTCGGTGCAGGCGACGCCACGCGGCAACCATGTGATGCTGAAAGGCGGCGCCAGTTCCGTCGACCAGGCGCGCCGCGTCCTCGAGTCGCTCTACGAGCAGCTCGAAGAGGGTCAGCAGATCGAAGTGTCGACGGTTGACGGCGTCATCCGCATGATCGAGACCGAGGACAGCCAATTGAGCCTGCCCACGCTCGAGAAGAAGGGCAGGGTGCGCATGGCGCAGATCGCGACCCGCAAGGCCACCATCGTCGCCCGCACTCCGGCGCAGGACGCCTATATGCGCGCCATGGACCGGAGCGAACTGGTGTTCGGCGTCGGCCCGGCCGGTACCGGCAAGACCTATCTCGCCGTCGCCCACGCCGCGACGCTGCTGGAGCGCGGCGATATCAACCGCATTATCCTTTCCCGTCCGGCCGTCGAAGCCGGCGAGCGCCTCGGGTTCCTGCCCGGCGACATGAAGGACAAGGTCGACCCGTACCTCCGTCCGCTTTATGACGCGCTCTACGACATGATGCGCCCTGAGCATGTCGAACGCTGCATCACTTCGGGCATCATCGAAGTGGCGCCGCTCGCCTTCATGCGCGGCCGCACGCTCGCCAACGCCGTGGTGATCCTCGACGAGGCGCAGAACACCACCTCGATGCAGATGAAGATGTTCCTGACCCGCCTGGGCGAGAACAGCAAGATGATCGTCACCGGCGATCCGACCCAGGTCGACCTGCCGCGCGGCGAGAAATCCGGGTTGATCGAGGCGGTACACCTGCTCGATGGGGTCGAGGGCGTGCATATCTCGCGCTTCAACGACAAGGACGTGGTCCGTCACGCGCTGGTAGGCCGGATCGTCCGCGCCTACGAAGCCGATACGGCGCGTCGGCTGGCCGAGAACAACGCGAAGGCCTGATGCAAGCCCCATTATCAATCGCCTTCGCGGTCAACGCGGAGGGCTGGCCCGAGAGCCTTGAGGCGGTGGCCGAAACTGCTATTCGCGCCGCGCTGAAGCAATCGGAAGCCGAGGTCATCGGGGTCACCGAGGTGTCGGTGGTGCTCACCGACGATGCCGAGCAGCGCGAGCTCAACCGGCAATGGCGCGGCTTCGACAAATCCACCAACGTCTTGAGTTTCCCGCAGATCGAGCCGTTCGCGCCGGTCTCGGGGCTGCTCGGCGACATCACGCTGGCGCGCGAGACGGTGGAAAAGGAAGCCGAGGAGATGGGCATTGCCTTCGAGGCCCACTTCACCCATCTGGTGGTGCACGGTTTCCTGCACCTCCTCGGCTATGACCACATCGAGGAAGAGGACGCCGAGGAGATGGAGGGGCTCGAAACCGAAATCCTTCAGAGCCTCGGCATTGCCGATCCCTACGCCGACAGCTAAATTAGCCCCTCCGATGAATTGAAGGCCGCACGCGGCCATACCCGATGAACGACTCCGACAGTCCGTCCGCGCCGCCCAAGAAGCCGGCGCAACCCAAGTCCAGCACCGAGCCTCCTTCTAGTCCCGCCCCCGCGGCCACGTGGGGGCAACGTCTATGGCAAAGCCTGCGCGGCCTGATCGCCATGCGCACAGTGTCGTTGCGCGACGACCTCGAGGTGGCGCTCGAGAGCGAGAACAACGGCGGCACCGCCGATTTCACCCAGTCCGAACGCACGATCCTGAAGAACGTGCTCGATCTCGCCGAAAAGCGGGTCGAGGATGTGATGATCCCGCGCGCCGATATCGAGGCGATCGAAACCACCGAAACGCTCGGCGTGCTGGTCACCCGCTTCCGGCAGGTCGGCCACTCGCGCATGCCGGTCTATAGCGACAGCCTCGACAACATTACCGGCTTCATCCACGTCAAGGATGCACTGCGGCGGATCACCGAGCCGGCGACCGACCCCGAAGCGACGGTGCCGGTGAAGCTCGTTTCCACGCCACTCCGCTCACGACTCGAAAAGCTCGACCTGGTGCGCCAGGTGCTGTTCGTGCCACCGCTGATGCCGGTGGGCGACCTGTTGCAGCAGATGCAGCTGAAACGCGTGCACATGGCGGTGGTCATCGACGAGTATGGCGGCACTGACGGCCTGGTCACCATCGAGGACCTGCTCGAAGCGGTGGTCGGCGAGATCGAGGACGAGCACGACGACGACGTGGCGCTGGTGCGCAAGGTCAACTCCAACGTCTTCATCGCTTCGGCCCGCGCCGAGCTCGAGGAAGTGCGCGAGGTGATCGGCCCCGATTTCGACCCGGGCAGCCATGCCGACGAAGTCGATACGCTGGGCGGCCTGGTGTTCGAACTGGCCGGCCACGTCCCGGCCAAGGGCGAGCATGTCAACGGCATCAAGGGCTTCGAGTTCGAAATCCTGCAGGCCGACAGTCGGCAGGTCAAACGCGTCAAGATCAAGCGGCTGAAGCAGCCGAAACCAAGGCCGCCCAAGCCGCCAGTGGCGAAGGCGCCCGAGGATACACCGGCGCCGGCAGCGGACTGATCCGACGGCATTTTACACCGGCGTCATTCCCGCGAAGGCGGGAACCTAGTGGGATGCCTCGGCACCTTTGAAGGTGGAGAAATCGCACTGGGTCCCCGCCTTTGCGGGGATGACGCCGGTAGTTTGCTTGACGGGACCGAGCCCCCTCAAGCCCGCACCAGGTTCCCCACCACGATCTCGCGCCAGATCCGGGCCGGGGTGACCCAGCGCTCGAACAGGTTGTAATCGCCGGCATTGATGACGCAGGCGATGCCGGCTTCGGGGGCCAGCCAGAGCCGCTGGCCGCCATTGCCGAAAGCGCCGACCCAGCGCAGCGGCGTGTCGTAGCCGGGCGCCGGCGCTTCGTGGATGTACCAGAGCCGGCCGTAGCCCAGCCCGTCCCAGGTCTGGATAGCGGGGGTCCACGAGGCTTCGATCCACGACGCCGGCACCACCTGCTGCCCCTCATGGCGGCCGCCGTCGACCAGCATGGCGCCGATGCGCAACAGGTCGGGCGCGGTGAGGCGGAGGCCCGAGGCAGGCGACACCACGCCATCGCTTCCCGCCATCCAGTGGAAATCGGTGATGCCGAGCGGCGCAAACAACACCTCGCGCGCGAAGTCCGGCAGCTTCTGGCCCGAGCCGCGTTCGATCAGCGCGCCGATCAGCGCTACGGCGCCGCCGGAATAGACCCACTTCTCGCCCGGTGCGCCGGTGATCGGCCGATCGAGAATGAAGCGATAGCGATCCGGCGCCATTTCCATGGCGATCTCGGAATTGGTCGGATCGGTGTAGGGTTTGCTCTCGTCCCACTCCATGCCCATGGTCATGTTGAGGGTATGCCCCACCGTCACCTTGCGGCGCTCCGGGTCGGCGACGAGGTCCGGGTATTCGGGGAAACCGTCGATGACAGGTGCATCGAGCGCCGGCACCAAGCCGCGCTCGAGCGCGATGCCATAGAGCAGGCCGACGACACTTTTGGTCACCGAGCGGAGGTCGTGCAGCACCTCAGGACCGAACTGCACGCGGCCCAGCTGATCGCCCCAGCTTTCGTCCTCGCCGTCAAAGTACTGTTCGAGCACCAGCTTGCCGGCGCGGCCGATCAGCAGGGCATGGATGGGCAGCAACAGCCCCGATTCGAAGCCCGCCGCCAGCTTCCGCTCGAGATTGGCGGCAAAGCCCGCCGCTTCGGGCGTTGCCCGTTCCCAGTTCGTCACCGTCGTCTCCCTTGTTCTGTCACCCGATGCTGGGGCACGGCCGGGCTCGTCGCTTGATCACGGTTGCGCTAGCGCCGGCCACTGGGGCGCTGCCGACTTGACCCGGCGCGCCCGCCTCGCGACCTTGCCACATGCCCTGTGATTCGAGCGCCGCATGACCTGGCTGGCCGAGACCGTAATGCTGAGCCATGGCTGGCGGCGCTTCCTGATCGTCGTCGTGGCTGGAGCGATCGCGGCGGCTTCGGTCCCGCCGTTCTTCCTGCTGCCGGCGCTGTTTCTCACCCTGCCCATCTGGGTCTGGGCGCTCGATGGCGCCGAGCAGCGTCGCGGCTGGCGCCGGCTGGTCGGCCCGGCCTTCCAGATCGGCTTTGGCTTCGGGCTCGGCTATTTCACGGTGGCGCTGCACTGGCTCGGGGCGGCGTTCCTGCAGGAAGGCGGCGTTTTCCTCATACTGATGCCGTTCGCCATTGTCGGGCTCGCCGCAATTGTCTCGCTCTTCTGGGGGCTGGGCAGCGCCCTGGCGCACCTCGTCTGGTCAGGCGGGGCGTTTCGTATCGTCACCCTCGCCAGTTTCCTGGCGCTCGCCGAATGGGGGCGCGGCCACCTGTTCTCGGGCTTCCCGTTCGACCTCATCGGCTATGCGCTGACTGCCAATGACGAAATGCTGCAGCTCGCTTCGGTGATCGGCAGCTATGGGCTCACGTTCGTTGCGGCGTTGATCGCCATGACCCCGGCGCTGATCTGGCCGGCCGACCAGCGTGGGCTGGTGCGTCGGCTGATCCCGATCTTTATCGCCATCGCGGTGATCGCGGCACAGGTCGGCTACGGCAACTGGCGGCTGACCAACACGAGCCTCGTGGCGCGCACCGACATGAAGGTGCGCATGGTGCAGCCGATGATCCTCGATCATGCCGACTGGTCGGTGGCCGACCCGGACGCGGTCATCAACCAGCTGATCAGCCTGTCGGAAAGCAAGCTGACCCCGACCGATCCGGGGATCAGCGACATCACTCTTCTGGTGTGGCCGGAATCGGTGTTTCCGTTCTTTCTCACCAACTACCCGGACGGCATTGCACGTATCGCCCGCATGCTGCCCGAGACCACGCTGCTGCTCACCGGCGCGCCGCGCGAGCCGCTCGGCGATGATGGCCTGCCGATCCCCGATAATCCGGGCTACAATTCCATCCTCGCCATCGACAGCAATGGCGAGGTGGTGGCGAGCTACGACAAATCGCACCTGGTGCCGTTCGGCGAGTATCTGCCGTTCCAGAGCTTCTGGCGGCTGTTCGGCATCAACCAGTTCGTGCCAGGCACCAATGGCTGGGCCGCCGGCGACGGCCGCCGGTTGATGGCGCCGCCGGGCACCCCGCCCTTCCTGGCGCTGGTCTGCTACGAGGCGGTGTTCCCCGGCGATATCGGTGACCCTGGGCAGGCGCAGTTCATCCTCAACGTCACCAACGACGCCTGGTTCATGGGTTCGATCGGCCCGGCCCAGCACGCCCACCATGCGCGGATGCGCGCCGTCGAGACCGGGCTGCCAATGCTGCGCGCCGCCAATAGTGGGGTGACGCTCAGCGTCGATCCGCTCGGCCGGGTGGTGGCACAACTGGCGGAGGAACAGGTCGGGGTGCTCGATGTGGTGCCGTCCGAACCGCTGCCTGAGGGCACGCTGTTCAACCGGCTGGGCGACTTGCCGTTCTGGGGCGCGGTCGTCCTCGGCATCCTCGGCTCGCTCATCGCGGCCCGGCGGCCGCGCCGCATCGCATGAATTTTCTGCAACAGCGCCCCAGTGGGACATAAAGCTTCCTTTATATGGCTTGACCGCACGATGCCTGAGTGGCAAAACACCGCTCAACTGTGTGATTTTCGCACTTTTTGACCATTTTTCGGGGGTTTCGCCTTGGCTCGGTCTTCCTATCTCTTCACCTCGGAATCGGTTTCGGAGGGTCATCCGGACAAGGTTTGCGACCGGATCTCCGACGAAATCGTCGATCTGGTGTTCCGCGAAGCCAAGAAAGCCGGCATGGATCCGGCCCGGGTGCGGATCGCCTGCGAGACGCTAGCGACCACCAACCGTGTGGTTATCGCCGGTGAAGTGCGCGTTCCCGAGACGCTCTTGAAGAAGGGCAAGGACGGCAAGGTGCTGCTCGATGCCGCCGGCCATCCGGTGGTCAATCCGGCCAAGTTCAAGTCGACCGCCCGCAAGGCGATCAAAGCGATTGGCTACGAGCAGTCGGGATTCCACTGGAAGACCGCCAAGATCGATGTGCTGCTGCATGGCCAGTCGGCCGATATCGCGCAGGGCGTGGACGAATCGGGCAACAAGGATGTCGGCGCCGGCGACCAGGGCATCATGTTCGGCTATGCCAGCCGCGAGACCCCGGAACTGCTCCCTGCACCGATCTACTACGCCCACAAGATCCTCGAAGCGCTGACCCTCGCCCGCAAGGCCGGCGAGGGCGCGGCGATCAAGCTTGGCCCCGACGCCAAGAGCCAGGTCACCATCCGCTACGAGAACGGCAAGCCGGTCGCCGTCACCCAGATCGTGGTGTCGACCCAGCATGTCGATGCGAGCCTTTCGTCCGAGGACGTGCGCAAGATCGTCGAGCCCTATGTTCGCGCTTCGCTGCCCGAGGGCTGGATCTCCAAGGATACCGTCTGGCACGTCAACCCGACCGGCAAGTTCGTGGTCGGCGGCCCCGACGGCGATGCCGGCCTGACCGGCCGCAAGATCATCGTCGACACCTATGGTGGCGCGGCCCCGCATGGTGGCGGCGCCTTCTCGGGCAAGGACCCGACCAAGGTCGACCGCTCGGCCGCCTATGCGGCGCGCTACCTCGCCAAGAACGTCGTCGCCGCCGGCCTCGCCGACCGCGCCACGATCCAGCTGAGCTATGCCATCGGCGTCGCCAAGCCCTTGTCGATCTATGTCGACCTGCACGGCACCGGCAAGGTGGCCGAGGACAAGCTGGAGACGGTGCTGAGCGAGGTGTTCGACCTCAGCCCCCGCGGCATCCGCACCCATCTCGACCTCAACAAGCCGATCTACGCCAAGACCTCGGCCTATGGCCATTTCGGCCGGAAGCCCGGCCGCGACGGCTCGTTCAGCTGGGAAAAGACCGACCTGGTTCCCGCCCTCAAGGCGGCAGTCAAGGCGGCCGCCTGAACTGCTCTTCCCCTCTCCCCTTGAGGGAGAGGGGTGCCCGAAGGGCGGGGTGAGGGGCAGTTGCGATATCCTTCCCCTCACCCGGCGCTGACGCGCCACCCTCTCCCTCAAGGGGAGAGGGAAGTACGGAGCCCTGTGTGTCGTCCCAAAAACCCCACCATCCCCTCAACGTTGATGGCGAGCCGCGGGCCTTTTTCGGCCGCCGCTCCGGTAAGCGCCTGCACAAAGGGCAGGATCAGCTGTTCAAGGAGTTGCTGCCTGAGCTGGAGATCGCGCTCGGCGACGAGATGCTGGATCCCAAGGTGCTGTTCCCCGGCGCGGACCGACACGAGATCGAGATCGGCTATGGAGGAGGCGAACACCTGTCGCTCGAAGCCAGCCGCCATCGCGATACCGGCTATATCGGCTGCGAGGTGTTCTCAGGCGGCATCGCCAAGCTCCTGCAGCAGATCGACGAGGAGGAGCTCGGCAATATCCGGCTCTACACCGATGATGCGCTGAAGCTGTTGCAGAAGCTGCCCGAGGCCAGCCTCGATGGCGCCTTTCTGCTCTATCCCGATCCGTGGCCGAAGACCCGGCACCATAAGCGCCGCTTCATCTCGCCGCTGACGCTCAGCGAGCTCGGTCGGACACTAAAACCCGGCGCGCCGTTCCGCTTCGCCACCGACATCGAGGATTATGCGAACTGGACGCTGGCGCATATTCTGCGCGCGCCGGACTTCGTTTTCGCGCCGGAGCGAGCGCGGATCTGGCACGAGCCGTATGCCGGCTGGGAGCCGACGCGGTACGAGGAAAAAGCCCGCGCCGCCGGCCGCAACATCAGCTTCTACCTGAGCTTCCGGCGCCGCTAGACCGCAGCAGGCCCGCGCCCCGCATACCGAGAGTTAATGGAACGTTCAGGCAACCGGCCAAGGAAATCTGGCTGCTGCCTCTGGTAAACGCCGCCTCGTGAACGATATGCGACGATGGGGATCTCGCGCCATCCGGTAACGGCTGGCCACTATTCTGCGTGGAGTTGGCGTATGCGTCAGCAGAACCGTTCGCCCGTCAACCAAGCCGTGATCGAGGAACTTTTGACCACTCGAAACAGCAAGTGGACGCTCACCGTCGTGCTGCATCTGAGGCACGACACACTGCGGTTTTCCGAGCTGCAGCGTGAGATCGGCACCATCTCACAAAAGGCGCTGACCTCGAGCCTCAGGGCGCTGGAGCGCGATGGCTTTGTCAGTCGCACCAGCTACGCAACGATTCCGCCGCGAGTCGACTATGCGCTCACCGAACTCGGCGCCGAGGCGCTGAAGGCCTTTGAAGCCTTCGAGGCTTTTGCCGCGCGCCACTGGCATCGGGTGCTGGAGGCGCGGCAGCTGTTCGACGCGCGTGACGCCGATCAGCTCGAGCCTCCGGTGCTGCGGATCAGCACCGGCCGTTGATCCCCGGATTGGCTCCCGGGATCAGCGAGCCGGCAGGCACGTAGCCCGCCGGCTCGGAGGATTGCCATCAGTCGAAGAAGTTATCGACGAGCAGCGAGCCCTCGTTGGCCGGAGCCGTACGGGCGCCGGTGTCAATCTTGCTCAGCACGCGGGTGTTGCCGCCCACCGAAGCCTTCACCGGGGTCAGCGTATCCTTGTAGAAGTACTCGAAGGTCGAGGAACCGTCGGCCTGCTTGACCACGGCGCGGATGACGTTGTCGGTGTTCTCATAGACGTCGGTGGCTGCAATGCCCTTCTGGTTGAGCTGGGTCACCAGGAAGTCGCTGTCGAAGCTGGAATCTTCAGACGCCGCAAAAGCGGGAACCGAGAGACCGCCGACGACGAGCAGAGCGGCAAGGCCAAGAGCAGAGGTTTTCATTTTTCATGTCCCTTTCGTTTTCTGGACAACTGGGAGATCGGACTCCGCCGGCTCAACCGCAAGGCACTGAATCTGCCCTTGTGCCTCTTGAAATTCGATAATGCGTGCAGAGGGTTACACCCGGGAATGCCACCATCTTGTGAGAAACCCACCTCCCTCGAGGGGGGTTGGTTGCCTAAAGGAAACCATTGGTGGAAGCTGGCTTTGAGGATGATTTTGCGCGAGGATTGACCATGGTTTGATGGGAACCGGCGGCGCATTTTCAGCGTCTCAGAGCGACAAGGAGACGTGTCGTGCACCAAACCGTGAAAATCCTGAATATTCAGCAAGTGACGCATAATGTGCGCCGCTACGTGCTGGAAAAGCCCGCCGGCTACCGGTTCGAACCGGGCCAGGCCACCGAGCTGTCGCTCGACGAGGAAGGCTGGCGTGACAAGAAGCACCCCTTCACCTTCACCGCGCTCAACGACTGGGACGATCTCGAGTTCACCATCAAGAGCTACTTCAACACCGGCGGCGACGGCATGACCGAGCGCCTGTTCGGCTACGGCCCCGGCCAGAAGCTGGTGCTGCGCGATCCGTGGGGCACCATCACCTACAAGGGACCAGGCACGTTCATTGCCGGCGGCGCCGGCGTCACCCCGTTCATCGCCATCCTCAGGCAGCTCCATAAGGATGGCAAACTCGCCGGCCACCGGCTGATCGCTTCCAACCGCAAGGCCGAGGATATCATTCTCCGCGACGAGTTCGAGGCGATGGAGGGGCTGGAGGTCACCTGGACGGTCACCGATGAGCCCAACGCCACGGGGGTGCTGCACGAACGGATCGACGAGGCCTTCCTCAAGCGCCACGTGCGCGACATCAGCCAGAACTTCTATCTCTGCGGTCCGGACCCGATGGTTGCCGACCTGAAGGCGGCGCTGGGCGGGCTCGGAGCCAAGGCGGAAGCGCTGACCTGGGAGAAGCCCTGAAGCAGCAAGCGCCACGCTCACCGTGGAACCACGAGGTTGTGCCCCACCCACCGGGTCATTCCCGCGAAAGCGGGAACCTCTGTTTTGGTGCCCGCCGCACGATCGCAAACGGAGGTCCCCGCTTTCGCGGGGATGACACCGAGTTTGGGGGACTTGTAGAGAGAGGCCACACGTACGCGTCAGGGCCTGCAAAAGCAAAAAAGGCCCGGCGCTGTGCCGGGCCCTTTTGCATTCTTTGCTGCTTATTCTGCCGGCTGTGGTTCTGCCGCCGCGGGGACATGGCTGCCTCGACCGGCGAGGGTTCGCTGCCCGAGCAGCACGGTGAGCAGCGCCAACGCACCAGCCACCACCGAGACGACGAAACCGTGGCTGGCGCCGTAGGTATCCACCACCCAGCCGGTGACGAACGAGCCCAGCGCCATGCCGATACCGATGCCGGTCATCACCCAGGTGATGCCTTCGGTCAGCATCGCCGCCGGCACGCGGCGCTCGATCAGGCCGAAGGCAGTGATGAAGGTCGGCGAGATGGCGACGCCGCTCGCGAACACAGCAAGCGCCAGCATCGGCACGCTGTCGACGAACAGCAGCGGCCAGGCAGTGACGGCAATGACGGTGAGCGCGATCGCCAGCTGCTTTTCGAGCGCCATCCGGAGGTTCAGCGCCCCGACGATCAGGCCAACGACGAACGAGCCAACGGCATAGACGCCGATGACGAGGCTCGCCGCGCCGGGTTCACCCAGCTTTTCGGTGATTGCCACGGCGCTCACTTCCGCCGTGGCGAAGATGGCACCGACGAAGATCAAGGCAAGGGTGATGATCTGCACCGGCCGCTGCCGGATGGCGGACTGCCCGCCGCCGCCTACGGCACCACTGGGCCTGGGCTCTGTACGGCGCTGCGCAATGAAGGCCAGCCCACCAAGCGCCAGGAACAGCGTACTGGCGAGCAGCCCCGCCTCGGGGAACAGCGCCACCGCGAGCCCCACCGACAGCGATGCGCCGGCGATATAGACCAGCTCATCAGCCGAGGATTCGAAGGCGAAGGCGGTATTGAGCTCCGGCCGGTCGCGGAACAACTCACTCCAGCGGGCCCTGATCATCGCCGGAAAACTCGGCATCAGCGCCGCTGCGAGCGCGGCAACGAACAGCGTCCAGATCGGCCAATCCTGATAAGCCGCCAGCATCAGCACGATAAAGGCGGCAACGGCGATGAGCGTCGTCGGGATCAGCACACGTGACTGGCCCAGCCGGTCGACGACCCGCGAGATCTGCGGCGCGAATAGTGCATTGGCGAGCGCATAGGTGGCGGATACCGCACCGGCGAGCCAGAACTCGCCATGCGTCTGCGACAGCATGGCGACGATACCGATCGGCGCCATTGCCATCGGCATGCGGGCAACGAACCCGGCGCTGGCAAAGCCCTTGGCGCCGGGCGCCCGGAAGATTTCTGCATATGGATTCGGCATGGCGATCCCTCGACATTTTGCGAGCCGCGGATTACATGATTGACATACGCGGCGTATGCGAAACATCTAGTCACATACGCGACGTATGTCAATTAGCATACGTGACGTATGTGAAATAGGTAAAGCATGGCCCAGAGAACCCGCAGCGAGATGATCGTCGAAACCCGCGCCAAGCTGGTGGCGGCCGGCCGCAGGGCCTTTGCCGAAGTCGGCTATGCCGAGGCCTCGATGGATCACTTCACCTCCGATGTCGGGCTGACGCGGGGGGCGCTGTACCACCATTTCGGCGACAAGCGCGGGCTGTTCGAAGCGGTGGTCGCCGAGATCGACAGCGAGATGACGGCGCGGCTCAAGGCGCGTGCGTTGAAGGCGCCGAACCCCTGGGAGAGCTTTGTCGAGGAGGGCATCGGCTATATCGAGATGGCGCTCGAGCCGGAAATCCAGCGCATCATGCTGCGTGACGGGCCGGCAGTGCTCGGCGATCCGTCCTCCTGGCCCAGCGCCAATGGCTGCATCACCGCCATGAAGCAGAGTCTCGAGGGCCTGCTCGCGGCCGGGGTGATCGCCGATGTCGATTGCGAGGCCACCGCCCGGATGATCACCGGCGCCTCCTGCTATGCGGCGCAGTGGATCGCCAATGCCGAAGATCCGGTGAGCATTTCCCACCGCGCCACGGCCGCCTACCGGCGCCTCGTCGAAGGGTTGCTGCGCGACGCGCCGCTCCGCCACTGAGCTTTTCCTCAAGGCGTAGCCGACCTACTCGAGCACCGCCCCGATGACGAACGCCGTCACCTTGTCGAGCGGCATCTCACAGGGTTTCAGCGCCGGTTCGGCGCTGCTCGGCGGGCGGTAGATGTTCAGGCTGATGCGATCGCTGCCGCCAAGCTCCTCGGCGTAGAGCTTGAAGCTCCGACCGTTGGCGTGAACCGAGTTAGTCACCCCATAGCGCCGGCCGGCATAGCGGGTAGTAAAGTAGCCGCGCGGCCACGACATGAGAATCGACCAGACGGCAGCAGGCGAAGTGTCAGCGGAGATCGTCATTCCAACAATATGGGATGGCGCGATCGATACGCCAATTCCCGTCACGGCGCCTGCCGGAGATCGCCGAACAAGCCTGACATCGGTTGGCAGGCTTAGGGGCGTAGCATCACTGCCAATGATGGAAGAGATGAAAGGAACGCCGCATGTCCGGTACGACGCCAATGCGGGCGACACGACGTGAATGGATCGGGCTGGCGGTCATCGCCCTGCCCTGCATTCTGTATGCCATGGACCTGACGGTCCTCAACCTGGCAGTGCCGTCGCTGACGGCCTCGCTCAACCCCACGGCGGCGCAGCTGTTGTGGATCGTCGATATCTACGGCTTCTTCGTTGCCGGTTCACTGCTCACCATGGGGACGCTGGGGGATCGCATCGGGCGGCGGAAGCTCCTCCTGATCGGCGCAGTCGCCTTCGGGCTGACCTCGCTCCTCGCGGCGTTCGCGACGACGGCGGAGACGCTGATCTTTGCCCGGGCGCTGCTCGGCATTGCCGGCGCGACGCTGGCGCCCTCGACGCTGTCGCTGATCACCAACATGTTCCGCGACGACCGCGAGCGCACCATCGCGATCAGCGTGTGGGTCGCGAGCTTTTCGACCGGCGGGGCGATCGGCCCGGTGGTGGGCGGCGTCCTGCTCAACTATTTCTGGTGGGGTTCGGTGTTTCTGATCGCGGTGCCGATCATGGTGGTGCTGCTGCTGGTCGCGCCGCGGCTGTTGCCGGAGTACAAGGACCCACAGGCCGGCCGGCTGGATATCCTCAGTGCCGCCCTGTCGATGGCCGCCGTGCTGTCGATCATCTACGGCATCAAGTCGCTGGCCGAGGGCGGCGAGCTGGCGATCAGCCTTGGCGCCATCATGCTGGGGCTCGTCATCGGCGTCGTCTTTGCCTCAAGGCAATTGCGGCTCACACACCCGCTGCTCGACCTCAGCCTGTTCGCCCGTCCAGCGTTCAGTGCAGCGCTCAGCATCAACGTGTTCGGCTTTTTCGCGCTGTTCGGCATGTTCCTCGTGGTGGCGCAGTACATGCAGCTGGTGCTGGGGCTGACCCCGTTCGAAGCCGGCATCTGGAGCCTGCCGGTGGGCCTCGGCTTCGTGGTTGGCTCGCTGCTCACCCCGCTGCTGCTGAGCCGGATGCGGCCGGCCTATGTGCTGGCGCTGGGGCTGACCGTCGCAGCACTGGCGCTGCTGGTCATCGGGCTTACCGCGCCGTCGCGCGACCTGCTCACCTTGATTGCCGCCGATACCTTGCTGTCGATCGGGCTCGCCCCGGTGGCAACGATCGCGGCGGACCTGGTGATGAGCTCGGCCCCGCCGGAGCGCGCCGGTGCGGCGTCCGGGCTCAACGAGACGAGCTCGGAGTTCGGCGGGGCGCTGGGCATTGCGCTGCTCGGCAGCATCCTCACCGTGCTGTATCGCGGCGGGCTCGGCGAAACCCTGCCGCAGGGCCTGTCGGGCGAGGCGGTGGCGATGGCGCTGCGCGGCATTGGCGGCGCCCACAGCGCGGCGGAAACGCTGCCGGAGGGCGGCGTGGCGCTCTTGGAAGCGGCCCGCGTCGCCTATGCCGACGCCATGCTGGTGACCTCGCTGCTGGGCGCAGCGATCGTCTTCATCGCCGCGGTGACCACCATCGCGATGTTCCGCGGCATCCGACCGGCGACGGCGTAGGACGCGGCGAGGAAGTAAAAA
>NZ_LAJE02000194.1 GCF_000970465.2 Devosia insulae DS-56
TCGCCTCGCATGTCCAGCGCGACGCCTTCCTCTACGCTTTCGTCGATAGCTACAACAAAACCCGCCTCAGGTGCCTCGACTACAAGGCACCAGCCGAGGCCCTCGCCAACCTCACGGGACACAACACGAAGGCGGGGACCCAGTGCGATCTCTCCGCGTCCGCTAGTGTCGCAGCATCCCACTAGGTTCCCGCCTTCGCGGGAATGACGCCGGTGGGTGGGCACGTCCCAGCTTTCGCTGGGATGACACCGAGCTAAGCCTAAAAGTCACTGGATTTCGGCATCGGCATCGCTATGTTCCCGCGCCAGCCAAATCCAAAGAGCCCCGCATGCGCACCCGTATTGCCGCCCTTACTGCCACCCTTCTGGCCGCCCTCGTCCTTGCTGCTGTTCCCGCCTCCGCCGCCGGTCTCGACGGCATGGGCAAGGCGATCTTCGGCAACAGCTTCAACTTCAGCAAAGCCAACCTCGAGAAGGCGCCGGTCAAGGCAATCGGGGTCGGCAAGCTGACGGTGCAGTTGCAGCGCACCAAGCTCAAGGACGTGCAGAAAGCCTTCGGTGGCACCATCCAGCGCGGCGGCGACGGCGCCGGCCGCGCCGACTGGCTGTGCTACGGCGCTGAAGGCGCCAATGTGTGGTTCATCTCGAACGCACTGGGCGGCTACGAGTTCGTCATGATGGTGGCCGCGGAGGCCGCCAGCAAGCCGTCGAAGAGCTGCGACGCGGCGCCGGCGGGCCTCAGCGCTCCCAATTTCGGCATCCCCGGCCTTGGCGCCTCGACCGCCGAGCTCAAGGCGACTTTCGGCGCCGCCTCGGGCAACAAGATCGCCTACCGCTCCGACCGCCCGGGTGGCTATTCGGACATCGCGCAGTATATCGGCTACGTGATCAAGAGCGGCAAAGTCGCCGGCATCGGCATCGGCGAGACCTCGGTGCAGACGGCGCATTAGGCGACGTGGCCGGTATCGCCTGCCCATGCTGCGCATATTTGACGCTGGGCGATCGAGGTGGGTTCGAGATATGCCCAGTATGCTATTGGGAGGATGACGGCCAGGACGACGCGGATGCCGATGTCGTCCGGGGTGGGCCTAATGCCAGCCTGTCGCTAACGCAGGCGAGACAGAATTTCCTGCTGTATGGGGCCTGCGAGCAGAGATTTCGAGAGCATGTGCGCGGGCCACTCCCCACCGAGCGAACTCTGCACTAGGCCAACCGACGACTAGGCCAACAGCGCCTGGAAGTGCCAGTCGGGGAACATCTTGGCCATCTTGCTGACGGTGCGGAAGGTGGTGCGCACCACCATGATCGAGCGATCCGGCCGGAGACTGACCACGTGAGGTGAGGGCACGCGTTGCACGGCGCCCTGATCGAACATGTAGAAGCGGTGGACTTCCGCGGCCGGGATGTGGACAACGAAGGTGGTCATGGCCGCCCTTCTGCCACGACGACCGTCTCCATAAACTTACGGTTTATGTGCAATTTTGCGCGAGTTCAGCGACTGCTCGTTAGCTCGCAACGGGCACCCGGCACACCGCTTCAACATTGTGCCCGTCGGGGTCGATCACGAACGCCGCATAGTAGTCCGGCCCATATTCGCGCAAGCCCGGTGGGCCATTGTCGCGGCCGCCAGCCGCCAATGCGGCAGCATAGAACTGGTCGACCTGCTCCCACGTCTCCGACTTGAATGCCAAGTGGATGGGGCCGGGAACCGCCCCTCCTGAGCCGAACCAGAACTGCGGCTTGCCGTTTGCACCCAGCATCGCCCAGTTCTCGCCGCCGAACAGCGCGACGATCCCTAGAGGCTCGAGTGCGCGGACGTAGAAGTCCCGGCTCCGTGCGAAGTCAGTCACGTTCAGCCCGATATGGTCGAAGATCATCCACCTCTCCTCACGCTCAGCCCGGCAGCTCCACCACCGCCCGCACACCTGGTGCATTGTCCTCGAGCCGCAGCTCGCCCTTATGCAGCTGCGCCACCGCCGCCACCAGTGACAGTCCCAACCCGGACCCCGGCTCGGTGCGGCTCTTTTCCAGCCGCACGAAGCGTTCAACCACCCTGCCCCGGTCTTCCGCGGCGATGCCCGGGCCGTTATCGGCCACCTCGATGCGCACCTTGCTGCCGTCGCGCCTGAGGCTCACATTTATCCGCCCGGCCTTGCCCTCGGCTGGTTCATAGTATTTCAGCGCGTTCTCGATCAGGTTGACCAGCGCCTGCCCGAGCAGTTCGCGGTTGCCATTGATCCTGATGCCCTCGGCGATGTCGGTCTCGAGCGTCAGCCCCTCCTCCTCGGCCAGCGGGCCGTAGAGCTCGGCGACATCGGTCACCACGGCGCTCAGGTCGATCTCGCTCAGCGCTCCTGACGGAGTTCCGGCCTCGGCGCGGGCGATCATCAGCAGCGCGTTGAAGGTCTTGATGAGCTTGTCGCTCTCCTCGATCGTCGTTTCGAGCGCCTGTTTGCGCGTCTCCTCGCCCTGGCCATCGCGCAGCGCCGATTCTGCCTGGCTGCGCAGCCGGGTCAGCGGGGTCTTGAGATCGTGCGCGACATTGTCCGTTACCTCCTTCATCCCCTGCATCAGCTTTTCGATGCGATCGAGCATGAGGTTGAGGTTGGTGGCGAGCGCATCGAACTCATCGTTCCGCCTGGTCACCGGGACGCGTTCGCTGAGGTTCCCTGACATGATCTTGTTGGAGGTCGACGAGATGGTGTCGATGCGGCGCAGCACGCGCACCGCGGTCAGCACCCCCGCGACCAGCGAGAACAGCAGGATGCCGCCGGCACCCACCGCGAACCATTGCAGCACGATGGCGGTAAAGCCGCGCCGCTCCACCACGTCGCGCCCGACCACCAGGATCAGCCCGCTGGGCAGCTTCTCCGACCGCACCATGGCATAGCCCTGGCGCTGTGGCGCCGCGTCGTCGGCCTCGCTGTCGGGATCGTCGAACAGCCGGGGCTTGGAGTAGTTGAAGCTGTAGGTGCCGGGCTCGGCCAGCACTTCGGGCGGCAGGTCGGTGACGTTGCCGACGATCAGCTGGCCCGAGGGATCGGCGACATAATAGATGCCCGGTCCCGGCTGGCTTGCCAGCCGCTGCACCGCGATGATGGTGGCGCGAAAGCCGCCGTCGCTGTCGAGGCGCTTGAACTGCATCGTCTCGCGGTCGATGGCGTCGGTCTGCTGGCGCTGCAGCTGCACCGAGGTCTGCCAGGTGATCAGTCCGAGCAGCACCACTGCAAAGATCACGAAGATTGCGATGAACAGCGCGGTGAGGCGCACAGTGGTGGTGCGCCAGAGCTGAGCGAGCCGGAACATGTCAGTCGCGGATCATGTAGCCCGCGCCGCGGATGGTGTGCAGCAGCGGGTTGGCGTGGCCCTTGTCGATCTTGGCGCGGAGCCGCGACATGTGCACGTCGATGACGTTGGTCTGGGGGTCGAAGTGATAGTCCCAGACATTCTCGAGCAGCATGGTACGGGTCACCACCTTGCCGGCATTCTTCATCAGGTATTCGAGCAGGCGAAACTCGCGCGGCTGCAGCAGGATCTGCTCGCCATCGCGCTCCACCTTGCGGCTGAGACGATCGAGCGCCAGTCCGCCGACCTCAAAACTGGTCGCGGCCTCGGCCGGCGACGAACGTCGCGCCAGCACCTCGACCCGGGCCAGCAGTTCGGTGAAGGCATAGGGCTTGACCAGATAGTCGTCGCCACCGGCGCGCAACCCGGTGACCCGATCGTCGACTTCGCCCAGCGCCGAGAGGATCAGCACCGGGGTCTTGTCATCTTCGGCGCGCAGGCTCTCGATGATCGAGAGGCCATCGCGGCGCGGCAGCATGCGGTCGACCACCAGCACATCGTAATCCATCGACGAGGCCATGGCGTAGCCGGTCTCGCCGTCACTGGCGTGGTGGGTGATGTGACCGGCCTCGTCAAGCGCCTGGATCAGGTAGCTCGCCGCCTCGCGGTCGTCTTCGATCAGCAGAATTTTCATGTCACCGACCCTAAGCGAATAGCGAGTAGCGAGTTGCGAGTAGAGAGCGCTGCGGCCACTTCTATTCGCCATTCGCTACTCGCTATTCGCTTCGAGAAAAAGGGCCCCGGAGCATGTGCCCCGGAGCCCGTGTGGTTGTTACGAGTTGGACTCGGTGATCGGCAGGCCGATGAAGCGGGTATTGCCGTCACGCTGCGCCTTGACCAGGGCAGTGCTGCGGCCGGCATCCTTGACGCCCTGCACGGCCTTCTCGAAGTCGGCGACCGACGACACGGCCTGGTTGTTGACCTCGAGGATGGTGTCGCCCACGGCAAAGCCCTTCTCGGCGGCGGACGAGTTCGGATCGACGTCCTGGATCAGGAGGCCTTCACCGCCCGAGTTCGGCACGAGCGTCAGGCCGACGCTGGTCGGAGCCGGAGCGGCCGGTTCCTCGGCGGGAGCCTGCTGCTGCTCTTCGGACGGCTTGGCCGCCTCTTCGAGCTTGCCCAGGGTCACCGAGATCTTCTGCTCCTTGCCGTCGCGCCAGACCGTCAGTTCGACCGCGGTTGACGGGTTCTTGCCGGCAATGGTGCGGCTCAGGTCGAGGGCGTTGGTGACCGCCTTGCCGTCAACGGCGGTGATCACGTCGCCGGACTTCACGCCAGCCTTATCGGCCGGGCTGTCCTTGGTCGGCTCGGTGACGAGCGCACCAGCCGCATCCTTCAGGCCGACGCTGTCGGCGATGTCGCGGCTGACGTCCTGGATGCCGACGCCGAGGAAGCCGCGGGTCACGCTGCCACTCTGGATCAGCTGGCCGGTAACCTGCTTGACGACGCTGGCCGGGATAGCGAAGGCGATGCCGACATTGCCGCCATTGGGGGAGAAGATGGCGGTGTTCACGCCAACCACTTCACCCTGGAGGTTGAAGTCGGGGCCACCGGAGTTGCCGGTGTTCACCGCCGCGTCGATCTGCAGGAAATCACCATAGGCCGAACCGGCGATGTCGCGGCCACGGGCCGAAACGATACCGGCGGTCACGGTGCCACCGAGGCCAAACGGGTTGCCGACGGCCACCACCCACTCGCCGACGCGCACTTCAGTGTCGGCCAGCTTGACGAATGGCAGGTCGGTGACGCCATCGACCTTCACCACCGCGAGATCGGTCTTCTCGTCGGTGCCGATCACCTTGGCGGTCATTTCCTTGCCGTCGTCGAACACCACGGTCACCTTGTCGGCGTTTTCGACGACGTGGTTGTTGGTGACGATGTAGCCATCAGCCGAGATGGCGAAGCCAGAACCGGCCGCCATGAACTTGCGCGGCGCCTGCGGACGCGCCTGGCTGTCACCCTGGCCACCACGGCCACCCTGGCCGAACTGCTCGCCGAACTGGTCCATGAAGTCCTTGAACGGATGATCATTGGGCAGGTCGGGGAAATCGAACTTGAACTGCGGACCACCGCGCTGCAGCTGGCGAGAATCTTCCTTCTCGCCACCCTCGACGATGATCGAGACCACCGCCGGCTTTACCGCCTCGACAAGGTCGGCGAAGTTCGGGGCGTTGGTCACGGCCGGCGCGGTGATCTGCGCGGCGGGGACCAGGGTGGCGGTCTGCGCCGTAGAGGGAGCGGTCGCCGCGACGAAGGCGGTACCACCACCGATGCCGGCGAGGATCGCCAGAGCCGAAGCCCCGAGCCAGCGGCGAGCGTTGAACTTAGTCGAGGGCATGATGATCTCCTTCAGTCAGGCACTCTTGATGGCCGAGAGATATGGAGCCCACCGCCTTTCTGCACCGTGACCCGGGCGTTAATTATCGGTAATGTTTCCGAACATTGCCGAAGCTTCAGAACAGTGCTTCGCGCAGCAGATCGAGCGCCACCAGGGTCAGCACCAGCTTGAATCCCCAGCGAAACACCGCCTCCGGCACCTTCACCAGCAGCCGGCTGCCGATCGCCGTGCCGACGAAACCCGAGGCGATCATGGCGAGGATCAACGGCAGGTAGACGGCGAAGGCGAAGCCGAGCAAGACGAACATCGCCACTTTGAAGCTGTTCTGCAGCGTCATCAGCATGGCGTGCGTGGCGACCAGTTGCCGCCGGTCGGCCAGCCCCTTGATGAACACCGCGACCAGCGGACCGGTGGCGCCCACCACCATCGACACCGCGGCAATGACACCGCCACCAAGCACCTGCGCCAGTCGCGAACGGCCGACCAGCTTTGGCTGCGGCAGCCAGGTGGTGAGCAGCACGAAGACGCCGATAGCGATCTGCAGCGCGGTCGCGGGGAGGAGGCTGGCGAACTGCCCACCAACCACGGTGCCGATCAGCCCACCCAGCGACAGCCACAGCACCAGTGGCCACTGGATGTGCGCCCGCTGCACCAGGGCCCGCCCAGCGTTCGAGCCGAGCTGGATGGCGCCATGCAGCGGCACCACCACCAGCGGCGGGAATACCAGGGCCAGCACCGCCACCATCAGGGTGCCGCCACCCAGCGAGAAGGTCGCGGTGATCAGCGAGGTGACAAAGCTCAGCCCGACGAGCGCCAGCGCCAGGGTCAGATTGAGATCGGCGGGGAGGAAGTCGGTGAGGGACACGGGGAATGGGGTAGCGCTACGTGCCGAGTCGGGACAAGCGGCGAGTCCTGCTCGCTAAGCCCGCTCGTCCTTGGGCGAGCCCAGCACCACGAAGGTGGTGATGGCGCTCACCGTCGGGAGCGTCCCCAGCACGTCGGTGTGAAATGCCTTGTAGGCCTCGATGTCGGCCACCTCGATACGCAGCAGGTATTCGATCGAGCCGGTGACGTTGTGGCACTCGACCACCTCGGGCGACAGCGCCACGGCCTTTTCGAAGTCTTCCTGGCTGGCCTTGGTATGGCTCGACAGGCCCACCGAGACATAGGCCCGAAACCCCGCCCCCAGCCGCGTGCGATCAACCACGGCGCGGTAGCCCTTGATGACGCCACGCCGCTCCAGCTCCTGCACCCGCCTGAGGCAGGCCGAGGGCGACAGCCCTACCCGCTCGGCCAGCCGAACGTTGGAGAGGCGCGCATCGCGATGCAGCTCGCGCAATATCTGTTGGTCGATGCGATCAATGTCGGTCATTTGTTGCACCATACTGCCAACTGGCGCTGCAGATTGCAACACGGCACCGTGTCCGCCGCGGTATTGTTCGGGTATGACCGATCCAGCCATCCTCATTCCGTTCCTGATCTTCTGTGTCGTGCTCACCGGCACGCCTGGGCCCAACAACATGATGGCGCTCGCCTCGGGCGTGCGGGTCGGCGTCCGCCGCTCGATGCCACTGGTCGCCGGCATCGCCGTGGGCGTCGCCCTGCAGCTGATCGCGGTCGGGCTCGGCATCGGCGCGCTGCTGCAGACCTTTCCGGCGCTGCACGATGCGATGCGCTGGGCGGGCGCCGCTTACCTGGTCTGGCTGGCGATCAAGATTGCACGCAGCGGGCCGATCGATGTCGAGGCCAACGAGCGGCCACCGCTCGGCTTTGCCGGCGCCGTTGCCTTTCAGTGGATCAACCCCAAGGCCTGGGCGATCACCACCGGCGCCGCCGCCACCTATCTGCCGGCCGACGGCTATGCGCTGAACCTGGCGCTCGCCGCGGCCGCGATGGCGCTGATCTCGATCCCCTGCGTTGCCGTCTGGTCAGCCGGCGGCGCCGTGCTGCGCCGCTTCCTGATGCAGCCGGCCTATGCCACGGCGTTCAACATCGGCGCGGCGGTGCTGCTGGTCGCAGCGACGGTGCCGATCTTGTTCGGGGCGCACTGAGCTCAGCGCTCCAGTTCCTCGAGCGCCTTGGCCTCGTCGTCGGTCAGTGCGGTCTGCCCGGCGGCGCGTTTGCGCCGCGCGCCGATGAACACCACGATGCCGCCGATCACCAGCACGGCCGGCGCCGCGATCCACAGCAGCACCGTGTGAGGGGCCATCACCGGGTTGAGCAGCACATATTCGCCATAGCGCGCGACGAGATAATCCCGCACCTGCTGGTCGCTATCCCCCGCGGTCAGGCGCTCGCGCACCAGGACGCGCAGGTCGTGCGCCAGGTCGGCATCGGAATCGTCGATCGACTGGTTCTGGCAGACGAGGCAGCGCAAGCCTTCCGAGATCGCCCGGGCCCGGGTTTCGAGCACCGGATCGGCCAGCACCTCGTCGGGCCGCACTGCCAGCGCGGGGGCGCTCAGCAGCACCAGCAGAATGAGGGCAACGAGCGCCCTCATTCGGCGGCGGCCCGGGCGGAGGCCGGCCGCGGCGCGCCGACGCGCAGGCGGCGATAGCTCAGCGACAGGAAGCCGGCGCCGGCCATCATCAGGCAACCGAGCCAGATCAGCGTGACATAGGGCTTGTACCAGAGCCGCACCACCGACTTGCCGTCGGCCTGCGGCTCGCCCAGCTGCACGTAGAGCTGGCTGAAGCCGTAGGTCTCGATCGCCGCCTCGGTGGTCGGCTGACCGCTGGCATTGTAGACGCGCCGCTCGGCCAGCGCCGTACGCACCCCACCGCCCGGCGCCCGGATGGCGAAGCGGCCGGTGTCGGAGACGAAGTTCGGCCCCTCGACATGCTCCATGCCATCGAACGTCACCTGGTGTTCGGCGATCACTACGCCTTCACCCGGCACCATGGTGGTGACCAGTTCCTGCTGCCAGGCGCTGGCGGCGACGACGCCGATCACCGTGACGCCGATGCCGAAATGGGCGATCGCCGTCGACCAGGCGGTGCGCGGCAGGCCGAACAGCCGCTTGAACGAGGTGACGACATCGGTGCGGAAGAACTTTGCCCGGTCGACCAGTTCGGCCAGCGCCCCGAACGCCACCCAGAAGCCGAGCAGCAACCCGAGCGGCGCCAGTGATACCTCACCGCCGGTGAGGGCAAAGCACAGCACCGCAGCGAACAGCGCCAGCCCGGCCGCGCCGGCGAGCCGCTGCGTCACCGCGATCAGATCACCGCGCTTCCAGGCGAGGAACGGCCCGAACGGCAGGACGATCAACAGCGGCGCCATGATCACCCCGAAGGTCAGGTTGAAGAACGGCTCGCCCACCGAGATGGTCTCGCCGACCAGCGCGTCGAGCAGCAGCGGGTAGAGCGTTCCCACCAGCACGGCCACAGTGGCGGTGGCGAGGAACAGGTTGTTGAGGATCAGCGCGCCCTCGCGGCTGATCGGGGCGAACAGCCCACCCACCCGGAGCGTCGAAGCGCGGAAGGCAAACAGCGAAAAGGCCCCGCCGATGAACAGGGCGAGCAGCGCCAGGATCACCATGCCGCGGGTCGGGTCGGAGGCGAAGGTGTGCACCGAGGTGAGGATGCCCGAGCGCACCATGAAGGTCCCGAGCAGGCTCAGCGAAAAGGTGATGATGGCGAGAAAGATGGTCCAGATCTTCAGCGCATTGCGCTTTTCCATCACCAGCGCCGAATGGAGCAGCGCGGTGCCGGCGAGCCACGGCATGAAGCTGGCATTCTCCACCGGATCCCAGAACCACCAGCCGCCCCAGCCGAGTTCGTAATAGGCCCAGTAGGAGCCCATGGCGATGCCGAGGGTCAAAAAGCACCAGCTGAGCAGCGTCCATGGCCGCACCCAGCGAGCCCAGGCGGCATCGATGCGGCCCGAGATCAGCGCCGCCATGGCGAAGCTGAAGCAGACCGAAAAGCCGACATAGCCGAGGTAGAGCAGCGGTGGATGGATGGCGAGGCCGATATCCTGGAGGATCGGGTTGAGGTCCTGCCCCTCGAACGGCGCCGGCGACAGACGGAGGAACGGGTTCGAGGTGAAGAGTGTGAAGCCGGTGAAGGCCGCCGCGATCAGGCTCTGCACCGCCAGCACCAGGGTCAGCAGGTCCTTGGGCAGGTTCCGGCCGAAGGCGGCGACGGCGGCGCCCATGATCACCAGGATCAGCACCCAGAGCAGCATCGAGCCTTCATGGTTGCCCCAAACGGCAGTGATCTTGAAGATCAGCGGCTGCGCCGAATTGGCGTGCTCATAGGCGAGCTTCAGTGAAAAATCGGAGACGACAAAGGCCTGGATCAGCGCCGCGAACGACGCCGCCACCAGCACGAACTGCAGCACCGCGCCCTGCTGCAGATAGCCAGCCAGCACCTCGCGCTTCCAGAAGATCAGCCCGACGATCGCCGAGATGGTCGAGATGGCAAAGGCGAGGACGAGGGCGAAATGGCCGAGTTCGATGCTCATGCGTGGGCTCCCGAGGCAAGGGGTGCCAAGACTGAAGCAGACGGCCCCCTCCCATCCTCCCCCACAAGGGGGGAGGTGCCGGCCGGTGCGCTTGGCACGATCGAGCCGCAATCTCGACTCTTCACCTCCCCCCTTGTGGGGGAGGCCGGGAGGGGGCCGTCTGTCTCAGTCAGCACCCTCACAGCGGAGCTCCCTCGCGCTGCCATTCGCCGCGCTTCTTCAGCTCTTCTACCAGCTCCTTGGGCATATAGTTCTCGTCGTGCTTGGCCAGCACGTTCGTCGCGGCGAAGCTGCCGTCCGCCGTGACGCTACCCTCGATCACCACGCCCTGCCCCTCGCGGAACAGATCGGGCAACAACCCGACATAGTGCGTCGCCATCTCGGTCTGGCCATCGGTCACCACGAAGTCGGAGGTCTCGCCGACGCGCTTCCAGGACCCCTCCTTCACCAGGCCGCCCAGGCGAATTGAGGTGCCTGCAGCGATGGCCTTTTCGTGGATCTCGCTTGGCGAATAGAAAAACACGATCTGGTCGCGCATGGCCACGAAGATCAGCGTCGCCGCGAGGGCAAGGACGGCACCGAGTCCGGCGATGATGGCTAAGCGTTTCTGCTTACGAGTCAATTACTTGCTACCAATCCATTATCCGCTGCGAGAACATCGAGTTCCGCGCGATCGCCCGCCGCCGGGTAGGCCTTGCGGGCCGCATCATAGGCCGTTTGCGCCAACTCCGTCTGCCCGAGCACCAGCCGCGAGCGCACCAGGCGGGTCCATTCGTCGATGGTGCCACCGCTCTGGTTGAGCCGGCTCGAGAGACCCTCGACCATCGCAGCGATGTCGGCATTGGCCGGCATGTCGCCGCCCAGCCCGGCTTCCGCCGCAGCCAGGCCGGCCTCGGCATTGGCCAGCCAGGTCTCGCCGCCTTTGCTGAGCTTCAGCAGCCCCTGCCATCCGGCTTTGGCGGTGGCGAAATCGCCCTCGCGCATTGCCTCGCTGGCGAGATAGTAGCGCGAGCGCACATGGGTGACGTCGCGGTTCGAAGCGCTGCGGAACAACGCCAGCGGCTCGCCGGCGGCACTGCCACTATTGGCCATCATCAGCGCTTCGCCGAGGTCGGTCTCGCGGTCGGCGGTCGGTCCGTCGAGCTCGATCGCCTTGCGCAGCGCGTTGGCGGCGTCGGCAAAGCGCCCCATCTGCATGTAAGCCGGGGCGATCACCGTCCAGCCGCGCAGGTCCTCGGGCTTGGCCTTCAGCTGCGCCTCGATCCGAGCGATGGCATCGTCGAGCGTCATTTCCGGCGGTGGCACGTCCTGCCGTTCGGCCAGCGGTTGCGCCGGCAGGTCGGGGCGACCGAGCGCGCCATAGACGCCGAATGCCAGCACCGCTGTGATTACCGCCGCCACCGCGACGATGCCGCGGCGGGCGCCCGAGTCGGTGGCTGCCTTCGTCGTCGCCTTCAAGCGCATCAGCTCCCGCGCCAGTTCGCCCTTCGCTGCCGTCGCTTCGGCCGCGCCGAGCCGACCCAGAGCGAGGTCGGACTCGATCTCTTTGAGCTGCAGCTTCAGGTGCGCCAGCTCAGGGCTGTCTACAACAGCGGCAGTCGCGTTGACCCTTCGCCCGGCCCCCGCATAATAGAGGGCGGCGCAGGCGACGGCAGTGACCACAAAAGCGAGCGACCAAAATATCATGTGCAGGGCTCTGCCTCATGCGAAGGTGCGGAAACGCGCCCGATCTATAAAGGCATTCGGGCAATTTATGCACCCGCACACACCGATGTGTGGGAGGCGCATTGCCGCAGCCCGCACGATGGTTCGCTGATCCCATGGCCGATGACAGTTACGACTATCTGGTGCTCGGCTCCACCCCGCTTCCCGGGCTGCTGGCGGGCCTGCTCGCCGTCGAGCACAAACGACGCGTCTGCCTTGTCGGCGAACCGTTCTCGCCGTTCCGCCTGCAGCGCAGCATCGATATCTCGATCGCGCCGGTCACCCGTCCCGAGACACTGCTGCTGCTGAAGCGCACGGCCGCTGAGACCAGCAAGCTGATCAGCAGCTGGGGCAAGGGCCTCATCAGCCGCGTCGATCCGCTGCTGGTTGCCGAAACGGCTGAGAGCATCGCTGCCCTCGGGCATTTCCGCCATCTCGCCATCGCGCTCGGCTATGCGGTCGAGCCGGTTGCCGATCGGGCCATTGCCGAGGGGGTAATGCTGAGGGTGCGCGATGTGCAGTTGCTCGGCCATGGCCGGTTCGAGCCGGCGCTCGAAAGCTGGCTGACCAAGCACGAGGTGCGCCACCTCGATCGCGCCGATACCGAATTGACGCTGCGCAAGGATGGGACCGCCCGCATCGTCCATAATGGCCGCAGCGTCGAGGCGGCCCAGGTGATCCTCGCCGGCGACGACGCTGTGCTCGAGCACCTGCCGGAAGAGGCGCGCGACCGCAGCCTCGAGGGCGTGCCCGGCGCCGCCATGCTGCTCGATGCGGCCAAGCCTCTCCCCGCCCCTTACGTGTCGTTCCTCGATCGCGGCGTGACGCTGGTGCAGGATGGCAAGGTCAGCGTCTCGGCGCTGCTCGCCGGCGATCCCGCCACCGCCCGCGTCCGGCTCGGCAGCGCGGTCTCCCGCGGCGATGCGCTGCGGCTCGCCGGAGAAACCGTGGTCAACACTCTGCGTACCAGTGATGGAGCGCCCTTCATCGGGCTGGCACGTGGCCACAAGGCGATGGTCATCGCCGCTCTCGGTCCGGTCGCCGCCTTTCTTGCGCCGGCGCTGGCCCGCCATATTGCCGGGACCGCCCCGTCCGACGAGGCGGAATGGTTCGCGGCACGTGGCCCGACGCGCGGCAACCAACGCCTCCTCGCCGCCGACTATCTGGCGGTGCCAGCGTGAGCGAGCATCCCAACCGCCTCCCCGCCGATGCGCCGCACGGCCTCGGCGGCGCCGAGCTCGACCGCAAGGCGCCGCTGCAGTTCCGCCTTAACGGCCGGATCATCCACGGCTTTGCCGGCGATACAGTGTTTTCCGCCGCGCTGGCCAACGGCCTCCAGATCGCTGGCCGCCACGGCGATGAAGCGCTGGCGCTCGACGAGGGCTTTGCACCGCTGGTGAGCTCAGGCAAAGGCGGCGCGCTGCCGATGGAGCGCACCCCGGCCCTCGCCGGGCTCGACCTCGTCACCATTGGGGCGCGGCGCGATCCGATCGCCTCGGGCGGCCTGTTCGGGGCGCTGCGGCACAAGTTGCTCGGCCCGGCGCGCACCCTCAACCACCGCTTCGGCGACACGCCGCTCGTGAGCCCGGCCTGGCACAATGGCGCGGTCGACGAGACCATCGAGACCGATTTCGCCATCGTCGGCGGCGGCGTCGCGGGGCTGAGCGCGGCGGCAGCCGCCTCGGCCGCCGGCAAGCGCGCCGTGCTGATCGAACGCACCCAAAGCCTCGGCGGCACCATCCGCTATTTCGGCGCGGTCGATGCCGAAGCTTCGCCGGACACCATGATCGAACGGCTGATCGCCAGCCTCGACGGCAAGGGCCAGGTCACCCCGCTGATGCGGGCCGAAGCCTTCGCCATTACCGGCACACAACTGAAAGTGCACCAGGTGGTGGTCGAGGCTGGGCGCCCGATGTCGCGCCTCATCGCCGTCGTCGCCAAACATGTCATCCTCGCCACCGGTGCGCTCGAGCGGCTGCCGCTGTTCCCGGGCAACCGCACGCCGGGGATCGTCGGGGCGCTGACCGCGTTCCAGCGCGCCGAACGGTTCGGGGTCTGGCCCGGCCGCCGGGCGCTGTTCACCACCCCCAACAGTTTTGCCTACCGGCTGGCGCTGCACGCTGCCGATGCCGGGGTCGAGGTGCAGCGCATCGTCGACAGCCGGCTCAGCACCACCTCGCGCTTCGTCGATTTCGCCAAGGCGACTGGCATCACGCTTGCTTCGGCGCTGGCTCCCAGCCAGGCCGAACCGCTGGAGCGCAACAAGCCGGGCCTCAGGGTCGGGTTCGCCGTCGCCATCGACGAGATCGCCCAGGATTCGAGCGCCATCGAAACCGACCAACTGGTCGCCGCCGGCGCCTGGCAGCCCGAGATCCTGCTCTGGCTCCGCGCCGGCGGGGCTGCCGCCTGGGACGCGGCAAATGGCTGGCTCGGGCCGCGCGGCACCCTGCCCGCGATCGCGCTGGCCGGCTCGGCCGCGGGCCTCCACACCACCGCTGCGGCGCTCAGCAGCGGCAAGGCGGCCGTCCTCGGCTTCCTTGGGAAAGCTGCTCCGCCGGTGGTCGACGACATCATCGAGGAAGCCTTCGAGACCCCGGACGCCCGCAACCCGGTGGCGCCGTTCCGTCCGTCCGCCCGCGGCGCCACCTATCTCGATCGCGGCCAATCGCTGATCACCCGGCGCGCCGCTGCCGCCAGCAAGCATGGCGTCTCCGGCCTTGCCACGCGCGCCGTGCAGCTTGGGCTGGGCGATATCGCCGCGGCCGTCGATATCGGCGCCATGGCGGCGCGCGACGCCGGCTCGGTCGCCGCCGAGCGCTGCGCCCTGTCGGGCGAGATCAGCGACACCGGCTGGCGCGTCCCGGCGCGGCCCGCGCCGGAGGAGGAGGTGCCGACCCCGCCGGCCTACCTTGCCGGCCGGTTTGGCGATAAACCACAGATCTGGACGCTCACCGCCGCCGACGCCCGCTCGTTCGAGCCCGGCTGCCTCGTCTTCGAGAATTCCGAGCAACGCGACCCGCTCAAGGCCATCGGCGTCACCTACGCCCCGCACCGCCCCGGCGCCAATGGCGGCATCGCGCTGATGGGGAAAGTGCCGGAGGCCGTGGGTGCCTGTCGCGTATACACATCTGCTCATTAAACACCAAAATAACACACCCACACTCGTCATGCAAGTGTCTCTGACGAGACCTCA
>NZ_LAJE02000195.1 GCF_000970465.2 Devosia insulae DS-56
CTGTCCCCTCCCCCTAAGAATGGGGAGGGAGACGCTCTCACTAGTACCGAGGTTGTCGTCTCCCTCCCCTGTTGAGCCGGAGGGATCAAGGCGGGGGGTCAGCCCGCAATGGTTGTTTGGGCTCAGATCGTTTCCGTCACCTTCTTGAGGTGCGGTGGGCGATCCGGGTCGAAGCCACGGCGGCGGCTGAGCGCTTCGACAAAGCCGTAGAAGCTGACGATCAGCGCCAGGGCGTCGGTGATGGGGTGCCCGGAGGCGGCGAATGGGAGGCGTTCGGCGCTCTGGGCGTTGACCGAGGTGATGAAGGCGCGAGCGCCCTGCCCGGCCAGCCGCTCGGCGACTTCGGCCACCGAGGCTTCGGCAGCGTCACGGGCCGCCAGCACCAGCACCGGGAAGTGATGCTCGACGATGCGGGCGGGTCCGTGAATGACTTCGGCGGCGCTGTAGGACTCGGCGTGGATGCCGCAGGTTTCCTTGAACTTCAGGGCCGCTTCATTGGAGATGGCGAAGGCCGGGCCGCGACCCAGCACATAGAGCGACTGGTGGCCATCAAGCGCGCCAAGCAGCGGCGACCAATCGCAGGCGATGGCCTCGGTGAACAGCTGCGGCAGGGCGTCGAGCGCCGCGAGCAGAGCCTTGTCCTGTTGCCAGTGGGCGACGATGCCGAGGCCTGCGACCACGGAAGAGACGAAGGTCTTGGTCGCGGCCACACTCTTTTCCTCGCCGGCGAGGAGATCGATGGTGACATCGGAGGTGGCGGCCAGCGGGGAAGCGGGCGTGTTGGTGATGGCGAAGGTGGTGGCGCCGTCGCGCCGCGCGGCTTCCGCCATGGCGACGATATCGGGGCTCTTGCCGGATTGCGAGATCGAGATGGCGGCGCAGTGCTTGAGCCGCAGGTGTTGGCCGTAGATCGAGGCGACCGACGGGCCGATCGAGGCGACGGGCACACCGGCGCTGAGCTCGATGGCGTATTTGAGGAAGGTCGCGGCATGGTCCGAAGAGCCACGGGCAATGGTGACCACGGTGTTCGGGTCGCGCCGGCGCAGCAGGTCGCCGGCTTCGGCGAGCCTGTCGCGGCTGCCGTCGAGCAGGCGGGCAACGGCCGAGGGGATCTCCTCGATTTCCTGGCGCATATGGGTGGCGTTGATCACTTGCGGGAACCCTCTCCGACTCTCAGCTCAGCTACAAAATCATAGGTGTCGCCGCGATAGACCGAGCGGGTCAGTTCGACAACCTTGCCCGAAGGCAGGTAGGCGATGCGCTCGATATGGAGCGCGGCGGCGCCCACGGGGATTTCGAGGAGACGTGCATCGTTTTCCTCGAGATTGGCGGCTCGGATGCGCTGGATGGCGCGGACCGGGCGATTGCCGGTCTTGTCGAGATGCAAATAGAGCGACGAGCCTACGGAAGCCGGGTCCGGCAAGGTGTCGGCTGACAGGGCGGCGCGCTCGATGGCCAGCGGCATGTCGCCGGAAAGGCGGAGGCGCGCCACGCGGGCGACGCGATCACCGGGCGAGAGCCCAAGAATCACCGTCTCGTCGGGCGATGGATCGTAGATGCCGCGATCGAGCCAGATGGCGCGAACCGCCATGCCACGGCGCGCCATATCCTCGGTGAAGGAGGTGAGCTGGCTCAGCGACTGCTCGACCCGGCTCTGCTGTGGCGCGACGAAGGTGCCCGAGCCATGACGCTGGATCAGCAGGCCGTCGCGCACCAGGTGCTGCACGGCCTTGCGCACGGTGACGCGGGAGACCTCGACCCTCGCGGCAAGATCACGCTCGGAGGGCAGCGCATCGCCGGGCTTGATGGCGCCGCGGGCCACCGCTTCTTCGATCCAGCGCTTCAGCTGCAGATACAGCGGACCACCCTGCGGCAGGATAATGGCTTCGGCGCTGAAAAGCTCGCTGGTCAAATTGCCTGTCCCGGACCAAACCGCCGGGCAATCGCCCGGCGCGGGTGTTATCCCACATTCGCCCCATAATACCAATAAAAGACCATTGACCAAGCAGTTTCTGGGTCGATGCGCCCCGTTTGCTGTGAGATCGCTCCCAGCCCGGCGGCTCGGCGCGGATTCGCACGGGGCGCGCTCGACAAGTGGTATGTTTTTGGCATTAATGCCGACCTTGGAGAACCTCGATGGGAGCGTGGTCGGAATGCCGGAACTATCACCGCTACTGGCAGGCGCCTCGATCGTCGATATCACGCCACCGCCGGGGCTGATGATGTCGGGCTATGCCGCCCGCACGCAACCGGCGACCGGCAGCCACGATGCGCTGACGGCGCGGGCCATTGCGGTAGGCGACACGGCCATCGTTGTCGCCGATGTGATCGGCCTGCATGAGGAGAGCTGCGCGCGGATCCGCTCGCGCTGTGCGCTGCCGGACGACCGGGTGGTGGTCATCGCTACCCACACGCATGGCGGGCCCGTCAGCATGGCTGGCCGTGGCGGCACAGCGTTCGACGCCGGCTTTCTGGCGCAGCTGGAAGACGGGTGCGTCGCAGCGATCGATCGGGCCGTGGCGGCGCAGCGGCCAGCAACCCTTTCGGCCGGCATGGGCGACAACCCCGGGATCGCCTTCAACCGGCGGCATGACGGTGGGGTCATCGACCCCACGGTGCCGGTGCTGCGGATCGACGCCGCCGACGGCAAGCCGATCGCCATCCTCGCCGCGCACGCCTGCCACCCGGTGGTGCTGGCGGCCTACAACCGGCAGTACACGGCCGACTTCCCGCACTATGTGCGTGAGGCGCTGGAGGCCGCCGATCCCGGGATCATCGCGGTGTTCCTGACCGGATGCGCCGGCGACATCAGCACGGGGCACTCGCCGCATTCATCGATCAGCACGGTACCGACGGCGGATCGCACCTATACCGAGGCGGAACGGCTCGGCCGGCGGATCGCCGCCAGTGCTTCGGCCGCTGAGCTCACGCAGCTCGCCGGCGGCGTTGCCGCAGCTGCCGCGGCAGTGCCACTCGATCTGGCGCGCAACGAAACAACGCCCCTGCCCGTCCTGGCGGCCGAATGGCGGGCCAAGGCGGCGGAATCGGACCCGGCCTGGGCGACGCTCTACGAGTGCTGGGCGGACTGGGCCAAGACTATCGCGCTGCAGCCGGTGGCGCCTTGGACCGGCAAGGTGACGGTGCTCGACTGGGCCGGCGTGCGGCTCAGCTTCATGCCCGGCGAGATGTTCGCGCAGTCGGCGCTGAACGTGCGCGGCGATGCGGCGCGGGTGCATTTCGTCAACAGCTTTGCCGATGGTGTGCCCGGATATATTCCGCCAGAGGCGGAGTATCCGTTCGGCGGCTATGAGGTGCTGGAGGCGCACCGGTATTATGGCCTGCCGGCAGCCTTCGCGGCAGGTTCCGCGGAGCGGCTCGAGGCCGCGGCGATCGGGCTGAACGCCGGGTTCGACAGGGCCAGAGGTTCGTCGAGTACGTGAGCGGGCGGTTGCGGGCGCGATCGGCGCCCCCCAACCAAACGTTGCCCGGTTTCGCCGGGAGATCAGGAATTGGAGCAGTTTGATGAGCGTTCGTGTCCTTGTCGCGGGTCTGGGCAATATGGGGCGGAGCCATGCGCTCGCCTACCATCACCACCCGGGCTTCGAGATCGTCGGGCTGGTGAACCGCCGGGCGCCCAAGCTCGAGCCGGAACTTTCCGGCTACCAGGTGCTGGCCGACTACCAAGCGGCGCTGCGGGAGCTGCAGCCGGACCTGGTGTCGATCAACACCTATACCGACACGCATGCCGATTACGCGGTGATGGCGCTGGAACAGGGCGCGCATGTGTTCGTCGAAAAGCCGCTGGCGATGACGGTGGCCGATGCCGAGCGGGTTGTCGCGGCAGCCAAGGCCAATGGGCGGAAGCTGGTGGTGGGCTATATCTTGAGGCATCACCCGAGCTGGATCCGCTTCATCGACGAAGCGCGGAAGCTCGGCGGTCCCTATGCGTTCCGACTGAACCTCAACCAGCAGTCGAGCGGCGCCAACTGGCAGACGCACAAGACGCTGATGCAGACCACGTCGCCGATCGTCGATTGCGGCGTCCATTATGTCGATGTGATGTGCCAGATCACCGATGCGAAGCCCGTGGAGGTGCGGGGCATGGGGGTACGGCTCTCGGACGAGATTGCGCCGGACATGTACAATTATGGCGCGCTGCAGGTGCTGTTCGAGGACGGCTCGCGCGGCTGGTACGAAGCGGCGTGGGGACCGATGGTTTCGGAGAACGCGTTCTTCATCAAGGACGTGATGACGCCGAACGGCGCGGTGTCGATCGTGATGGATCCGGGCGCCAGATCGGACGATCTCGACACCCACACCCGGACCGACCAGATCAGGGTGCACCGCGCGGCGCTTGCTGAGGACGGGAGCTTCGCCAGCGCCGACGAACACATCTCCATGCAGGGCGAGCCGCACCACGATGCGCTCTGCGCACGCGAGCAGGACTATGTGTATCGCGCCATCGTCGAGGATCTCGACCTGAGCCGGCACATGAACGACGCGGTGCAATCTCTCAGGATCTGCATCGCGGCGGACGAGAGCATCCGGAGCGGGCTGGCGGTCAAGCTTTAGCGCATGGGAAGCAGGGCCGACACGAGGCCGGCCCCTGCCCTCGTTACATCACCGGAAGGATGGCGATGTCGCGAATATCGCCTTCGATCGCCAGGTCAACCGTCTTGGTGGCGGCGCCGGTCTCGAGGTTGACGGTGTGCAGCGCGCCGCCCGCCGCCAGATAGGCGGTGTTGGTGAGGTCGGCGGTCGATGCGATGTCGAAGGCATAGGTGGTGCCGGTGACGCCGAGGGCGCCGCGGGTGGCGAGGATGCCGTCGTTCGGCGTGGTCTGCTGCAAGAGCCCCAGCTTGCTGTCGATGTCATACATCGCGGTCTTTTCAGGTTTGCCCACCGAGTTGGTGTAGGCGACGGCGACGACGCTGGACGTGGCCGCGGCGTTGGCGTCGGCTGCATCGAAGTTGAGCTGGCCATCGACAGTGGTCATGCCGTCATCGACATTGGCGCGGAGATTGGTGCCATCGGAGCCGACAATGCGGAGGCGGTCGGCGGCGGGGTTGAAATCGACGCTGGCGGCAACGCCGGCCGGTAGCTTTTCGGACAGGGAGCTCTTGACCGTCGCAGCGCCTGTCGCAAGATCGATGGTGACGACTGAGCCGTCGGCAGCAACGCCGTAAAGCGCATTGTCGGCGGGGCGGACGTCGATGCCGAGCAGGCTATCGACGCCGGTAACATCCACCGAAGCGCCGGCGGCGCCGGTTTCGGTGTCGAAGCTGACGAGGGTCTTGTCGCCGACGAGGGCGACGGCTGGGGCCGCAAGAGCCGCGCTGGGCAGCACGGCGAAACCGATGGCGGCAAGGGCGATGAGGGAGGTGCGGCTAGTCATGGATGTCTCCTTGGCTTTTCGTCTCTTGAGGAGCAGCGGCGGGTAGGTATCCCGGCGCTCTCTGAAGGGACTACCCGCGGCGAATGGCCCGTGGATGCAGAACATGGAAAAACTTTCGTGCGTTGCATCCGGTCGGGCAGATCGCGTGTAATCGTCGGATGGAGCACACAGTCAGCGACATCCGCCAGACAATCAGCCCGGAAACGCTGCTGGCGCGTATCGCCAAGGCAGAGCGTGCGGCGCTGGCAGCGCTGTTCGAGAGCGAGGCGGGGCGGCTGCTGGCGATTGCGCGCCGGATCGTCAGGCGGAACGACCTGGCCGAGGAAGTGGTGCAGGAAACATTCGTGGCAGTATGGCAGCGAGCCGGGCAGTTCGACCCGGCCCGCGGCAGCGCGCGGGGCTGGCTGACGACGATGGTGCGCAACCGGGCGTTGAACCTGCTGCGCGATGGCGGGCGACTGGAATTCCACGACGCCACTACCCTGGAGGCGTTGAGCGGGCGCGAACAGGATGCCGTTTCGGCGTTCCAGACGCTGTCGGACAGTGAGGGACTGAAGCAATGCCTCGGGCAGCTGGATGAACCGAAGCGGCGGGCGGTGCTGCTGACCTATGTGGTGGGGATGAGCAACGGCGAGGTGGCCGAACGGCTGGCTGTACCGTTGGGGACCGCCAAATCGTGGATACGGCGCGGCATCGCAGCGCTGCAGGAGTGCCTGAGATGAGCGCGGGGTTCGACGATCAGATCGGCGACTATGTGCTGAGGATGCTGGACGGGGCGGAATTGGCGGCGTTCGAGGCGGAGGTGGCCCGTGACCCGGCACTGGCGGGGCGGGTAGCGACACTGCGCGGCCGGATGCAGGCACTGGACGATACAGTGGTCCCTGCCCCGGTACCGAGCGGATTGTGGCGGCGGATCGAAGCCCAGTTGACACCCACGGCTCACGCTTCGGCGGCGAACCGGACACCATTGCGCCAGCAAAGTTGGCTGCTGGCGGCAAGCGTGGTGCTCGCGGCGGGCATCGGCTTTGTCGCAGGGCAGCAGTTCAGCAAACCGGCGCAACCGGTGGTGATCGCGGTGCTGGTGTCGGAGAACGCGATGCCGGGGGCGATCATCGAGGCGTTCGCCAACAACAGCGTTCACATCGTGCCGCTGGAGGCGTTCGAGGTGCCGGCGGGCAAGGTGCTCGAGGTGTGGACCAAGCCGAGCGAGGAGATCGGGCCGGTGTCGCTGGGGCGGTTCGCGCGGCCGGCGGAAATCGTGCTGGATGGCGCGACGCTGCCGTTGCCACGGGCCGGGCAACTTTACGAGATCACGCTGGAGGACGCTCCGGGCTCGCCCACCGGCAAGCCGACAGGGCCAATCCTGGTCAAGGGCCTGGCACGTTCGCCTATCTGAGCACTGTGCCGCAGGCGATCGCGTGCTAACATGTCAGCCGAGTTTCTCTCCAAGCGGCTGATTTCATGCGCATTGTCGATACCCACCTGCACCTGATCTATCCCGACAGGTTCTTCTATCCATGGCTGGGCGGGGCGCCGGCGATCAACAAGCCATGGCATGTCGAGAGCTACTGGGCGGAGGCGGCCCCACTCGGCATCGAGGCGGCGTTGCATATGGAGGTGGATGTCGCCGGACCCCAGATCGCCGCAGAAACCGAGTTCGCTCTGGGGCTCGATCGGGTGATCGGGGCGATCGCCAATGGGCGACCGGAGCATGCGGATTTCGAACGGCACCTCGAGAAAATGCGGGCGCTGGGTCGGGTGAAGGGAATTCGGCGGTTGCTGCAGGGACAGCCGGCGGAGCTGAGCCAGACGCAAACCTTTATCGACAACATCCGGCTATTGCCTCGTTACGACATGAGCTTCGACATCTGCGTGAAATCGCACGAGCTGATGCTGGCGCCGCCGCTGATCGAGGCGTGCCCGCAAACGCAGTTCGTGCTTGATCACTGCGGCAACCCCAAGATCGCCGAACGGGAATGGGAGAGCTGGACGACGCGGATGGAGCGGATCGCCGAGCTGCCAAACGTGGTGTGCAAGGTTTCAGGGATTTTGGCCAACGTGGACGATTCCTGGACCGTGGACACGATCCGTCCCTACGTCGAGTTCGTCATCGAGACGTTCGGGTGGGACCGCGTGGTGTGGGGCAGCGACCATCCTGTGGTGACGCTGTTCGCCGATCTCACCAAGTGGGTGAACGCGAGCCGGGAGATTGTTGGCGGCGCGAGCCAGGCAGAGCAGGAGAAGCTGTTCTCCGGCAATGCGGGGTGCGTGTACGGTCTATAGGTATTTCCCGCCGGATAGCGTGATTTGACTGACTTCGTTGGCGCGTGCTTCAGTCCCCAGTGAGGGGATTATGACGCACGGAAGTCAAACGATCATCGACTACAGAAATCGGCACACGATATTCATCGCCGCACTGATCGCAATAGGGGTTTGTCTATTCGCAACGATCGTCGCGCTATCGTTCTTCGTGCCGCTTGCGGTCGAGAACGAGAGCGGTCTGATCGGAGGACTTTACTGGCTGCGTTGAGCGGCCCACATCTGATCCCGGCTGCCGACACCCGCAGCAGGCAGCCGCGCCCCCAACTACTTCCTATAAGCGCGCAGATCCAGCTCGTCCCAGAGCCAGCCGGGATCGTAGGCGACGCTGATGTCGCGGTTTCGCTCGTGAGCGTTTTCGAGGTACTTCAGCCAGTCGGCTACCTTGCGCCGCCCCGCCTCAGTCTTAATGGCAGCGCGAGGCGTCTCGCCGTCCAGCATCGGGACCGGCTCATTGAGGGTCCTGAGATGGTGCTGGCGTAGATGTTCCTGCATGGCTTCGACGTTCTTCGACGATTCGACCACCTCCGGCGCCGCCACTTCCTCGTCGAGATCCTCAACTCCGACGTCCATGACGGGCTCGCCGACGAGCCCATGCAGCGGCCCCGCCAGGAGCAGCAGCGCCTGTTCCGCTCGGGCACGGGAGTTGACCAAAACGTTGAGGCTGCGGCCCTCGAGATCGATGTCGGCGAAAACGCTGGCGCCCCCACTTTCGATGATCGCGTCGAACCGCAGGTCAGCCGGCGTACGCTGCCCCGTCTTGTCGGGGAGCAACCAGACCCAGAAGTTGCGGCCATCGGGATGCACGTCTTCGATGCCCGCCAGTGCATCGCGGACCCTTGCCTGGGTCACGCCGCGCTTGAGCTGGTAGCGCAAGGACGCGTATTCAAACAGCTCGTCGTCGACGTTGGCGACCAGGAGCGGCCGCTTCCCCAGTAGGCGCTCAAGCAGGTCCCGAAGCCAGGCGGCGCTCAGGATAATGGCGCTGCCCTTCAGCACGAAGGCCGTGAGCTCCGGGTCGCGCCTGGGAGCGTCGGGCAGTTTGGCTGCCTTGAAGTCGTTGCGAACGGCGGCAATGTCGCTAAGGGCACGCTCGAGCGCCGTTGGCGTGAATTGGAGGGCTGCACCGGTCATCATGATTTTGCCGTTGACGGTAACCAGCCGCGCCGCCATGCGGTCCCAGGCGAGCATGCTGCGGGTCGCAGTGCGTTCCGCGACCAGCACCGGCTCCCCACCCTGGACGAGGTCCCGCGCCATGAAGGAGACGCCGGGGACGATGTCGCTGATTTCGTAGAGGCTCATCAACGAGTCGCGCATAGCCTGCATGTAGGCGCGCGTGCTGGCGCCTTCCTTCCAGCCGCGCCGCTTGATGTAGTCATTGACGATGTTGGAGCCATCCTCGTAGGTCGTCGCAACGAGATCTTCGAAGGCGCAATGGTGGAGCTCCATGAACCGATCACCGAGCAGGTCGGAGAGCTGCTCCGGGTCCAGATCGAACTCATTGGCGGCTACCAGGTGTGCCAAGATCACGTCGTCGAAGGTGTCGCGCCAGGAAACGCTCGTGGCCCATTTGATCAGCCCTTCGATCTGGTAACCCATCGTTGCCTCCGCGCTGCGCCGCCGGCCTTCACCGGCGATGTTGAGTATCCGGAAGAACCTCTGCTCCGGCCAGCTTGTCATAGGAATCAAGCTGTCCTCTAGTGTCGGCAGGTTGGAGAGGACTGACAATGGCGGAGCAACCGCACTTCGTTATCGTGGGCGGCGGCACTGCGGGGTGGATCGCCGCTTTCATCATCCAGGATTCGATCAAGCGGCTGAAGCTCGATGCGAAGCTGAGCGTGGTGGAGTCGTCCAAAATCCCGACAGTGGGGGTGGGCGAGGCGACGACCGCGGCGTTCCACGTGTTCCTGACGCATTTTGGCATCGATATCTTCGAGTTCTTCCGGAAGACCGAGGCCACCTACAAGCTGGGGATCCGGCACGAGGACTGGCGGCGGAAGGGTTTTACCTACTACGGGCCGATCGATGATCCGCACGCGGTGGTGCGGCCACCGCCGGGCGCGCCGTCGGACTATCTCAACGTCTATGCGGTGTCGGTGAACGAGCCGGTGCAGGACATGCACCTGTTCGGGCCGCTGCTGAAGCAGAAGAAGGCGCCGTGGGCGCAGAAGGCCGACGGGTCGCTGATCCCGCTCGGACCGTTCCTGCCGGCCTATCACTTCGACCAATCGCTGGTGGGCAAGTTCCTCAAGGAGGAGTCAGAGGGCGTCGAGATCGTCGACAACGTGCTGACCGGGGTGGAGCGAAACGGCGAGACAGGCGACGTCACGGCACTGGTGTTCGAGGATGGACAGAAGCTCGAGGGCGATTTCTTCATCGACGCGACCGGGTTCCGCAAGCGCCTGATCGTCGGCGAGATGCAGGCGACGTGGATTTCGTACCAGCATGAGCTGCCGGTGAACCGAGCCCTGCCCTTCTGGCTGCCGGTGGAGCCGGGCGAGGAGATCGCCAACTACACCCGCGCCTGGGCACAGGAAGCGGGCTGGATGTGGCAGATCCCGACGCAGTACCGGTATGGCTGCGGCTATGTGTACTCGGACGAGTTCCGCACCCCCGACGAAGCGCATGCCGAGGTCGAGCGGGTGCTGGGGCGCAAGATCGAGGTGCGCGGCGATATCCAGTTCAAGATCGGGCGACTCGAGAAGGCGTGGATCAACAATGTCGTGGCGGTGGGGCTGAGCTCGAGTTTCCTCGAGCCACTGGAATCGACGTCGATCCACGGCACGATCGTGCAGATGATGATGTTCGCCGGGCAGTATCTGCGCGATCCCGCCAAGATGGGGCAGCCGTTGCGCGACGACTACAACCGTCGTGTCGGGCGGCAGGTGGACGATTTCCGCACCTTCGTGAACACCCACTACATGACCGAGCGGGACGATACGCCATTCTGGCGCGAGGTGCGGGAGCACCGGATTCACCCCGAGACCAAACAGCGGCTGGAACGGTGGAAGACCGAGATGCCGCGGCGCGAGCACTTTGCGGATTATCTGTTCGGGCTGCCGCATGTGGAAACGCAGCTGCATTATCCGGTGCTTGACGGGCTCGGGCTGCTCGATCCCGCAGTGGCCAAGGCGGAGATGGCGCGAGATCCGAAGCTCAGAAAATTCGCGCGCGAGACCCATGCCGGGCTGGTCAAGGAATACAAACAGGCCGCCAGCAAGGCGCTGGGGCACGCGGAATTCCTGGAGTTGGTTCGGGGGATGGGGTGAACGACCGGTCCGCCGTACCGGCCCCTCTTCATCTCTCCCTTTGCGGGAGAGACGCGGATCATGGAAGGCACCATGGCTCCGCACTCCCTCTCTGGCGAAAACTAAGGACTTAGCTGCGCTAAGCCCAAGTTTTCGCTTTCTCCCCCGCCAAGGGGGAGATGTTGAGAGGCCGGTGGTTAGATCTCGTAGTTCAGTTCGTAATGCACGGTCTTGTCGTGCTCCGCGGCATAGCTGCCCTGCCCCGCGATGCCCTTCAGTTCTCCAGTGCCCGAACCCTCGACGATCTGCCATTTGCTGGCGGCGACGCCGTTGGTCCAGTCGCCGACTTCGTAGATGATGAACTGGCCGGACTTGCCGTCGAGCGTGCCGTCCATGACCAGATAGCCGGCATAGTGGCAGGTCTCGGCGGTGGGGTATTGCATCAGGTAGCGGCCGGGACCGGTGGCTTCGATGGCGCCATGCATGACGATATCGATCTTTGCCTCGGTCGATTTCAGCGGGGCGGCTTCGTGGTAGGGGTTTTCGTCCCAGTTGTTGTGCAGAATCGTGCCCTTCGCGGTCTTCATGAGGTTCTCCTTGCTTGGACGGGGAAGCTAGCGGAGCCCCGCTGCGGGGAATTGTAGTTTCGCGACAGAGGAGTTGAGCCGATGATCCTGCGCCAATGGTCGGCCCGTATCCGGAGCGCGGACGAAGCGCGCTACGTCGCCTATATCGAGGAAACGGGCGCCGCCCATTACGCCGCGACCGACGGGAACCTCGGCTTCCAGATCCTGACCAGTGCCGAAGCCGACGGGCTCAGCACCATCACGACGCTGAGCTGGTGGACCGATCTCGAGGCAGTGAAGCGCTTCGCCGGCGAGAACTATCAGCGGGCGCAATACTACCCCGAGGACGACGCATTCCTGGTCGAGCGGACCGAGTTCGTACAGCACCATCTGGTGCGCACGTCTCAGATGAGCGGCGTGCACTGACTGATGCGACAGGGTGATCCCAAGCCGATCGATCCGGCGGAGAAGCCGGCGCGCGGGCTGCTGCACCAGCGAACCAGCTTCGAGCATTTCGAGCTGACCCGGTTCGAGCCGTCGGCTGACCTCGCCGACTGGGTCGAGCACCACTGGATGATCCTCTACGACCTTGGCGACCGTCCACCCTACACGCAGCGCAACCTCAGCCACCCGAACCAGCACGTGGTGATCGACTCGCGGGGCGAGACCGGCATTTTCGGGGCGGCTACCGGCGTGTTCGAGACGACGCTCAGCGGTTCAGGCCGGGTGTTCGCGACGAAGTTCTGGCCGGGGGCGTTCCGGCCGTTATTCGGGCGGCCGGTGAGTGCGCTGAGTGACACGTGGGTGCCGGTGGAAGCGGTATTCTCACGGACCTCGGAAGACCTGCAGCAGGAGTTTGCCGGGCTCAACGATCCCGTCGGCATGGCGGAGCGGATGGAGGAGATGGTTCGAGCGCGGCTGCCAGAGCCGGATGAGAAGGCCCAGTTGGCAAGGCGGATCGTGACCTTTGCCGAAGTGAACCTCGAACTGATCTCAGCCGGCGAGCTGGCCGGCGCGTTCGGGCTGGGATTGAGGGCGTTGCAGCGGCTGTTCGACGAGTATGTCGGGGTACCGCCCAAGTGGGTGATCGACCGGTACCGCATGCTCGAGGCGGTGGAAGCGCTGAACGCCGGCGGAACCGAGACGCTGACCCAACTGGCGCATCGGCTGGGGTACTTTGACCAGGCGGCGTTCAACCATGCGTTTGAAAAGCTGACCGGGGCGGCGCCGGGGGCGTTCCTCGCAAGACAGGAAGGATGATCATGACCTCGCCATTCGACAGCTGGCTGTTCTGGGCGCTGCTCTCGGCGGTGTTCGCTGCGTTGACGGCGATCTTCGCCAAGATCGGCATCGAAAACATCGACAGCGACTTCGCTACGCTGATCCGCACCGGGGTAATCATCGTGGTGCTGTCAGGGATCGTCCTGGCGCTGGGAAAGTTCCAGCCGCTCGATACCATCTCGGGCAAGACCTGGCTGTTCCTGGTGCTGTCGGGCCTCGCCACCGGGGCGTCGTGGCTGGCCTATTTCCGAGCACTGAAGCTTGGGCAGGCCGCGGAAGTGGCGCCGATCGATAAGCTGAGCGTCGTGCTGGTGGCGATTTTCGGAGTGTTGTTCCTCGGAGAAAAACTGACGGTGCAGAGCTGGGTCGGGGTCGGGCTGATCGCGCTCGGAGCAGTGACGCTGGCCTGGAAGATCTAGCGGCAAACTGAGGGCAGCCCCTCCCATCCTCCCCCACAAGGGCGGGGGAGGATCAGCCGACTGAGGATGCTCGAACCTAGTGCTGGCTGTGCATCCCGCCCGGCTCGGAGATTTCCTGCAGCGCGTGGGCGCTCTCGCGGCCCGAGTCGGCGAGGGCGACGTCGCCCAGCGAGATCATACCGACCAGACGCTTTTCGCGGCTGAGGACCGGCAGGCGGCGGATCTTGAACTCGGCCATGTGGTCGGAGACGTCGGAGAGTTCCTCGTCCTCGTAGCACCAGCGCGGGCTGGAACTCATCACCTGGCGGACGCGGGTTTCGGGGCCCATGCCCTCCGCCACCGCACGGATGCAGATGTCGCGATCGGTGATCATGCCGACAAGGCGATCGTTCTCGCCCACCGGCATCGCGCCGGCGTCGATCTCACGCATAGTGCGCGCGACGGAGCGGATGGTGTCATCGGGCGAGCAGAGCTCGACATCGGTGCTCATGCATTCGCTGACTTTCATGGCCGTTCTCCCTGTTGCAGGGCGGCAAGGGGGTCGCCGCCCCTGAAGCAGGAAGAATGCGCCAGCGGTCCGAGAGTTCAGCCGCAGGGGTGAAACAGATTTCTCGTCAGGCGGTGTCGTAAGCACCGAGCAGCAGCGGCAGGATGCTGATCTGCTGGGTCACCGGGTTGCCATCCTCGATATCCCAGGCGGCGCTGAGCGCGGCATGGGCCGAGGCCCAGGCTAGGAGGTGACGGCGGGGGATGCCGGTGCGGGCGGCAATGGCGTGGGAATGACGGGCGACGCGCGAAGCGCTGATGACGAAATCGTCGCCCTCTTCGGGGTTGAGGAAGCTGTTGGCGTAGTCGTAGGCGGGATCGCCGATGAGGCCCTTGGGGTCGATAGCGACCCAGCCGCGGGCGCCTGAGACGATGTTGTCGTGGTGGATGTCGCCATGCAACGGAATGATCTCCATCGGCTTGTCGAACAGGTTGTAGGCGATGCCAGTGGCGCGGCCGACGAGGTCGCGCGCCTGGCGCGGCCAGGCGGCGGCACCGACCCGAAACAGCGCTTCGAAGCGCTCGCGCAGGGGTTCGAGCCCGGCAGGAGGGGCAGCATCGCGGGGCGCGTGCAGCTTTGCGACGGTGTCGCAGAGGATTTCGGTGGCTTCGGCGTCGCGGCCGACGCGGGCGACATCGCCCAAGGTTTCGCCATCAGCCAGTTCCATCAGCACCGCGTCACGAGCGAGGCCGTAGATGGCGGCGGCGCCGTTGCCAGCGTACCAGACGAGGAGGCTGCCGCCGTTGCGCTCGTCCTCGCCGCTGCCTGGTTTCAGCAGTTTCAACACGGCGGGCGGTTGGCCGGTGCGCTCGACGCGATAAACCAGGCTGGTGGCGGTCTCGGCGATCAGGGTCGGGCGGGTCAGCGACCAGCGCGCCAGGGCGCGGCTGAGCATGGTGGCGTCGGGGGTGGGATTAAGGAGGGTAGCCATGCCCTCCCATTAGCCCAGAGCGGCAAAAAAGAAACCCCGCGGGATGCCGCGGGGTCAGGTCAGGGAGGAGAATGTGCCTTACCGAGGCAGACGGCCCCCTCCCGGCCTCCCCCATGAAGGGGGAGGTGAAGAGTCGAGGCTCTGTCTTCGAATCGTGCCAGGTGAACCGGCGGGGCACCTCCCCC
>NZ_LAJE02000196.1 GCF_000970465.2 Devosia insulae DS-56
CCGTAGCGCCGCGGGGGGAGGGAGGCGACGACTGGAGAGTTCGAGACGACTGAGAGTTCAACTCGTCAACAGCCCGACAGATCCGCAAGCGCGTCAGGCGTTCAGCGCCTCGATCACCGTGGCCTTGACCTTGAGGTCGGGGATTTCGGTGAAGGCGAGATCCTCGCGGCCGAAATAGGATTTCTGGTTGGTGGCTGACCAGTCGTTGCAGACGATGGTGTAGCTGGGCTTGTCGGCCAGCTCGAGCGGCGCGGCATAAAGGAAATCGCCGGTGCGGGCGCTGAGCGGGATGTCGCCATCCTGGTTACAGCGCGCGAGCAGCGCGTCGAGGGTCGGGCGATCGACCTCGGCCCGCATGAGCTTGCCATCGAAGCGAACGACGGAATCGAAGGCGTATTTGGTGACCTCGCCTGAGGGCAGTCCGGTGCCGAAGGTGGTGTGGCCGATGAAGCCGACATCGCCGGCCCCGGCGGCTGCCTGCGCCGTGGCGGCGAAACGGGCGCTCTCCCCCAGGGTCTGGGCCTTCTCGCTGATGCCGACGATAGCCAGCTCTTCGGCGGTGAGATGCTCGGCGAAGGTGGCGCCGATCAGTGCCGTCAGTTCCTCGTCAGCGCCGCCGTTGCGATCGATCTGCAGCTGACGCAGCGACAGGGCGCGGTCGGCGCCGATATCGACCACGGTGATGAGGCTGCTCCACGAGCCGGTATGGACATAGCGCGTCTTGCCCTCGGCATGTTCGAGCACCAGGTGGTCGTGGCCGCCGACCAGCAGCGACCCATCGGACAGCAGCGGCAGGATGCCCCGATCGGCGACGACGCCGGCATGGCTGAGAACCACATGCAGGCTGCCCGCTGGCAGGTTGCTTTCGAGGTTGGCAGTGGCCCACTCGACCGGGTCAGGGATGCCGAGCTGGTCGCGCGTCGCCTTGGGATAGGTGTTGATCGCGGCCGTGGCGATGCCGACCAGCGCCACCGGGACGGGACCAAGATCGAGCTGGAAGCCCGGCTGCGTGTAGAGCGCGCCAGTGCGCTTGTCGATGATGTTGCTGACCACGGTGAGCCCGGCGCGACGGGCGCGGGCAATCAGCTGCGCCAGATCGTTGATCAGGTCAGGCTCGTGATTGCCGATGTTCAGCACGGTCGGCGCCAACCGCGACAGTTTTTCGAGCAGCTTCCAGTCGACAGCGGCCGCCGAGCGGGTGGCAACGACATTGCCGAGTTCGAACACATCGCCGTTGATCAGGATCGCCGCCGGCGCCGGGCTCGCCGCGATCTCAGCGGCGACGGCAGCGAGCAGCTGGGCGCTCCGCTCATAGGCCGAGTGGAGATCGGAAAGGATGATCAGCCGCGCCGCGGGCGCCGACTGCGCGAACGCGGAGGCCGGCAGCAGGGGAAGGGCCGCGGCGGAGCCCAGGAGCTGCAGGAGGTGACGACGAGAAAGCGAAGCAAACGGCATGGCGAACCTTGGGGCGGGTGGTGCCTGTCCGCCTACCCTGCCTTCGAGACGGCAACGTGACAATGCCGGTTGCTGCGGCCTGGAGGTGGCGCGTCGCCGGTACCCGTACGGAGCCGTGTAGTTAAGCATTCCTTAACCGGAGGCTGGCGGCCGGCCACTTATTGACGCAAGCTTGACGGCGTTGCTTTGCCGATTGTCGTCACGCAGTAATGGGGCTTGTCTTGCGCTTGAAGATTTTGGCAGCAGTGGCCTTGTTGTGCGCAACCGTACTTCCGGCATTTGCCGGTGAATGGGAAGATGCGCTGGCGGCCCATGACGCCGGCCGTTACGAGGTGGCGCTGGCCCTGCTTGAGCCGTTGGCGGACGCCGGCAACGTCGATGCCCAGAACAAGCTGTCGCACATGTATTGGTACGGCGAGGGGACGCCGTCCGACTACGCCAGGGCACTTGGCTGGTCGCGGCGCGCGGCCGAGGCCGGCAGCGCGCACGCCATGTACGATCTGGGCGTGCACTATCGGACCGGCTTGGGTGGAGTCATCAAGAGCGACGCCGAGGCGTTCAAATGGTTCCTGAAATCAGCCGAGGCCGGAGACTCGCAGGCGGCCGGAAACGTGGCCCTCTCGTACTTACTCGGAAAGGGCGTGGAGAGGGACCTGGCCCAGTACGCCTACTGGCGGAGGATCGCGCTGGAGCGGGGTGAGAGGTCTATGCAGCTGCTCGAGGCGCTGGACCAGTTGGCCGCGGGTCAGCCGGAAAAGGCCGATCAGCTGCTGCAGAGTTCGGCGGCGAAGAATCTGGCCGAGGCGCAGTTCCAGTTGGCAGAGCTTTTCCTCCAAGGCCACAGCGGATGGCCCGCGGACGAGGTGCAGGCGCATATGTGGCTGACGATCGCAGCGGCATCCGGGTGCCTCGAGGCCCCTGCACTTGCCAAACGCCTAGCTCAGGGCATGAATACGGAGAGCCTGTCGCAGTCAGCGACACTCGCCGAGATGTGGCAGGCCGCAAACCCCGTCGAGCCAGGGCAAGTGCACCCGATCAAGCACCAGGCATGCAAGGCAGCGCCGATGGTCAACGGCTAGGAAGCCCCAACCAGCGCCACGCGCATATCCCTCGCGACATAGACGCACGACTCGTCGGCATAGGCACTGCCGTCTGCGATGCCGAACGGCAGTCGGCCGCGGCGGACCTGGCGCAGGCTGACCTCGTAGCGGACGAGGCGCGTTTGCGGGCCGATCTGGCCGCGGAACTTCATCTCGCCGACGCCGACGGCCCGGCCCTTGCCGGGGAGACCCGACCAGCCAAGCCAGAAGCCGATGATCTGCCACATGGCATCGAGCCCGAGGCAGCCGGGCATCACCGGATCGCCAGGAAAGTGGCAGGAAAAGAACCAGAGCTCCGGGGTGATCGCCAGCTCGGCGACGACGTGACCTTTGCCGTAGGCACCACCATCGCGGCTGATGGAGGTGATGCGGTCCATCATCAGCATCGGCGGGGCCGGCAGCTGGGCATTGCCGGGGCCGAAATAGCCGCCGGCGGCGGAGCGGAGCAGCTCGCTCCTGTCATAGGCAGGCTGCGGGCGGTGAAAGTCGAGCGGCATCGGCATGCTGGATCTCTCGCGGTCAGGTTGCCGGGCGCAGCGCGGCGGCCATGAAGCGCCAGACCGCTTCGGTGAGCGCGTCCGGGTCGGGCCGCTTCCCCCGGGTCAGGGCGCCGAGCAGCGCCTGCCGGATGCCGCCGCTCATCAGGGCGATGGTCAGCGCGGGGTCGAGGTCCGACCGAACGGTGCCGTCGCGCTGCGCCGCCCGGATCATGGCTTCGCCGCCCGTCAGGGTCTGGTTGGTGAAAGCCTTCTCGACATCGAGCACCTCAGGTGACCGGCTCAGCGCTCCGATGACCAGCGGCGCAAACGGGTGGGCGTAGTGGAACGCCACGTAGGCGCCGATGCGGGCCTTCTCACGCTCGGCCCAGCTGCCGGCGGGAAACGCGGCATTGTCGAAGGCCGCCGCATTCAGCTCGGCATAGAACGCTTCCACCACCGCGGCGATCAGCCCGCTCTTCGAGCCGAAGTGGTGGTAGGCGAGCCCGACCGAGACCTTGGCCCGCCTGGCGACCGCCTGCATCTCGAGATGGCCGTGCCCGGCGATGAGCTCGGCCTGGGCAGCAGCGATGAGGTTTTGGCGGGTGTTGGTCATTCACAGGCACTCCCAATCTTGAATTGAATTCAATTCAGGATCACTACCGAAGTGTCAAGCTGCGAAATGGGGGGTTGACCCGAGCATGGCCTCAATAGTGATTGGCGGCACGCGGACTTCGCGTCGGTCCCGGCAGGGGCCTGACCGGCGGCGTTCGGGGCCAGGGCCGCACCAGCGCGGCCCGGTTTTTTGCATATCGAGGGATGTTGCAGGTGGGTTGGGAAGCGCTCGGACTATGGGGAAATGATGCGGTGCGGGTCGAGCGGCTGACCGGGGGTGTGGCCAATGACATCTGGAGCGTGCGCATCGGCGGGCAACTGGCAGTGGCGCGGCTCGGCAAGCGGGGCGACGCCGATCTCGCCTGGGAGGCCGAGTTGTTGCTGCATCTCGATCGGAATGGCCTTACCGTGCCGGCGCCGATCCCGACCACCGACGGGCGCCTGTTCGTCGATGGGCTGGTGGTGATGAAATATCTGGAGGGCGGGCCACCGCAGTCGGCGGATGACTGGCGCCGGGTGGCCGTGACGCTGCGCGAGCTGCACCGGCTGACGGCGGGCTGGCCGCAGCGGCCGGGCTGGCGCTCCTCGACCGACCTGCTGGTTGCCGACACGGGAACGCGGATCAACCTCAACGCCATGCCGGCCGAGGCGGTGGTCCGCTGCCGGGCCGCCTGGGCGCGGCTTGCCGGGCGCCCAATGAGCGCAGTGCATGGCGACCCCAACCCAGGCAATGTCCGGATGACCGCCGACCGGGTGGCGCTGATCGACTGGGACGAGGCGCATGTCGACGTCGTCGACCTCGACCTCGACCTGCCGTTCAACGCCGCCGGCTACGACAGCGAGGCGCAGAACATCGTCGCCCAGGCCTCGGCCGCCTGGGAGGCGGCGGTGTGCTGGAAGGACGATTACGCCGTCAGGCGGCTTGCCGAAGTGCGGCCGGTCGGCAGGGTGACCGGATGAGGCCACACCCCGCGTTCAAGGACCGCTCCATCCCGGCTGTGCATGTCCTCGGCGAGCTCACGCTGCGAGCACTGTCGATCAATGACCTGGAGCGAGATTTCGATGCCGTGATGGAGAGCGCAGCCGACATCAAGACCGCGAACCCAGGGTCGAGCTGGCCCGATGGCCTGACCAAAGAGAAGAACCTCATCGATCTCGCCTGGCATCAACGGGAGTTCGAGGCCCGTCGCAGTTTCGCCTGGGTGATCGAAAGCCAGGAGGGCGAATACCTCGGCTGCCTCTATGTCTATCCGTCGATTGCCGGAGAGCAGGCGGCCGATGTGGTCTGGTGGTGGCGGACGGGCGCGGTGGTGGCCGCGCGATCGTTCCGGGAGCACCTGGTGCAGTGGCTTACCAGCAACGACTGGCCAAGGCTCGATTACAGGCTCAAAGACGAGTGAGCCTGGCCGGATCCAGCTGGGAGCATTGGGGTCAGCGAAAGCTGGGACCCAACTCTCCCCTGGAGCGGGCTATGAAAAGGGTCCCGGCTTTTCGCTTATGAGCGCTAAGTTAGGGCGTACCTCACCCACCGGGTCATTCCCGCGAAAGCGGGAACCTCTGTTTTGGTGTCTGCCGCACGATCGCAAACGGAGTTCCCCGCTTCCGCGGGGATGACACCGAGTTTGGGGAACTGGCAAAGCCTCGTCACCCCATTGCGGCTGCCGTTCAGGCGGGGACGTAGATGAGCCGCATCGTATCGCCGATCTGTTCGCTGGACTTGAGGCGGAGCGGCGGCCGGGGGCCATGGAAGAATGGCTTGCCGCGACCAAGCACGAAGGGCCGGAGGTAGAGCTGATACTCATCGATGAGGCCAAGCGCGCTCAAGCCGCCCGCCAGCTCCGGGCCGGCGACGTCGATGACGCCCTGCTGCTCGGCCTTCAGCGCCTTGATGGAGGTTTCGAGATCGCCGTCCAGCAGCGTGGCGTTCGGCCCGACCGATTTCAGGGTGCGTGAGACGACCCATTTCGGCTTCGCCCGCCAGGCCGTGGCGAAAGCGAGACCGGCCTCGCCCTCTTCAGCTTCCTTCTCGTCCCAGTAGCGCATGATCTCGTACATGCGCCGGCCGAGCAGGCTGCCGGAGAAACCGCTGAGTTGGGAGCTGAAATGGAGGTGGAGCGCATCGTCGGGCATCGGCAGGCCGGGCTGGCCCTCGGCGCCGGCGACATAGCCATCGAGGGACTGCATCATTCCAAATATGAGCTTGGCCATGCGTGGCTCCTGTCGTGCGGCGGCGATCCGAAGGGGTCGCGTTCATTTGCGCCAGTCCCTGTGCTAACAGTCGAGATCGGCTGGAAACCACCTCTATTTTGCAACCAGTTTGCGGATGGAAATGATGAGCTACCGACCTGCAGGGTGCCCGATCAACAACACGCTCGAGACTTTTGGCGATCGCTGGAGCCTGATCATCCTGCGCGACTCGATGTTCGGCGGCCGGCCCCGCAGCTTCCGCTCCTACCTGACCGAGAGCATCGAGGGCATCGCCTCCAACATCCTCACCGACCGGCTGAAACGGCTCACGGCCAATGGGCTGCTGACCCGCAGCCCGGACCCCAGCCACAAGCAGCGGGTGGTTTACTCGCTGACCGAGAAGGCGATCGAACTGGTGCCGTTGATGGCGGTGATGGGCAGCTGGGGGCTGCGCCACACCCGCCCCGCCGCGGACCTGGCAACGGGGGCGCAGGTGCTCGAAGATGGCGGCCCGCAGCTCTGGGAAGAGTTCATGGATGAGCTGCGGCACATCCATCTGGGCGCGCCACAACCGGCCGTGTCGGCCTTCGCCAGGATGGAGGCGGCCTACGCGGCCGCCGCCGAGTAGGCGTCAGAACAGATAGGCCGCGGTGATCTCGAGGGCGTGCCCCGTGAGGTCCGGGTCACTGGAATAGACGGTGTGCCGATAGGTCATGCGCGTTGCGACATTCGGGCTGAGCACCAGGCCGAGAGTGGCGCCGAGCGCCAGCGTCTCCACCCCGTCACCGTTGGCGACACCGTCGAACGAGGTTTCGCCGCCGGTCTCGTAGTAGGCATCGACGGCGGCCCAGACGCTGTTGTTGAAGTTGCGGGTGATGTGACCTTCGATGCCGAAGATCGGAGCTTGGCTCATAACAGTGGCCGGGCCGAACGGATCTTCGTTGTCGCCGAAGATCACCACTACTGGCCGGATTTCGAAGGTGGTCAGCTCAGGATCGATCATGTTGTCGCCCAGCGCATAGCTGATGGGCAGACTGGCCTGAAACGTCCAGCGATTTTGTCCGAGGTTCACTATCCGGTTGGCATCGTAATCGCCGGTGGGCAGGAACAGCTTACCCTCGACCATGGCCTGGAAGCCCGGCTTGTGCATGGCGTAGTCCATGGGGGCGAGGGCCGGCATCCCCACCAGTCCCACACCCGCGCCGAGCACCAGATCGCCTTGGGCGATGCCCGTGTCGATGGTACCGGCCAACGAATCGAACGTCATGCCGCCGACCGGCAGGCCGATCAGCACGAAGCCGACATTGCCCATCACGTCGAAGCTCGTGCGGTAGGTCGGGGTCAGCACCCCCACGTCCAGCGTGGTGTCCCCAAGTCCGAGGAGGGTGTTCTCGACATGGAGCAGGTTCAGCGCCAGGCTGACATCGCTCGCCCCACCCGGACGCAGGTGGTAGGCCCGCGCCCCATCCCAGGCGAGCGCGCCCGAGACCATCGAAACCGATGCCAATGCGGCCATGGCTATTCTTGCAAGCACGCTTCCCTCCTGTCGATCGGCTGCCAAGGCAACCGTCACAGCCGGGCAAATCAGCACCGGCCCCCTCGTGTGACAGTGCACGCGCCTTAAAATAGGAACAAGAATATTCTGGCCGCTTCCAGCACATCGGCAGCGAACGTGGCAGAGTATCCACAACCCGGTTGGACGCACGAGTCCGGATCGGATCACCAGATCTGCTGCGTGATCCTCCCGTTTGCGGGGGAGGATCACGCAGAGATCGCGCTTAGCCGAACACGCTGGCGCCGCGGTCGGCGGTGCCCACCAGGGCGCGGAAGCCGGCGAAGAGTTCGCGGCCCATGCCGTAGTGCTCGCGACGGAGATCCTCGGTGGCCGGGGTGCGGGAGAAGAATTCCTTCTCGTCGCCGATGAAGGTGAGCGTGCCCTCGTTGGCGTCGAGCCGGATCAGGTCGCCATCGCGGATTTTGGCGATGGCGCCGCCATCGCTGGCTTCGGGGGTCATGTGGATGGCGGCGGGGATCTTGCCCGAGGCGCCGGACATGCGGCCATCGGTGACCAGCGCGACCTTGTGGCCGCGGTCCTGCAGAATGCCGAGCTGCGGGGTGAGCTTGTGCAGTTCCGGCATGCCGACCGATTTGGGGCCCTGGAAACGGACCACGGCGATGACGTCGCCGTTGAGCTCGCCGGCCTTGAACGCGGCCTGCAGCCCTTCCTGGGTGTGGAAGACGCGAGCCCTGGCTTCGACGACGCGGTTCTCGGGCTTCACCGCCGAAACCTTGATCACCGACTTGCCGATATTGCCCGACAGCACCTTGAGGCCGCCATTGGCAGAGAAGGCATCCTTCACCGGAGCCAGCACTTTAGGATCGCCGGAGATGGCGGGCGAGGGCGTAAAGCTGAGCTTGTCCTCGAGCAATTTCGCTTCGACCGTGTAACCGGAGAGGCCCGCGCCCCAGACGGTCTTGACGTCTTCGTGCAGGTACCCGGCCTCGAGCAGCTCGCGGATCATGAAGCCCATGCCGCCGGCGGCGTGGAAGTGGTTCACGTCGGCAATGCCGTTGGGATAGACGCGGGCCAGCAGCGGCACGCCGCCCGAGAGCTCCGACATATCCTCCCAGGTGACCTTGAGGCCAGCCGCGGCGGCGATGGCGACGAGGTGCATGGTGTGGTTGGTGGACCCACCGGTCGCCAGCAGCCCGACGAGCCCGTTGACGATGGCCTTGGCGTCGACGATGTGGCCGATCGGGGTGTAGTCATTGCCCTCGGCGGTGAGCGACAAGGCGCGCTTCGCGGCTTCGCGGGTCAGCGCTTCGCGCAACGGGGTGTTGGGGTTGACGAAGCTGGCGCCCGGCAGATGCAGGCCCATGATCTCCATCAGCATCTGGTTGGAGTTGGCGGTGCCGTAGAAGGTGCAGGTGCCGGGCGAGTGGTACGACTTGGCTTCCGACTCGAGCAGTTCGGCGCGGCCGACTTTGCCCTCGGCATAGAGCTGGCGGACCTTGGCCTTCTCGTCGTTGGAGATGCCGGTGGGCATCGGGCCGGCGGGAACGAACACGGCGGGCAGGTGCCCGAAGGTGAGCGCGCCAATCATCAGGCCGGGGACGATCTTGTCGCAGATGCCGAGATAGACGGCGGCATCGAACATGTTGTGGCTGAGCGCAATGGCCGTCGACATGGCGATGACGTCGCGGCTGAACAGCGACAGATCCATGCCGGCCTGGCCCTGGGTGACCCCGTCGCACATGGCGGGGACGCCGCCGGCGACCTGCGCGGTCTGGCCGATGGAACGCGCCGCATCCTTGATGATATCGGGATAGGTCGCGTAGGGCTGATGGGCGCTCAGCATGTCGTTGTACGAGGTGACGATGCCGAGGTTCAGCGACTTCGAGCCAGCGAGCTTGGCCTTGTCGGACGGGGAGCAGGCGGCAAAGGCATGGGCCAGGTTGCCGCAGGCGAGCCCGGCGCGATGCACGCCCTGCACGCGCGCGCCCTCGAGGCGGTCGAGATATTCGCGACGTGAGGTGGCGCTCCGCGCCGCGATGCGGTCGGTGACTTCCTGGACGATCTTGACGACGGACATTTCATGCTCCTTGGGGGAGCCGCAAGAGTTCCTTGGTCGCTCGTTCGAACCGGAAAAGTCTGCAACTTTTCCTGAACGAGCTCCGCAGTCTCTCAGGGGCTCCAGAAGATAGTCAGCGGTGTCTGGCTTTGACGCAGAATAGACCTGATCGGCATGTCCTCAACGGGACCTTCCGACGCAGCCTTTTCCAATGTCGCCAGCTTCTCCTCCCCCTCGATATGCAGATAGAGCCCCGAAGCGTCGAGAAGGCGCTTCAGGACCAGCGTCACCCGGGGTTCCCCTGCCCCAGGCGCCCGGATGGCGAGGGCCGGCCCCTCGCCGGTCAGCGCCGCGGCGAGGTTGTCGCCACCGGGAAAGAACGATGCGGTGTGACCGTCATGGCCCATGCCGAGGATCACCACATCGAACGGCGTCGGCAAGGCGTTGACCGCGAGATTGGTGCGGGCGATGGCGGCGGACGTCGGCTCGTCGCCACCCGAGTAGAGTGGTACGAAATGCGCCGAGGCAGCCGGGCCCTGCAGCAGCTTCTCGTTGACCAGCAGCGCATTGGAGCGATCGTTGGTCTCGTCCACCCAGCGCTCATCGACCAGGGTGACAGTGACCTTCTCCCAGTCGATGTCCTTGCGGCGGCCCAAGACGGCGAAGAACCGGGCCGGGGTCGAACCACCGGAGACGGCAAGCACCGCGTGGCCGCGGGCCCCGATGCCGTCGTTCAGATGTTCGGCTACGGTCTCGGCGAGCGCCAGCGCCAGGTCTTCCTTGGTGCCGAAGCTGCGCCGGGTCGCGTTCAATGCCCATCCTCATGCCAGGTGCGGCCGTCGCGCTCGATCAGCGCGATGGCGCCGGTCGGGCCCCAGGTGCCGGCCGTGTAGGTCTGCGGCGCGTCATTGGCGAGATCCCAGCCATTGCGGATCGGATCGACCCATTCCCAGGCGGCCTCGAGTTCGTCGCGGCGCATGAACAGGGTCTGCTGGCCGCGGATGACGTCGAGCAGCAGGCGCTCATAGGCCTCCGGGGTACGCTCGGCGAAGGTTTCGGCGAAGCTGAGGTTCAGCGGCACTTCGCGCAGACGCATACCGCCCGGGCCCGGATCCTTGATCATCAGGAACAGTTTGACGCCTTCATCGGGCTGGATGCGGATGACCAGCCGGTTGGGCTTGGGTGCCCCCTGGGCATGGTCGAACATCGAGTGCGGGATGTTGCGGAACTGGATGACGATCTCGGAAGCGCGCGACACCAGCCGCTTGCCGGTGCGGATGTAGAACGGCACGCCAGACCAGCGCCAGTTCTCGATCTCGGCCTTGATGGCGACGAAGGTCTCGGTACGCGAGCCCTTCTTATCCTCGGGCAACTCGTCCTGGTAGCTGGCGACGGCGGTGCCGTCGACGCTGCCGCCGCGATACTGGCCGCGCACGGTGACGCGGCCGACATCGGCGCCGTCGATCGGCTTCAGCGAGCGCAGCACCTTGAGCTTTTCGTCGCGCAGCGCATTGGCGGCGTCGGAAGCCGGGGGCTCCATGGCGACGAGGCAGAGCAGCTGGATGATGTGGTTCTGCACCATGTCGCGCAGCGCGCCGGATTCGTCGTAGTAGCCACGGGTGCCGGCGCCGACCGACTCGGCGACGGTGATCTGCACGTGATCGATATGGGCGGAGTTCCAGATCGGCTCGAACAGGATGTTGGCAAAGCGCAGCGCCAACAGGTTCTGCACCGTCTCTTTGCCGAGGTAATGGTCGATGCGGTAGACCTGATCTTCCTTGAAGATCTTCGACACTTCGTCGTTGATCTCGATCGAGGAGGCGAGGTCGTGGCCGAGCGGCTTTTCGATCACCACGCGGGCGTCACGCCGGTAATAGCCCTTCTTCAGAATGTACTCGCAGGTCGGCCCGAACAGGTCGGGCGCAATGGCGAGGTAGAAGGCGCGGACCACCTTGGGATCCTCGCGCAGGTTCTTCGACAAATCGCCCCAATGCGCCTCGTCGGTGACGTCGTTGGGCACGTAGGAGAAGGCGCCGATGAAGCGGTCGATAGTCTTTTTGTCCTGATAGGACTTCTCGACAAAGGTCTCGATCGAATCGCGCGCCAGCTTCTGAAACTCCGCATCGGTCAGCTTGGTGCGCGACACGCCGATGATGCGGCTCTGCTCATCGAACTGCCCATCCTTGAAGCGGTGGTACAGCGCCGGAATGAGCTTGCGCTTGGTGAGGTCGCCGGTGGCGCCGAACACCACGTAATCGAAGGGCTGGACCGGGATGATACGGCTGGACACGCTCTTCAAGCTCCTATCGAGGTAGTTCATGGCAACTCATTTCAGGCGCAGATCTGTCATGCGCAGTTTTGTCAGGCGAAATTCTGCTTGGCGAGGATGACGGCGCCGTGCAGCGGCTCGTCGACGGGGCGGACGATGAAGTCGCCGTGGCGCTCGATCATCAGCGGATAGAGGCGGGTGCCGAAGCCGCCGACGGCGGCCATGCGGGTGACGCCGCGCGCCTTGAACCAGCGCACATAGGTGTCGATGTAGCTCAGCTCGAGCTCCATCAGCTCCTTGGCCACCGGATCGCCCGCTTCGTAGAAATCGAAGAACAGCGGGATCAGCGCGCCGAATTCGGCAGGGGCGCGGCCGAGCAGGGTCGAGGGGGCGCCGTTGCCGGCCGGCATCGGCCCGCGCGGGTCTTGCGGGAAGGACCAATCCATCACCGCATCGATCGAACCGCCGAGCTTTTCGATCACCGCCTGGGTGAGCGGCGAAGCGGGCAGCAGGCCGTCGGTGGCTTCGACGGAGCGACGCACCAGCTCACGCCCGAGAATGGCGCCCGACATCTGGTCGCCAATCTGAAAGCCCCAGCCGCCGCATTGATGGCGCTGGCCATTGACCATGGCCAGGGCAGCCGAACCGGTGCCGACGATGATCACCGCGCCATCCTCGCCGCCATGGGCGCCGGCGCGGGCGATATCGATGTCGTCATAGACGCGGACCTTGGCGAAGGGCCAGGGGCGCTGCTCGAAGGCGTCGCGCGCCGATGGCAGGCGCCCGCCGGCCATGCCGAAGCAGGCATAGGTGTTCTTCGCCTCGGCGATGTCGATGCCGGCCTTCTGGAACACCTCTTTGGTGCCCTCGGTAATGGAGCGGAAAGCCGGCTCGCCGGCTTCGATCTGCAGGTTCGAGCGACCACCGGCGGCGTCGGCCAGGGTTTCGAGGTTCTCATTGGCGAGGCGGATGCGGCAGTTGGTGCCGCCACCATCCACCCCGAGATAGTACCTAGGCACCGAACGCGCACTCCTCACGACAATTAATGGCTTGCCGACCCAGGAGCCCCCCGAGTCCGGCGCGGACCTTAATGCCAAAGGTTTCTAGACGAAAGTAGAATAAGCAAAGGAAAGCGGCTGGAAAGGTCGCTTGCCGCATGGCTCGCATGCGAAGAGAGTCCGCCGCCGATGGATCGAAGCCCGGCGCGGCGCATTGCTCCATGGCAGCAAAGGACGGCAAGGAGGCCAAGAAATGGGTCATGTTCTGGTGCTGGGCGGCGCACGCTCGGGCAAGACCGGCTTTGCCGAGCGGCTGGCGATGCGGGCCGGAACGCGCCCGGCCTATCTGGCAACAGCGCAGGCGCTCGATGCCGAAATGCGCGAGCGGGTCGCGAGCCACAAGCAGCAGCGGGCGCAGGTTTTCGCCACCATCGAAGAGCCGCTGCGGCTGAGCGCGGCGATTACGCAGGCGGCCAAGACGCATGATGCGATTCTGGTCGATTGCCTGACGCTGTGGATCACCAACCTGATCGTCGCCAACGAGAATGTGGCGACAGCAGTGGACGAGTTGCTGGCGACGCTGGCGGCGACGACCAGCGCACGGGTGATCCTGGTGTCGAACGAAGTGGGGCTCGGGATCGTGCCTGACAATGCCATGGCGCGGATGTTCCGCGACCTCGCCGGATCGGCGCATCAGCGGATCGCCGAGATCTGCGACGATGCCTATTTCGTGGTGGCGGGGCTGCCGATGGTGCTGAAGGGGTCGGTGCCGCAGGCGGAAGTGCTGCAGCGGCGGGTGCATGAGGCTTGAGGGGCCGACTGATAGAGACGGCCCCCTCCCGGCCTCCCCCATGAAGGGGGAGGTGAAGAGTCGAGGCTCTGTCTTCGATCGTGCCAGGTGAACCGGCGGAACACCTCCCCCCCTTGTGGGGGAGGATGGGAGGGGGTCGTCTCTCTCAGCTAGCTAGTCGCCAAACCACCAACGCCACCAGCACCGTCACCGCCAGCGTCAGGTTCAGCGTCACAGCGTAGAGCCTGAGCGAGCGGTCGATATCGTCGGCCCCGAGCTCCGCCAGGCCATCGCCGAAACTCGGCAAATCCACCACTTCGCCATCATAGCTGCGCGGGCCGCCGAGGCGGAAGCCGAGGGCTCCGGCCATGGCGGCTTCGGGCCAGCCGGCATTGGGGCTCTCGTGCTTTCTCGCGTCGCGCAGCGCCGTGGACCAGGCCAACTCGGGGTGGGCACCCTTGATGAAGAAGGCGCCGCCGGCGATCAGCAAGGCGGTGAGACGCGCGGGGATCAGGTTCAACAGGTCGTCGAAGCGGGCGCTGGCCCAGCCGAACTCGAGATGCCGCTCGGTCTTGTGGCCGATCATCGAATCCGCCGTGTTCACCGCCTTGTAGAGCGCGATACCGGGCAGGCCGAGCAGGACAAGCCAGAACAGCGGCGCCACCACCGCATCGGAGGTGGATTCGGCCAGCGACTCGATGGCGGCGCGGGCGACGCCGGGCTCGTCGAGGGATTGCGGGTCGCGACCGACAATATGGCTCACCGCCGTTCGGCCCTCGGGCAGGCTACGGCGCAGCGCGGCGGCGACGAACCGCACCGCATCGCCGAGCGCCTTCTGCGCGAGGAAGGTCGAGGCAAGGATGGCTTCGAGGATGAAGCCATAGGGGATGAGCCGGCAGAGCCAGGCGATAGCTGCGGTGACGAGGCCGGTAGCGGCGAGCAGGATGACGAGCGCCAGTACGCCCTTGCCGCGGCGGTTGGCGTCGCGGTTCAGTTGCAGGTCGAGCAGCGAGATCAGCCTGCCGATCCACATCACCGGGTGGCCGATGCGGGCGACGAGGCTGTTGGGGTAGCCGACCAGGCGCTCGAGGAGCAGCGCCAGGGGAGCGAGCAGGGCTTGCATCAGAGGGCCCCTTCCTTGTGAGGGGCAGAGCAGTCGCACAGGGCGATATGCGTCGGGCCTCTCCGTGATCCTCCCCCGCGTGGCGGGGGAGGGGGACCGCCGAAGGCGGTGGCG
>NZ_LAJE02000197.1 GCF_000970465.2 Devosia insulae DS-56
CCCCTGTCCCCTCCCCCTGAACATGGGGAGGGAGACCCTCCCACTGGTATCGAGGCTATCGTCTCCCTCCCCCTGTTTGAGGGCGAGGGATCAAGGGTGGGGGTCAGCCCGCGCCGGCGGTTCAACTCATATCCGAACCGCTCTAGTGACCGCCGCGTCTATGCAGTACCAAGGCCGGGACCCGTCCCCGGCCTTCCTACTGGAGCATCGCGTTGACCGTCGCCCGCGCCACATCGCCGATCCCCTCCGTCTCCGCCCGCTCCGACGTCCAATCGCTGCAGTCCTCGCTGATCCGCGAGGTGGCGAATGCCGGAATGGGTCGGACTGACGTGCTGCCGTTCTGGTTCGGCGAGTCCGACCAGCCGACGCCGCGCTTCATCCGCGAAGCAGCCATGGCGTCACTGGCCGAGGGCGAAACCTTCTACTCACAGAATCTCGGCCGGCCGTACCTGCGTGAGGCCATCGCCGGCTATCTCAGCGAGCTGCATGGCACCGCGATCACGCCGGGACGCATCGCGGCGGTGGGGTCGGGCGTCTCGGGGCTGATGATCGCGGCGCAGATGGTGCTTTCGCCCGGCGACCGAGTGGTGGCAGTAACGCCGCTCTGGCCCAACATCGTCGAGATCCCGAGAATTCTCGGCGCCGAGGTGGTGCGGGTGCCGCTGGCGGTCACCAACGGCAAGTGGTCGCTGGATCTCGAACGGCTGCTGGCAGCGCTGACCCCGGACACGCGGCTCGCCATTATCAACTCGCCGAACAACCCCACCGGCTGGACCATCGAGGAAGATGAAGTCGACGCGGTGCTGGCACATTGCCGCAAGCATGGCATCTGGGTGCTGAGCGACGATGTCTATGAACGGCTGGTGCATGACCCCGAGCGTCGCTCGGCTCCGTCGTTTCTCCGGCGCTATGAGCCGGGCGACCGGATCATCTCGGTCAACAGCTTCTCGAAAGCCTGGTCGATGACCGGCTGGCGCGTCGGCTGGCTGGCAACCCCGGAGACGCTGTCGAACGATCTGACCAAGGTCATCGAGTACAACACCTCCTGCATCCTCGAGCCGGTGCAGCGCGCCGCGACGGCCGCGCTGACGGCGGGCGAGCCGACGGTCATGAAGCTTCGGGCCGAGCTCACTGCCGCCCGAACCCTGCTGGTCGACGAGCTGAGCCGGATACCGGGCGTCAGCGTCCCCGATGCCGGCGGCGCGATGTATGTCTTCTTCCGCGTCGAGGGCTTTGACGACACGCTGGCGCTGGCGAAACGCCTGGTCGAGGGCGCAGGGCTCGGCCTCGCGCCAGGCGGCGCGTTCGGGCCGGAAGGCGATGGCTGGCTGCGTTGGTGCCACGCGGTTGAGCCCGGCAAACTCCGCGAGGGGGTCAGGCGGCTCAGGAGCTTTCTCGGGCGCTAAGCGAGGGGCGTGCCGAACCGCGCGGCGCGTTCGGTCTTTCCGTCCTCGAGGCGGCTGCGCAATCCGATCATCCAGTCCGGCTCAGTCGGCCAGGTTTCGCTGAGCGCGTAGGCGACCCGGGCGTACCAGTAGAGATCGGCGAAGCGACGGCAGACCGGCCGCAAAGCCGGGTCGGGCAACGGGCGGACCGAGGCATAGCCGGCAAGAAACATCGCTTCCCGCGCAGCCGCGAGCTCAGGCTCGACCTCGTCGGCAAGGCTGTCGACGGCCTGTCCGATGTCCATGGCGAACCAGTGGTACATGGCATCATCAAAATCGATGGCGAAGCAGCGCCCGCTCGCTGCATCGAAGAAGACGTTGTCGCATTCGAAATCGTAGTGGACGAGGCCATAGCTCTCGGCGTTCCGCGGCAGCTCCGACAGGCGACGACCAATCACCTCAGCCTCGGCGACAGCGGCTTCAGTGCCGGGCAACGGCCGCAGCTCCGTCCGGATCCAGTCCAGCACATCGCTTTCGCTCCAGCGACGCGGCCGATCGGGGCGATAAGCTTTCGATAGCTGATGCAACTCGGCCAGCGCCCGCCCGTAGCTGGTGATGATGGTCTCGCCCAGATCGGTCCGGCTCAGCTGAATGCCGGGCACGGCATGGAAGGCCGTTGCGTGATAGCTGCCCCACGGCGTGGTTGTTGAGACGACGTGCTGGCCGTTCCTTGCGGCGATCGGCACTGCGGCGCCGTAACCGGCCTTGCCGAGGTAGGACAGCAACTCCAGCTCCGCCGCGATATTCTCGGCACGCTTTTCGGCCGCCGGGGCAAAGCGCAGGAAGCGCTGCTCGCCCTCGAAGCTGAAGAGATAGATGGCGTTGGACGAGATCCGGTACCAGGCGAACGGCGCTGGATCGGCATCCCAATCGGCTCGCAACAGCTCGGCCAGCGGCCGGTTGTCCTCTAGATATTTGAGCTTCAGCATCGTCCCCCCTCGTCGATCCGGTATCAGGTCGCCGTCACCGGCTCGGCAAACTGCGCGCCATGCAGCCGGGCATAGGCGCCGCGGCGCTCCAGTAGCTCGGCGTGGCTGCCCTGTTCGACGATCCCCTCGCTGCTCACCACCACGATACGATCGGCATTGCGAATGGTGGCGAGCCGATGCGCCACCACCAGGGTGGTACGACCCTCGGACAGCGCGGCGAGCGCCTGCTGGATGGCGTACTCGGTGGCGGTATCGAGCGCTGAGGTCGCTTCATCAAGGATCAGGATCGGCGGGTTTTTGAGGAAAATGCGCGCGATGGCGAGGCGCTGCTTCTGCCCGCCCGAGAGTTTTACGCCGCGCTCGCCGGTGGGGGTATCGAGCCCATCGGGCAGCGACAGCACGAACTCATCGAGCGCGGCGCGCCGCAGCGCCTCCATAACCTCGGCGTCGCTGGCGCCGAGCCGGCCATAGGCAACGTTCTCGCGAATGGTCGAGCCGAACAGGAACACATCCTGCTGCACGATGCCGATCTGACCGCGCAGCGAGGCCTGCGTCATGTCGCGGATGTCGATGCCGTCGATGCTGATCGCGCCGGCGGTGACGTCATAGAAGCGCGGCAGCAGGGAGCAGATAGTGGTCTTGCCGGCGCCGGAGGGGCCGACAAAGGCGACGGTTTCGCCGGCGGCGATAGTGAGGTTCAGCCCATCCAGCACCTTGTCCTTCGCGGCCGGATCGCCCGAATAGGCAAAGCTCACATCGCTATAGACGATATCGCCCTTGAGGCTCTCGACCGCCCGGGCGCCGGGCCGGTCGGCGGTATCGGGCTCGGTGTCGATCAGCGTGGTGAAGCGGCGGAAGCCGGCAATGCCCTTTGGGTAGCTCTCGAGCACCGAGGTGATTTTGTCGATCGGCCGGAAGAACACATTGACCAGGAGGAGGAAGCTGACGAAGCCGCCGTAGCTCAGCTCGCCCTTGATGACGAACCAGGTGCCGGCGACCATCACCACCAGCTGCACGAAGCGAGTGCTGAAATAGCTGAGCGCAATCGAGGCGGTCATGATGGCATAGGCGCTGAGCTTGGTGGCGCGATAGCCCTCGTTGTTCTTGGCGAACAGCCCGCGCTCGTAATCCTCGTTGGCGAAAGCCTTGACCACACGGATGCCGCCGACGCTTTCCTGCACCCTTGTGTTGAAGTCGCCGACCTGGCGGAACAACTGCTGCCAGGTGGTGGTCATCCGCGCGCCATAGCGGCTGACCAGCCAGGTCATCAGCGGTACGATGATGGTGGTGAGGAGCGCCAGCTGCCAATGCACGGTGAACATCAGGAGGAAGGCGCCGATGAAGGTCAGCACCGCGATGAACAGGTCCTCGGGGCCGTGATGGGCCACCTCGCCCACCTCCTCGAGATCCTTGGTGACGTGGGTGATCAGCTGGCCGGTCTTGTTGTTGTCGAAATAGCGGAAGCTGAGCTTCTGGATGTGATCGAAAGCCTGCCGGCGCATATCGGTCTCGATCGAGATGCCGAGCGCATGGCCCCAGTAGTTGACGATGGCCGAGAGCACCGTGTTGAGCGCGAACACCCCCAGCAGCAGCGCCGCCGTTGCGGCGATCAGCCCCCAGTTCTGCCCCGGCAGCAGGTCGTCGACGAACAGCTTTACCGCCAGCGGGAAGCCGAGCTCGAGGATACCGGCGAGCACGGCGCAGCCGAAATCGAGAAAGAACAGGTGCTTGTAGGGGGCGTAATAGGCAAAGAACCGGCGCAGCATGAAACTTGTCCGCAGAACTCAGAATATCGGGTAGCGCATAGGCCGGTTCAGCCGGGCTGTCCACCCGGGCAGGATGTTCCACGTGAATCCCGGGGACAGCTGGCAGCCGCGGAGGCTACACCCCGCCTGTGCCGGTGGCGGCCTTGGGTTCCACGACCATGGGCACCTCGCCCCGGGGATCGCTCGACAGGTCGAGCAGGTGGCGAACTGCGTCCCGGCTCATCGGCCTCGCGATCAGGAAGCCCTGGGCTTCGGTGTAATCCAGCGCGCGGACGTTTCTGAGCTGCTCGGCCGTCTCGATGCCCTCGGCGGTGGTCACGATCCCCATGCGCCGCCCGATGCTGGCGACCGCCCCCAGGATGATGTGGGCTCCCGCCGTGTTATCGAGGGCGCGAACGAACGAGCCGTCGATCTTGATCTTGTCGAAGGGAAACGCCAGCAGGTAGTTCAGCGCCGAGAAGCCAGTACCGAAATCGTCAAGTGCCACCTTGAGCCCGAGCGCGTGCAGTTGGTGCAGGATGTCGAGGTTGGTCTCGCTCTGCTCGAGGAACAGCGTTTCGGTGATCTCGACCTCGACCCGGTCCGCCGCCAGGCCGCTGGCGGCCAATGCATTGACCAGCACCCCGACAAGGCTGCCGCGTTCGAACTGCACCGTCGAGACATTCACCGCAATCCGCATCGAAGCCGGCCAGCGGGCAGCTTCGGCAAAGGCCTCGCGGATCACCCACTCGCCGATCGGCATGATCAGGCCGAGTTCCTCGGCCAGGGGGACGAAATCACCTGGCAGAATCAGGCCCTCGGTCGGGTGGCGCCAGCGCAGCAGAGCCTCGAAGCCGACGATCTGCTGTGCCGCGAGGTTGAGCACCGGCTGGTAAAACAGTTCGAACTCGCCGTTGGCGAGGGCCCGCCGCAGATCGTGCTCCATGCTGGAGCGCGCACTCAGCGTCTGCGCCAGGTCAGGCTCGAAGAAACTGTAGCCGCCGCGGCGTCCCCGCTTGATCGAGTACAACGCCAGGTCGCCGCTCCTGAGCAGCGCGTCCGCTCCTGCACCGTCCTCGGGCGCCAGCGCGATGCCGATGCTCACGCCCACCAGCACGGCGTGATCGTCGATGTCGAAAGGCCGCCGGATCGCATCGAGGATGGTACGGGCCAAAGCGAGGGCACTGTCCCGCGTCCCACCCGGCAGCAGCACGGCGAACTCGTCGCCGCCCATGCGCCCAACGACACCCGCCGCCGCCGTGCAATCGGAAAGCCGCGTCGCTACCTGCCGCAGCAGCTTGTCGCCGCTGGCATGACCCATCGAATCGTTGATCGCCTTGAACCCGTCGAGATCGAGGCAAAGCACCGCAAAGCCCGCGCCGGAGTGCAGCGCCTCGAACGCCTGCCCCAGCCGCTGGTAGAAGAAGTTGCGGTTCGGCAGTCCGGTGAGTGCATCGTGGTAGGCCTGGTGGGCGAGCTCGGCCTGCATGCTGTGCAGCTCGGTGATGTCCTTGTGCATGGTCACCCAGCCGCCATCGGCCATCGCCTTGTGCGCGACCGACATCACCCGGCCGTTGGCGAGCTGGTGGACCGCGGATGAACTCACCCCTTCTGTCGCCACGAACAGCCGCTCGCGCAGATAGGCCACCGGATCGTCGCCGCCGGAGGTGCCGGCGGCGATGCGCGCCTTGAGGATGGTGACCAGATGCGTGCCGACCCGCCCCAGGTGGCGCGGCAGGTTGTACATCTCGAGATACTGATGGTTGCAGACCACCAGCCGCTGGCGCGCATCGAACATGGCAAGGCCCTGCGACATGTTCTCGAGCGCGGTGAGGAAGCGTGTGTTCTGGGTCCTGAGCTTCTGTCGACTCCTCGTCAGCTGTGCGGTGCGCTTGTCGATCTCGGTTTCGAGCCCGACCTGGAACGCTGTCAGCTCGCCGATCATCAGCTCCATCGAGCGATCGGTGCGGGTGCGGTCGAGCTCAGCTTCCTCGTAGGCAGCCGTGATCAGCCTTTCGAGCGCCACCAGGTCGACATGACCGGCGGCGTCCGTGGCTTTCTCCAGCTGCCGGTCAAACAGCTTGCGCAAGGCTCAGGCCGCCTCTTCGGTCAACACGGTCACCGTCATGGTCTGGTTGTGCAGCTGACAGAAGCCTGACCCTTCGTCGGGGGAGATCTCGCCGTAGGAATAAAAGCCGACCGGCAGGCAGCGCTCCGACAGCTCGGCCGTTGCTGCCTCGATTTCCTCGTCGATCCGCTGGCCCATCAGCAGGCGCCGCCCGATGCAGCTCACAAAAATCGCGGCACTCTGGGTATCGGCGGCCGGCCCGGCGCCCAACACCGCCCGCTGGGTGGCTTCGGCCGCCCCGGCGCAGAGCCGATGGAAATTGCCGCGCATCAGTTGCGCCGACCAACCGGTCGGCATGTCGCCGGCAAAGGTCATGGACCCGGTGTCGTGATCGACGGAAAGAATGGTCCGGACCACGCTGCGCTCGGGATGGCGTGGATCGAAGATGCGCAGCGGGAAGAGCAGCGCCGAGCCCGGCAGGTTCTGGCTCTCCTCGGGACCCAGGTAGAGCTTATAGAGGTCGAGCGCCGGCTTGCCGTCGACTTCGTAGAGCACATTGCCGGCGGCGCGGGTGATCCGCCGCATCGGCCCGAACACGTCCCAGCCGCCGGCGCTGCCATGGCCGATGCGGATCGCATCGCCATAAAAGCCGACTGCGGCGATCGCGTTGGACATCGGTGGGCCATCGCAGCCGACCAGGGTCTCGACGAAGTCGGCGCCGTCACCGGCGAGGCCACCGCTCACCGGTACGCCGCGGCCGACCGCATCGACGATACCCTCGACCAGTGCGCTGCCATTGACGTGCAGCCCATCGGAGAGGACGAACACCCCGGCAAGACCATCGCCCTTGAGGCCGGCGCCGATCGCCTGGCCGGTGGCGCGCGAATTGGCGGATCCGGCGATATCGGCGCGCATGACGCGCAGCGTGGTCGCGTCGAAATCGAGCGCCAGGGCACAGGCCATATCATCGCTGACATCGGTGCCGGCAAGCTGGCCGCCGGTCGAGCACCCCAGGACGTGTGCCTCGGGGAAGCGCCGGCGCAGGCTGTCGTAGATCGCGCCATCGGCGAGCATCTGCCGGGTGCCGAAGTAAAACACCAGCCCAGCCCGATCGAGGCCGTCCGTGTCCTCTGACCAGCGCGACGCATCATGCCAAAACAGTTGTGAGGCCCGCATATCGCTCTCTCCCAACAGCAGCGAGGCGGGCGATTGTCTGCAGTAAACCTTAACACTTCGACGAATCGTCGGGGTTGCTTTGCTTGTATGGCGCAACTACCAACAACTACCGAGGGGCAAAGCTGCCATGTACCATTGCACGCGGCGGGGGTGGCGCACGGATCTCTTTATCGCCTCATCACCTCGTTGCTGAAAGGCCCAGGTCTCCGGGGCGAGCCGATCCGGCTCAACGGAGATAGCGACCGACCTTGCTGTTAAGCAGCGCCACCAGCTCGGGCGCCATAAAGGCGTAGTCGTCGACAATTCCAAGGACGATGACGCGCTTGCCCTTCAGATGCGAGCGAAACTGCTTGCCGAGCCTGTTGCGATGCGATGCCTCCATCACAAAGATCAGGTCGGCCCATTCGATCTGCTCGGGCGACAGCCGAACGATTGCATCGTTATCGAGACCCGCCGAGTCGGTTTCGACGTCCGGCCAGGTCGCGAAGACCGCCTCTGCGGTCGGGCTGCGCAGGCGATTGCCGCTGCAGATGAAAAGGGCGTTCTTCACTGCTGCAGCTCCGCTGCCGACCCGGTGGCCGCTCCCGGCTCGGCCCGACCGTCCACCTGACGGGCGAAGCCACCGTGACGAATGAACTGCAGCACCTGCCGCTGCACCTCGGGCCCGCGCATGATGAAGCTGTGAGTGGCACGGACGACGAGATGATCGCGCATGCCATCGACCCGAGTGCGTTCGACCGAAACCCGGCCATCGTGCGGGCGCGGCAGCAGCAGGGTGCCGAGCAGGTACGGCCAACCGGTCGCGCCGGCGATGATACCAAGCTCGAAATCCGGCTTGGTTCGCCAGGCGTCGCTGCAGTAGCGGCTGGTCAGTTGTTGGCCGGCCGGACCATAGAGCCAGCGGTAGGGCGGCAGCGGCGCGAGAAAGTCGGCGACCTCGCTGCCGGCACTGGGCGGCGCCAGCAGCAGCACCCGGCCGATCCTGGCGTGGGGCGGGCGACCGCCAAGCAGGTGTCTTGCAACCAGTCCGCCCATCGAATGGGTGACGAAATGCAGCTTCGGCGCATCCCAGGCGCCGGCCGCGGCAAGCTGCTGTGTGACGATATCGGCCAAGCCGGCAAGGTCATGGCGTCGGGAGGGGTAGTCGAGGTTCAGTATGCGATAGCCGGCGGCGCGGAGAAAACTCTCCATCGGCCGCATGCTGCGGCCGGTGCGGGCGATGCCATGCAGCAGGACGACCAGCTCTTCGTCTTCGGATCGATGTTCCACGTGAATCCCGGGCGCTTAGCCGAGCAGCTTCGCCACGGCCGACACCGAGGTGATGCCGGCAACCTCCTCGCCGGTCAGCTGGCGGCCGAGCTCGGCCTCCAGCTCCAGCGCCAGGCGGGCATGGGCGAGACTGGACCAGGCGGCAAGGCTGTGCATGTCATCGCTGGCCGAGACGGCGCCCTGGATATCGAGAGCGCTGGCGACCAGGGCCATGGCACGATGCTCAGCGTTCAAAGCGATCTCCCTGGTGGTCGTGCAAGCCAATCCTCGCGCCGCAGTTCGAGCTCTACCGCCGGACGGCCGCGGCCAGTCAGCGGATCGTGGTCGTAGGTGGTGGCGTTGCCGATCACCCTAAAGCCGAGCTGGCGATAGTTGAAGATCGAAGGCGCGTTGCGCGCGTCGATGGTGGCCCCGAAGCGGGTAATCCCGTGGGCGAAGAAATGCTCGAACAGCCGGGTGCGCGCTTCGACCACGACGCCCTTGCCCCACCAGGCCCGCTCGTGCACCGCGACATGGCAATGGGCCGAGCCATCGCGCTGGCGCACGACGATGTGGACCCCGATGACCGCGCCGCTCGCCCTGGCGACGATGCCGTGGGCGAAGCGGGTCCGGCCGTTCGGATGCGGGCCGCGAAACCACCAGCCAAGGAGGGAATGCGGCCGTGGCGAGAGGAACAGGCCCTCGAGCAGCACCGGATCGCGTCGCCAGCGTCGTGTCAGCAGGAATGTCTGCAGCCGGCCTGAGCGGCGCAAATGAAACCGCTCAGTCTCGAGGTCACAATCGAGCTCGCTGCGTCGTCCCATCCCCTCAGATAGCGCAGCAGCCAGGTCGCCGCAAACAGCTTGGCCGCCGGAGTTTCCCCCGGCGGCCTCAGTGTCACTCGTCGCGAAGCTTGACGAGGTCGTTCATCAGGCCCGCCGTACCGTTGTGGATGGTCAGGCGCTCGACCTTGCCGGCGATCTCCGACAAGGCTTCGAGCTCCTTCAGCCGCAGCATCACCGGGTTCTCGGCCATCACCCGCGCGGTGTTGAGCAGCGAACGCGTGGCGTTCGTCTCCTCGCGCCGGCGGATGATGTTCGCCTCGGCTTCCTTCTCGGCCGCGACAACCTTGTTGAGGATGTCGCGCATCTCGCCGGGCAGGATCACGTCCTTGACCGCGATCTCACCGACCGTGAGACCAATCGCCGCCATCTGCGTCCGCACCTCGGCAATTGCCTCGGCCTCGGCCGTCACCTTGTCGGCAAGGATCTCGTCGAGGCTCTTAACACCCAGCGACTTGCGGAACGCAAACTGCAGGGCGCGGTAGAGCGCATCGGCAAAGTCCTTGACGGTGGTCGCGGCCTTCACCGCATCCACCACCTGGTACTCGGCGGCAAGGTTCACCCGGAGCGTGACACGGTCACGCGTCAGGACTTCCTGGCCGGTCACGTCGAGCGACTGACGGCGGAGGTCGATGACCTTCACCGCGACCTTGCGGGTCACCGCCCAGAACATGTGGGCACCAGCCTCGAGCTCGCTCACCAACTTGCCGTCGACGAACAGCAGGCCGACATGGCCCTCGGCGACATCGACCGAGGTGACGAGGGTGAGCCTGGCCACACCGGTCAGGCGCTTCTGCACCTTGTCTGGCACAGCAAGATCCCCCGCGACATCGAAGCGCTCGGTGGTCCAGGGACCAGCCTCGGTCCAGTAGACCGCACGCTCCTCCGGCTTCAGCACGGCATGGAGGCGCTTGTCGCGAGACACCACAACCACCTCGTCGGCGCCGGCGCGGATCTCGGTCAGGTACTGTTCCGTCACCTCGGCGTGGTCGCGGAACAGCGCCTTGTCGAAGATCGAGGCGAACTCCGGACGCGCGAGATCGTGCCATTCGATCTCCAGCCGGCCGCGGTCAGCCCGCAGCACGTGCTCGCCCGGGGTGAGGACCCCATGGAACTTGCCCTTGTACAGCGCGATGACGCGCTGGTTTTCCTTGACGATCAGGCGCTCTACACCGCGCACCCGATCCAGAATTTCGATCACCATGGTCGTCCTCCTTGTAACGCCTCTAGGTCATGCCCTGAGCTCGTCCTTCACTGGTTTGGGCCAGCTGGCCCGGTGGTTCGCCGGGTCCGCACCTCGCGGGACCGGTCGAATGGCGGTGGAGCGCTTTCAGGAAAAGTTGAGAGACTTTTCCGGTTCGAAAGCGCGGCCAAATCAAAACAGGTTCCGGGGCGGCCGACCGACCAGGGAGGCGGGCAGGCCGGCGAGCGGGATGTCGATGGAAACGGCGAAGCCACGGCGCAAACGGGTGCGCGGGCCGGGCCAGAACCATGTTCATCCTTCAGCCGGCGCCGGAGCACCCCTCGAAGGGCGGTCCCGGCTTTGGCAGCGCGGGCTTTCGCCTCTGCTGCCGCGACCGACCCCGCAGGACCGGCCCCAGAACCCTTAGTCTCAGTAACCAGCTTAACAGGCTGGTGGCCTTGGAAGGGCCGTGATGGAGGGAGTCGAACCCTCGACGGTCAGATTATCGGTCTGATGCTCTACCCACTGAGCTACATCGTGGAGCACATGACAGGAATCGAACCCGCGACTTCCGGACCTTTTGATCCGGCGCCCTACCTCTGGGCCACATGCGCAATCCCGGTTTCCAGTGGCCGGCGGTACACGGGGAGGCAATGCCATCCGCGCCAGGCGAGAGCTCACGAGCTCGACCCTTTGCCAGTCACCGGCACGTCGCCGGGAGCGGGCGTTTAGGCCTGTTGCTGGAGGGGAGCAAGCAGTAATTTCTCACGTAACTTGCAGTACGGCAGTTGCGAGACATTCTTGCAACAAACACCGCGATGCGTACTTGGCGGTACGCAATGGCGTGTAACTATTTCAGCCGGCGGGCCACTTCATTGCTGAGAAAGCTCAAGTCATCGGGCGCGAGGCGGCCGATGTCGCGGGCGAGACGGTTGGCGAGCTCAGTGGCTTCGGGCGACATGCCGGCAGTGTCGATGGTGATCTTCGGGTCGCTCATCTCGGCGAGGCGCTGCAATTCCTCGGCGTCGTCCCAGATGACGTTGAAATAGGCGATGATCTTCTGCAGCAGCGCGAAGGTCGGCTTGCCGCGACGGCCATGCTCAAGGGCGCTGAGATAGGCGCTCGAAACGCGCAGCGCCTTGGCCATGTCTCTGAGGGTCAACCCACGTTCTTCACGCATGGCGCGGAGTTTTAGGCCCAGTGGTGTCATCGGTAATCCCGCTCCCGCCGCAAGCGAACATAGAAGGCGCCATCACCGCCATGCCCCTGCGCCGCGGTGTCCCAGCCGGCCACCAGGGGCGCGAGGTTAGGCTCGGACAGCCAGACCGGCAGCATGGCACGCAGCACGCCGCGCTCGACGATCACTGCCGCATCGTCGCCGAGCTTTTTCAGCCCTTTGCCGGTGATGACGAGGAGGGTGCGATCGCCACGGGCCGAGCGGGCGTGAATGAAGCGGGTGAGCGCCGCGTGGGCTTCGACCTGGCGCATACCGTGCAGGTCAATCGTGCCGTCGATCTCTTCGCGGCCGCGTTGCAGCCGCTGCTTCAGATTGGGCTCGATCCCCGGCCGCGGGGCCTTCTTGCCCGGCCGGCCATCGGATTGGTATGGCGCCATAGCAGGCAACAACCGATGCCGCTTGGGGGCCGGTGCCACGGGCGGGATCGGCAGCGGCTCGGACTCGAGGTTGACGAGCGCCCTTTGGGGCCTGAGCGGCGACACCGTCTGCGACACTTCGAGCCAAAGGTGCCAGTCGGGGAGCTGGCCCTTTCCATCCGACCGGCGCTTGGCCATCGCATCGCCCCCGCGCGCGGCCGACTATTCGAGCTGGCTGGTGGCGACGAGCTTCCAGTTCGGGTCGCGCGACTTCGGGTTGCGCGCAAAAGTCCATTCGTCGGCGATGTTGGTGACCTGGTCGGCATTGCCCTCGAGCAGGTTGCCGTCCTTGTCGCGGGTGGCCGAAACCACCTCGGCGTGAAAGCGGATGGTGACGTTGGCGGCACGCTTGTCGAGTTCGGCGTCGGAAATCTCGACCTTGGGCAGGCCGACGAAAGTGAAATCGACCTTGTGGCCGGCGGCCTCGCGGTCCTTGATCACCCGCTCGAAGCCGTCATAGACGTCCTTTTCCAGCAGGTTCTTAAGCGTCTGACGATCACCGGCGGCGAACGCGGTGACGATCATTTCGTAAGCCGATTTGGCGCCTTCCATAAAGCTCTTGGGCCCGAAGGTCGGGTCGGCATCGGCCACCGCCTTGAGCCCGGCCGCCACCTTTTCGTCGCCATGAGCGAACTGGGTGATCTCGGCCTCGAGCTTTCGGGCGACGCGCGCCTGATCCTCGTCGGTTTCCGGCGCCGGGCGCGGCCGCATCTGCACGACGTTCTCCTCCCCGGCTTTCGCCGGCGCCGCCTCACGCTGGCGCTGCAGCGGGGTCCGCTCGCGGCCGGTGCGGGTGCCCAGCACCTGGCGCAGGCGGAACAGCACGACAATCGCCAGACCAATGACGATAAGCGTGGGGATATCGAAGAATTCGTCCATCGGAGGTGCAACTCGCGCCAGAGAAAGGGGGGCGCCCGGCTCGCGGAGCCAGGAATGTGCCCTATATATAGGGAAACGCTCAGCCGGAAACCAGTTCACGTTTGGCTGAGGGGCCTGCCGAGGCCTTTATGACGCAGCGCTTTCGAAAGGGTTACCCCATTGGGCCGCCTGTTCTTCCTGTTCTTCCTCCTGGTGCCGCTGATCGAGATCGCCTGCTTCGTGGTGATCGGCAATGCCATTGGGCTATGGCCGACGCTGGCCGGCGTGGTGCTGACGGCGCTAATCGGCTCGCTGGTGATCCGCCTGCAGGGGCTGTCGCTGCTCAACGAGATGCGCTCGACGGTGGGCCGTGGGCAGTTACCGGACCGGGCGCTCGCCGAAGCGATGATGATCGGGTTCGCGGGTCTGTTGCTGCTGTTGCCCGGCTACTTCTCTGACCTCATCGGCATCCTGCTGCTGATCCCGCCGGTGCGTTCGGCGATCTATGCCTTCCTCAAGTCGCGCGTCACCGTGGTGACGACGACCACGGGGGCGGGACCGGGCTTTACCCAGCGACGTGTCGACGACGGCACGATCGACCTCGATTCCGATGAGTGGCGGCCGCGCTGAGGCCGGAATGCTTGTGGCTTAAGGCCAAAGGTGCTAGCCAGCCGGCCACCGAAAGCTCGAGGAATTTTCGACTATGGCTGACCAGACCCCGCCCGAAGCCGCACCCGCGAACGCCGGCACGGCGCCCAGCTACAGCCTCGTTGGGCAGTATACCCGCGACCTGAGTTTCGAGAATCCGGGCGCGCCCGGCTCGGTGATGCTCGGCGGCACCAACCCCAACTTTACCGTCGGCATCAATGTTGGCGTCAAGAAGCAGGCTGACGACCTCTATGCGGTCGAAATCAGCCTCAACGCCAAGGCCGAGCGCGACAAGACCGTGCTGTTCAATGTCGAGCTGGTCTATGGCGGGGTGTTCCGGGTCAAGAACGTGCCCGAGCAGCAGCTGCCGGCGCTGTTGATGGTCGAATGCCCGCGGATGATCTTCCCGTTCGCCCGCCATGTGCTGGCCACCATCGTGCAGCTCGGCGGCTTCCCGCCGCTGATGATGGAGCCGGTGGATTTCCAGGCGCTCTACATCCAGAACGTGCGCAACCTGCAGGCCCAGCAGGCGGCAAACTCGCAGCCGAACTAGTCTACCTGCCGGCCAGCAGCCAGTCGGTTGATGGCGCTGCACCGTACGAACAGTTCTGCCCTACCTACGGTGTCATCCCCGCGAAAGTGTGTTGTTCCGGCGGATTGGCGTGATGGACTCGGTGTAGAACGAGGCGTTGCCTTTGTCAGGGAGCGCTTGGGATGGATCTGAAGTTGCACGCCAATGCGACAACGACGCCGAAGACGCGGGCCTACATTCAGGCCAGCACGGCGAGCGTCGCGGACCTGGCTGTCGAGCTGGGCGTCAATGAGAGCACGGTGCGGCGCTGGAAGAGCCGGACCTCAGTGGCCGATCGGT
>NZ_LAJE02000198.1:0-45000 GCF_000970465.2 Devosia insulae DS-56
CCCCTGTCCCCTCCCCCTAAGAATGGGGAGGGAGACCCTCACACCAATATCGAGGCTAGCGTCTCCCTCCCCCTGTTTCAGGGGGAGGGGACAGGGGTGGGGGTCAGCCCGCACCGGCGTTTAGGATCGCTTCCGCTCCGTCAGCCCGTCGAGCCGTAGCAGCAGTTCGTCCAGCGCGCGCAGCACGTCGCCCATCAGCAATGGTTTCGGCGGCGGGGGAACCATCCAGGTGGCGCGCAGCCCGTTGAGCCGCTCCTTGCGCCGACGGCGCGCGGCCTTGGCTTCGGCGAGGGTGCGGCGGGTGGCCTGGTTGCCGGGGTCCAGCGTGAACAGCTTTTCGCAATGCGGACACCAGGCGCCGCCGTCCGGTCGTACCAGCTTGGCGTTTTCGAGGAACTGGCCACCGCAATGCGGGCAGGCAACGCTCACCAGGGCATAGGTCGTCATGGTCGAAGTGTGGTTCCGATCGTCGGGCTCCAGCGTTGTCATGAAAGCGTCATGCATTGGTTAATGCGGCGTGACAGAGCGGTGGAGTGGCGGGCCGCAGCTTCACCAAGTCTAGGCTCGGCGCTTGACTCAACCGGGTCGCATCGCCACTTTCCGGCCACTTTGGGGCGCGAGTTGACGCGCCACTTCTCTGCTGGGCCCTCACCGTTTCGTTGAAACGACAGAGTGCACCAGTTCGTTGATCCTTGGTCGCGCTCCCGAACTGTTCCGGAGAGCGCTCAGTTGGCGGGTTTGATGCAGTCCTATCTCGATTTCGAAACGCCGGTGCGTGACCTGGAAGGCAAGATTGCCGAGCTCAAGTCACTGGCAACCTCGGACCAGGCCGTATCGATCGATGACGAGGTGCGGCGCCTGTCGGTGCGCGCCGACGAGGCGCTGATCGATATCTACAAGAAGCTGACGCCCTGGCAGAAGACCCAGGTGGCGCGCCATCCGCAGCGCCCGCATTTCTCCGACTACATCAAGGCGCTGATATCAGAGTGGACGCCGCTGGCCGGTGATCGCAAGTTCGCCGAGGATCCGGCGCTGCAGGCCGGCTTCGGCCGCTTCAACGGGCAGCCGGTGGCGATCCTGGGGCAAGAGAAGGGCTCCAACACCGAGAGCCGCCTGAAGCACAATTTCGGCATGGCGCGGCCCGAGGGTTATCGCAAGGCCGTGCGCATCATGGATATGGCCGACCGCTTCGATATCCCGCTGGTGTCGTTCGTCGATACCGCCGGCGCCTATCCAGGCATCGGCGCCGAGGAGCGCGGCCAGGCCGAGGCGATCGCGCGCTCGACCGAGCGCTGCCTTGAGCTCGGTATTCCCAACCTCGCCATCATCATCGGCGAAGGCGGTTCGGGCGGCGCTATTGCCATCGCCACGGCGAACCGTGTGCTGATGCTCGAGAACGCCATTTACTCGGTGATCTCGCCCGAGCCGGGCGCTGCCATTCTGTTCCGCGACGCGGCGCGCGCTCCCGATATGGCGGCGGCGCAGAAGATCACCGCTCCCGACCTGCTCGGGCTCGGGGTGATCGACGGCATCATTCCGGAGCCGGCCGGCGGCGCGCATCGCCATCACGCAGAGGTGATGGCCTCGACTGCCAAAGCCATCACCCAGTTCCTGACCGATTTCCCGGGCACCAGGGGACGGTTGGAGGTCCGGGAACACAGGCGCGACAAATTCCTCGCCATCGGCACCAATTTGAGTTGAACGTCGCCGACGCACGAGGCATGAAGCCAATAGTAAACGGGCTGTTAACCATGCCGGCTTACCACATGGTAACCGTCCGCTCGTAACCCGATTGTTCGGGCAGACAAGCATTTCGGGTAGCTGACTTGGGCAGAACGCTCCGTTCCATCCTTCTCGTTGGCGCCGCCATCAGCGTGGCCGCGCTGCTGGCTGGCTGCGGCGGGTTGAAGCCGGGCAATGCCAAGGCAATGGCGCCGCTGAAGCAGGAAACCGTCAGCAAGCTGGCCAGCCTCGGCTCATCGCCCGCTGCCGCGATGATGGTCCGGATCTTCAAGGAAAGCTCGGAGCTCGAGGTCTGGAAGCAGACGGCCAACGGCAGCTACAAGCTGTTCAAGAGCTACGAGATCTGCGCCTGGTCGGGGGTGCTCGGTCCCAAGGTCAAGGAGGGCGACCGGCAGTCGCCGGAGGGCTTCTATACCGTCACCCCCGGCCTGATGAACCCGAACTCGAACTACTACCTGGCCTTCAACACCGGCTTTCCCAACAAGTTCGACCGCGCCTATGGCCGCACCGGCTCGGACCTGATGGTGCATGGCGATTGCTCGTCGCGCGGCTGCTACTCGATGACCGACGAGTCGATCGCCGAGATTTACGCGCTGGCGCGCGAAAGCTTTAAGGGCGGCAACGCCTCGTTCCAGCTGCAGATCTATCCGTTCCGCATGTCGGCGCAGAACCTCGCCAAGCATGCCGACAACCCGAACATGAGCTTCTGGAAGGACATCAAGGAAGGCTATGACCGCTTCGAGATCTCGAAGGCACCGGTCTCCTGGGATGTCTGCAACAAGGAATACGTGTTCGACGTGCCCGGCGGCACGGCGCTCGACGCGCTGGGCAGCTGCCCGGTGACGGTGGCGCAGAATGTGCCGGATACGGTGAAGGCCAAGGCCGCCGCCGACGAGGCCGCGATGGCCAAGGAAGTCGCCAACCTCGCCGACAAGGCCGCCAAGGCCGCGGCCGAAGCGCAGAAGCTGGCGGACGAGAAGGCTGCGGCGAAGGCGCGTGGCGAGGCGATCGGCAGCTTCTTCGGCGGCATGTTTGGCGGCGGCGCCGAGACCGGGGTGATCGACCCGAGCAAGGTAGCGCCGATCCCGCTGCCGCGATTGCACCGAGCCTAGACGGTCATCTTGCGGTGCGGGCCCCTCGCTCCCATGTTGGCATGGCCATCGCGATCGGGGTCCTGCTCCTCGCAGGCGTGCTGGTTGGGCGCTTCGTGCTCACCGAACGAACGGGAGATCGCGACATCGCCACCGAGCGCGTCTATGACCGTACGCAGTTCGTTGCCGAACTGACGGCCGCCGGGTTTGCGCTCGGCGACAGGGCGCATGTCCGCATCTTCAAGCGCGAGCACAAGCTGGAGTTGTGGCTGCAGCGGGCCGATGGACGCTATGCGCTGTTCCGCGACTACGACATCTGCAGGTTCTCGGGCGAGCTCGGCCCTAAGCTCAAGGAAGGCGACAGACAGTCGCCCGAGGGATTTTACCGGGTGGCAGAGAGCCAATTGAACCCCAATTCGCGCCATCACCTCAGCTTCAACCTCGGCTTCCCCAATGCCTTCGACCGGCAGCTGGGCCGCACCGGCTCGGCGCTGATGGTGCATGGCGGCTGCTCCTCGGTCGGCTGCTACGCCATCACCGATCCAAACGTCGACGAGGTCTATGCGGTGGTCGAAGCCGCGCTCAAACATGGCCAGGACGCCGTCGACGTGCACGTCTTTCCGTTCCGCATGACGGCAACGGCGCTGGCCGCCGAGGGCGGTAACACCTGGGCGCCGTTCTGGCGTAATCTCAAGGCCGGTTACGACCTGTTCGAGGCGGCCGGCACCCCGCCCAAGGTTGGCGCCTGCCGCGGCGAATACCGCTTCGGCGCAGATGCGGAGGGGCCAAAATGCGCCGTTATCGCCGCCTGGTCCTGATCGACCGGCTGATCCCGTTCCTCGCTGCCATCGTCGGGCTGGTGGCGCTGGCCGGGGCTGTCGCGGTGCAGCTCAATACCGATGCCAAGACCAAGGCGGTGACCGAGGCCGTGGCGGCGCTTCGCACCTCCGTCGATGAGCTCGGCAAGCGGGCCGAAGCTGCAGCTACGCCCATCGACGACGGCACCGCGGCGGGCCTGTTGGCGCTGCAGGACCGGATGGTGAAGCTTGAGGGTGAATGGACCGACCAACAGGCCGCCGCCGCAGCGGCTCCCGCCGCTCTGCCGGGTGCCCCGGATGCAAGCACCGCGACCGCCGAGATCGACCCGAACCTGCCGACCACCGACTGCATCCCGCTCGGCACGCGCTTCATGGTGACGCCCGGCGAGAGCTACCCGATCTGCCAGTCGAAGGCGGTGATAAAGACCGGGCTGATCACCGCCGACACGGTCACCATGGATGGGGTCGGGCAGGTGGTGGAGACCGGTTTCGGCACCATTGCCGGCACCAGCTGCACGGTGATGGTGTTCTCGGCCGACGAAGCCGGCTTTGCCGAGGTGCGGGTGACCTGCACCTGACGGCGGCAGTGGTTTTTGCTGGTGCACACGCTTTGTCGACCGGCTAGAGCTAGCGGCGGGCATTCGCCTCTCTGTGTTCTCCCGAGTTCATCGTGTCCTCACCTGCCGCTACGTCTGTGCATCAGTCCGCCTCGCTCAAGGGCATGGCGCTGGGGGTTTTCGCCTACACGCTGTTCTCGGTGCACGATGCGCTGGTGAAGGCGGTGATCCTTGCGCTGCCGGTGGTGCAGATCCTGTTCGTGCGCAGCCTGGTGATTGTCGTGATCTGCCTCGTCATCGGGCGGAAAAAGCTGGTGCTGGAGCTGATCCGATCGGGCAACAAACCGATGCTGCTGCTGCGCGCCATCCTGACGCTGGCGGCCTGGTGCATGTATTATTCGGCCGGGCGCGAGCTGCAGCTCGCCGAAATGACGACGCTCTACTATTTCGCCCCGGTGCTGACGATTATCCTGGCGGTGATCTTTTTGAAGGAGCAGCTGACGCTGGCGCGGGTCGGCGCCTCGGCCATCGGCTTTTTCGGCGTGCTGATCGCCTGCAATCCGGCCGGACTGACATTCGGCATCCCGGCGCTGATGGTGCTGGGCGCAGCGTTCTTCTGGTCGGTGGCGATGATCCTGATGCGCACCATCTCGAAATCCGAGAGCTCGATGGTGCTGATCTTCTCGCTCAACCTGTTCTACACGCTAGTGATGGGCCTCGCCTCGATCCCGTTCTGGACCGACATGGACCCGCTGCAGATCGCTATCGTGGTCGCCACCGGCATCGTCGGCGGCACGGCGCAATATGTGCTGGTGGAAGCGGCGCGGCTGGTGCCGGCAAGCGTGCTGGGCACCGTGGAGTATTTCGCGCTGATCTGGAGCTTTGTCTTCGGCTTCCTGTTCTGGGGCGAACAGCCGGCCGAACTGGTGTTCCTCGGCGCGGCCCTGGTGATCGCCGCGGGGCTGGTGCTCGCCTGGAGCGAGCGGCGTCCGCGGCGACAGGTGGTGGATGCGCCTTAGGCCTTGGCGGCCTCGGCGTTGCCGACTGCCGCGGTGACCGGACGGGGCCGCAGCCCCATCCAAATCAGAACCACCGCGAGCACCGTCACGCCGACATTAACGGCCAGCGCCAGGTGGATGCCGGCGATAATGCCAGCCTGGGTGGCGGCGATGGCGCCGAAGATCGGGATGCCGATGGTGATACCGACCTGCTGGGTCATCGAGACGAGGCCGGTGGCGAGTCCCTGCTCGCTGTCGGGCACAGCAGAGGTGGCGGTTACCATCGATGCGACGATCGCCGTAACGTGGCCGAAGAAGCCGATGAACAGCGCCGGGACCAGCACCCACAGCCAGATCGGATCCGGGCCGAGCAGCAGCAGCGGGGCGGTGAAGCCGGCCTGCACCAGCATCCCGACGGCAAGCACGTTCCGCACGCCACGGCGGGCAATGATGCGGCCGGCAATGATGCCGGCGACGATCGAGGAAAGGCCCGGGATACCGAAGATCAGGCCGGTGTCGAGCGGCGACAGATGCAGGGCATCCTGCAGGTAGAGCGTGACGAGGAAGATCAGGGCCGGCTCCATCGAGAAGACGACGAGCGTTGCGAGGTTTCCCCACTTTACCGTCGGCCGGGCAAGGATGCCGACGGCCACCAGCGGTACCGTGGTGCGCAATTCGATGATGAAGAACAGCGCCAGCAGCACGAGGGCGGTAGCCAACATGTAGGGATTGGCGCTGGTGACGCCGTAGACGAGCGCCAACAAGGCCAGCGTCACGCTGACGGCGCCCGGCAGGTCGAGCTTGACGCCAACCGGCGCGCTGCTGGCGCGGAGCACGAAGGGGGCAGTTGCCAGGATCAGCAGGGCGACCGGCACGTTGATGAAAAAGGCCCAGCGCCAGCTGAGGGCGCCGACCAGCGCGCCGCCGACCAGGGCACCGACGGTGAAGCCGCCGGAGAGCAAGGCGCCATTGAGGCCAAGCACGCGGGCCCGCTGCCGCTCGTCGCCGAACGAGGTGATGAGCAGCGCCAGCCCCGCGGGCGTGGCGATGGCGGTGGCCAGGCCCTGCAGGGCACGGGCCGTCAGCAGCACATCGGGGCTGGTGGCGAGACCGCCGATCACCGAAGCAATCGCCAACAGGCCGATGCCGATGAAAAACATGCGGCGGCGCCCGAACAGGTCGGCGATGCGGCCGAACAACAGGGTGAACCCAGCCGCCGGCAAAGCGTAAGCAGTGGCGATCCAGGCCAGCTGCGAGAACGGCAGGCCGACGGCTTCGCCGACCTCCGGCATGGCCACGTTGAGGATCGAGAAATCGACCGACAGCATGAAGCCGGTGCCAAGCAGCAGCAGGACAACCAGCCATTGCTGGCCTGTCATGGGGGGAGGAGCGGTGTTGCTCATCTTGTTTCTCCAGGTGTTGGGGGCGCGACGGCACGCTGCCGAAGTCGGCGCTCGCGGCGATTGTTGTGGGGTGAGCGGGGCGGCCTGGCCGGGGCTGATATCAGCGAGAGGCGCGGGCGAGGGGTTGGTCAGTGGCGGTCCACTGGCGCTCGCGCCAGTGGAGTAGTGCTGCAATCAAGTTTGCTGCGCGCCGGCGTGGCGTGCCTCACGCCGCAGGCGCGGCCAGCTCGATCAGTTCGGTCTTGCCGCTCTCGATCAGCTGCCTGAGGCTGCCCTGGATCAGCGAGGTCCAGGCGTCCGAGCAGGTGTCATAGCACTCGACGGCCGGCGCAATGCCCTGGTGGGTGAACACCACTTCGGTCCTGCCGCCCTTCATGCCGATGTCGAACATGATGGTGGTGCCGACCCACTCGGTCTTGTCCTCGACAAAGCTCAGTGTGCCTTCGACCACCTGCCAGGCCACCCGCTTATTGGGCACCAGTTCGGTCACGACTTGCTTGGAATAGTGGAACTCCTGGTAGCGGTAGCTGAACACGTCGCCGAGCTTTTTGGTGCCGCCCTCGAATTCACCGCTCCACCAGGCGCGCGGGTCGATGATGGCGGCAAAGGCGGCCTCGGGGCTCTGATCCACCGTGAACGCGGTGGTGAAGCTGGTATCGCTCATGGCGTGGTCTCCTGCGTCGGGACGTGTGGGTTCGTTGGCGGTGAGCGCGGCGCCGACATTGGGCTGGCCGCTGCCTGAGGTGATGAGGGCTTTGAGGCTGCCGCGGATGTAGGTACCCCACGCATCGTGGCAGACGTCGTAGCACTCGTCGTTGGGCGTGAGGCCGATATGGGTGAAGGTCAGCCGGGTGCCTTCGCCGACCGGCGCGATGTCGAAGGCGATGGTGGTGCCGATCCATTCGGTCTTGTCAGCGATGAAGCTGAAATGGTTGTCGAGCACCCGCCAGGCGACGCGCTGGTTGGGCAGCCACTCGACCACCTTGAGGGTGCACCGGTGCAAGTCCTTGGCGTGGTAGAACCAGACATCGCCGAGCATGGCGGTGTTGCCTTCGACATCCTCAGACCACCAGCCGCGTACATTATTGATGGCGGCAAAGACGGCTTCGGGGCTCTGTTTCACCGTGATGGTGGTGGTGTAGCTCTTGTCTTCCATTGCAGTTCTCCGTGGGTGAAGGGGGGTCAGCTGGCGTTGCGCTGGCGGATTTTGGTCCACAGCCGGCGGGCATCGCCGTCGAGGGCGTCCTCGACATCGGTGCGTTCGAGGCCGATATCGGCGAGCTGAACGGCATCGAGGCTGGCCAGCTTGAGGATGGTCCGACGGCGGGCCTGCCAGGTGGCGAGGCGCACCGTGAGCTGCAGCAGGCCGCCGATGATGTTGCTTTGGCGGGACTTGTCGGCGGCGATTTCATAGAGTTCGAGCGTGGTCATGGCTGATCTCCTGTTGCTTGGAGGGTTGCGTTCTCTGTCGATGAACGGAACCTAGGCGACGGGGAGTTCGGGGTGAGAGTGACAAGTGTGACGGGATTTGAATGGACTCGCTGATCACCGCCGCGGCGCGGGCGCTGGGGGCCGGTGATCCGCTCGGCGCGCTGAAGCGCGTGGCGTTGCGCGACGACGCGCCGGCGCTGGCGTTGCGCGGCATCGCCATGGCGCAGCTGGGCGATCTCGAGCGCGCCAAGGCGCTGCTCAAGGCGGCCGGCAGGGCGTTTCATGTGCGGGAAGCAGTGGCGCGGGCGCGCTGTGTCGTGGCCGAGGCTGAGATCGCGCTGGTGTCACGCGACCTCTCCTGGCAGCCCAAAGCCCTGGAGGCGGCGCAGCGTGTGCTGGAGGCACAGGGCGATCGGGTGAACGCGGCGCATGCCGCCAACCTTGCCGCGCGCCGGCTGTTGCTGATCGGGCAGGTGGATGAGGCGGAGCGGGTTCTCGCGCCACTCGACCTGCAGCAATTGCCAGCGGCGAGTGTTGCCGTGCACCAGCTGGTCAGCGCCGGCATCGCGGTGCGGCGGGTGCAGACCGGGCCGGGGCGGCTGGCGTTCGAACGGGCGCTCGCGGCGGCGCGGCAGGCCGGTATGCATTCGCTGGTCGCCGAGATCGAAGCCGATGCCCGGGTGCTGGAGACGCCGGCGGCGCGGCTGATCGGCGGCGGCAACGAGCGGTCGCTCACTCTGGCCGGCGTCGAGCAGGTGCTGGCATCCGAAGCGCTGGTGGTCGACGCGACGCGCAATGTGGTCCGGCAGGCGGGGAGTGTCGTGCATCTTGCGACGCGCCCGGTGCTCTTTGCGTTGCTGCGCGCGCTGGCCGAAACCTGGCCCAAGGACGTGTCACGGGCCCGGCTGGTTGCCGAGGCATTCCGCGGCAAGGAAGCCGACGAGTCGCATCGCGCCCGGCTGCGGGTGGAAATGGGGCGGCTGCGGTCCGAGCTGGCCGGGATTGCCGAGATCAACGCCACCATGGCCGGCTTTGCGCTGGTGCCCGTCGCGGCACGCGAGGTGGTGGTGCTGGCGCCGCCGGTGGAAGATCAGCATGCCGGGGTGCTGGCGTTGCTGGCCGATGGGGAGGCCTGGGCCAGCTCGGCGCTCGCCATTGCGCTCGGCACCAGCCCGCGCACCGTGCAGCGGGCCTTGGAGCAGCTGGCCGAGGCCGGCAAAGCGCAGTCGTTCGGCCGCGGCCGGGCGCTGCGCTGGATCACCCCGCCGGTGCCGGGTTTCCCGACGGCTTTGTTACTCCCCGGTCCGCTGCCGGGCGATTAGAGGTTCAGGCAGTGCATTTGAGCAAGAGGTCAGTCCGATGAAGCATGCGCATGCCGAGATTGTTCGCGAGTACGGCCCGTTCCCCGGAGTGGACTCGGTGGCCGGGGTCACCTTTGACGGCACCAATGTGTGGTTCGCCTCAGGCGATCGCATCAACGCCTTCGACCCCGAGAGCGGCGAGGCGGTGCGCAGCATCGATGTCGCGGCACATGCCGGCACCACGTTCGATGGTGAGCACCTCTACCAGCTGGCCGAAGACGTGATCCAGAAGATCGATCCGCAAAGCGGCAAGGTGGTCAAGACCATCCCGTCGCCGGGTGGCGGTTCGGGGCTCGCCTGGGCCGAGGGCTCGCTGTGGGTCGGGCAGTATCGCGGCAAGCAGATCCTCGAGGTCGACCCCGAGACCGGCAAGGTCCTCCGCACCATCAATTCCAACCGCTTCGTCACCGGGGTGACCTGGGTCGAGGGCGAACTCTGGCACGCCACCTGGGAAGACGATGCGAGCGAGCTTCGGCGTGTCGATCCGGTTTCGGGGGAGGTACTCGAACAGCTGGACATGCCGTCAGGCGCCAATGTTTCGGGGCTCGAGTCCAATGGTCGCGACCAGTTTTTCTGTGGCGGCGGCAGCACCGGCAAGGTCCGCGCGGTCAGGCGCCCGGTTGCCTGAGCGGCAACCCTGATCACAAATTGCGTCGCAACCCTGCGATCCTGCGGTCGTGATTTCTCAGCGTGGCCGGATTAAGGTAAGCTTCCGACGTTAATTGGAGGGGTGCCAAGCGCAAGCTGATCGCCGCGCCCTCCTTTCTCCTCGCCGTGCCTGTTAGGGGGGCAATGCGATGGAGGTGCCGATGCGTACTTTCCTCGGGAGGACGCTCCTCCCCGCCCTTGCTCGGTCGCGCGGGCGCTCTGCCCAGCGTGGCCTGCTCGCCCTGTTTGTTGGTCTGTTCTGCATCCTGTCGGCCGGTGCCGCCGTGGCCGATCAGTATCCGTGCGGGGAGCACACCTGCGCGGCCATTCGCGAGCAGGCCCTAAGCTCTGGTAGCTACAGGGCATTTGTGCGGATAGAGCTTAACCAACGCAGCCTGGACCTCGACATCGCCAAGGTCCGGTTGCCGGGCCACGGGGAGTTCGTGGTTGATCTGGGGCAAGAATTCTCCTTCGACGTGACGCAGCCGGGCATCTATTCGCTTGAGGCGACGCCGTGTGAAGAGGACATCATCGCCGACGACTGCGAACTTCCCTTCGAGGAGTTCCGCTTCCAGGTGGGCCCGGCCGCGCCCGAAGTTGTCGGGATGGGTCCGCCTGGAGAGATCACCTTTCAAACCGACCTGCTCGGCAACGACTACACTTCGCTGAACGTCCAGACGGTTTTTCAGTGCCGCGACGCCTGCGAAGCAGATGGCCAATGTCGCGCCTGGACCTTCGTCATCGCCGGGATAAAGGACGACGAGCCGGTCTGTTTCCTCAAGAACCCGGTGCCTGCTACCGCATTCGGCAACACGTGCTGCTCGTCAGGTATAGCACTGCCAAAGGTCGCGGCGGCGCCGGCTCCAGTCGAGCCACCACCTCCGGCTGAGGTAGCGCAAGTGGAGCCCACGTTCGACCTTCCCGCCCCCGCTCCGGGCAGGGGGATCGACTTTACCGGCGAGTGGGACACGGCAACCGCCCCGAGTTCAGCCGGGTCAGGCAGCCAGTATCGCCTGGTGCTTACGCAGACCAGGGAAGGCATCGTTACCGGGCGCTACACTCTGTCGGCGGGCGGTGCTCAGGCGGGGATCATCCATGGCGGGGTGGTCATCGGCAACGAGCTCCACGCCATCTGGGTCGAGGACCAGGCCCGCGGCCGGGTGACGTTCAAGATGGCACCGAACTCAAGCACGTTTTCGGGCTGGTACAGCAGCGGCGACCGTGCCGTGGATCCGGCGAGTGCGGACGGGTCGTGGAACGGGCAGCGCCTGGCTGCCGATCTTCCGCAGCAGCCGGTCGAGCAGGTGCCGGAGGTCCAGCAGCCTGAGTTCCCGGACGCGGCCATGGAGCCCGAGTTGGAGCCCGGGCGGGCAACCGAGATGGCCGTCCTCGTTCGCAGCGCCAATGTCCGCGCCGGTCCTTCGACCAAGGACAGGGTTCTCACAACACTGCCGGGCGGTACCGGGGTGGCGCTCCTCAGATGTGTGCGCAAGTGGTGCGAGATCGATCTGCCTCGCTTTGACAGGGCCTACGTCTTCGAGGACCTCATCAGGCGTGGCGGGCGGCCGCAGCGTGCTCGCGTCGAGGCAGCGCCCGCCATGCCCGGGCGCGAAGCAGCCGAGCCGGAGGAAGCCGCCATGCCTGAGGCCGAAGAGCTGGTGCGGAACGCCGGTGGGCGCGGTGTGATCCTCGCCGATGTCGACGTCTACGACAAACCCGGCGGTAAAGGACAGGTCCTTGGCTTCATCAACAAGGACAGCGTTGTCGCGGCATCGCAGGCGGACTGCCAGGGCAACTGGTGCCCGATTTCCGGTCCGGATGTTCCGGGCGGCGCCGGCTGGATCTGGGCCGACGGCTTTCTGGAGTTCCGCTGACGACAAACAGAAACGCCGGCTGGGACCGTTGTTCTGCCCACAGCTATGGTCAGTATGGCCAAGCCCGGATGGGATCTGCGGCAGCTCGATCGGGCCGGTCCTTCGACACGGGCGAAACGAAACCGGCCGGTCCCCAGAAGGAACCGGCCGGTTGGTTATTCCAGTTTTTATGACGTTCTCAGAACGCGCCGTGGCAGTGCTTGAATTTCTTGCCTGAGCCGCAGGGGCAGGGGGCGTTGCGGGAGACGCCGACCAGCAGTTTGGGGTCGATGGGCCTGAGTGCCGGGTCGGCCTCGATCACGCCGGCGCCGGCAGCAGCGCCTGCGGCGGCAAAGGCGGCCAGCGACGGCGCGGGCCCGAGGGCGCGCGGCATGGTGCCGGTGATATCGTCATCGGCGTCGTTCTCGCCGGTGGTCGGGTCGATGTGGATTTCGTCGAGCCCCTCGAGATCGGCGAGCAGCGGCGCCGGCTGGCGCATCTGGATCTCGACGTGGCTGAGCTGGGTGGTCACCAGCTCGCGCAGGCTCGCCAGCAGCTGCTCGAACAGCTCGAAGGCTTCGCGCTTATACTCGTTCAGCGGGTCGCGCTGAGCGAGGCCGCGCCAGCCGACCACCTTGCTGAGGTGATCGAGCGTGACGAGGTGCTCGCGCCACAGCCCGTCGATCGACTGCAGGAGGATCGACTTTTCGACCTGGCGCATGATGTCGGGCGAGTAGCGCGCCACCTTGGACGCGGCGAACTCGTCGGCGATCTTGGTGACGCGCTCGCGCACGGCCTCGACGTCGATGCCTTCCTCGTGCGTCCAGGTTTCGACCGGCAGGTCGACATTGAGGTAGGTCTTGCCGGCTGCAACCAGCTGTTCGACCTGCCATTGCTCGGGGTAGGAGCGCTCCGGAATGGCCTTCGAAATGATATCGTCCACCACCTGGTGGCGCATCTCGCTGACCGTCTCGGCGACGTCCTCGCTGTCCATCAGTTCGAGACGTTCGGTGAAGATCGCCTTGCGCTGATCGTTCATCACGTCGTCGTACTTGAGGATGTTCTTGCGGATGTCGAAGTTGCGGGCTTCGACGCGGGCCTGGGCGCGCTCGATCGCCTTGGTGACCCAGGGGTGGGTGATCGACTCGCCCTGCTCGAGACCGAGCTTACTCAGCATCGAATCCATCGATTCGACCGGGAAGATGCGCATCAGGTCGTCCTGCAGGCTCAGGAAGAACTTGGAGTGGCCCGGGTCGCCCTGGCGACCGGCGCGACCGCGCAGCTGGTTGTCGATACGGCGGCTTTCGTGCCGCTCGGTGCCGATGATGTAGAGACCACCGGCGGCCAGCACCTTGGCCTTGTCCTCGGCGATGGTGCGCTTGATGTCAGCGATCTTGGCGTCGCGCTCGGCACCCTCGAGCTCGTGCGCTTCCTTCTCGATACGCATCTCGAGGTTGCCGCCGAGCTGGATGTCGGTGCCGCGGCCGGCCATGTTGGTGGCGATGGTGACAGCGCCGGAAACGCCGGCGTCGGCGACGATCTGGGCTTCCTGCTCGTGGTGGCGGGCGTTCAGCACCGCGATATCCTTGATGCCCTTGCCGCGGAGGATCTCCGCCAGCATCTCGGATTTCTCGATCGAGGTGGTGCCCACGAGGATTGGCTGGCCGCGACCGCGCGCGTCGACGATCAGGTTGGCGATCTCGTCGAATTTCTCCGCCGCGGTGCGGAAGATGGCGTCGTCTTCGTCCTTGCGCTTCACCGCCACGTTGGTCGGGATCGAGGTGACGGTCAGGCCGTAGATATCGCCGAATTCCTCGGCCTCGGTCGCCGCCGTACCGGTCATGCCGGCCAGCTTCTTGTAGAGGCGGAAGTAGTTCTGGAAAGTGATCGAGGCGAGGGTCTGGTTCTCGGCCTGGATCTTGACGTGTTCCTTGGCTTCCAGCGCCTGGTGCAGGCCTTCCGAATAGCGGCGGCCCGGCATCATGCGGCCGGTGAACTCGTCGATGATCACCACTTCGTCATTGCGGACGATATAATCCTTCTCGCGCGCGAACATCTTATGGGCGCGCAAAGCCGAGTTGAGGTGGTGGACCAGCGCCACGTTCTCGATGTCGTAGAGGTTCTCGCCCTTGAGCTGGCCATTCTCGACCAAAGCCGCTTCGAGCTTTTCAATGCCCTGGTCGGTGAAGGTGGCGGAGCGCTGCTTCTCGTCGATCTCGAAATCGCCTTCGCCGAGCAGCGGGATCAGCGTGTCGGCCATCTCGTAGAGCGAAGAGCGGTCGGCCGAGGGACCGGAAATGATCAGCGGGGTACGCGCCTCGTCGATGAGGATCGAGTCCACTTCGTCGACGATGGCGTATTCGTGGCCACGCTGCACCATCTGGTCGCGGCTGTATTTCATGTTGTCGCGCAGGTAGTCGAAGCCAAACTCGTTATTGGTGCCGTAGGTGATGTCGGCAGCGTAGTTGGCCTTGCGCTCGGCGTCGTCGAGACCGTGGACGATGATGCCGGTGGTCATGCCGAGGAAGCGGTAGATCTGGCCCATCCAGTTCAAGTCGCGACGCACCAGGTAGTCGTTGACGGTGACGAGGTGCACGCCCTTGCCGGGTAGGGCGTTGAGGTAGACGGCGAGCGTTGCCACCAGGGTCTTGCCTTCGCCGGTCTTCATTTCGGCGATAGAGCGGTTGTTGAGCACCATGCCGCCGATCAGCTGCACATCGAAGTGGCGCATGCCGAGCACGCGCTTACTGGCTTCACGGACCGTGGCGAAGGCGGGCTCGAGAATATCGTCGAGGCTCTTGCCGGCCGCGAGCTGATCGCGGAATTCCTGGGTCTTCGCCTTCAACTGCTCGTCGGTGAGCTTTTCGAACTCGGGCTCCAGCGCGTTGATCGCAGCGACCCTCGGGAGGTACTTCTTCACCTGCCGATCGTTCGCCGAACCGAAGATCGCCTTGGCGATTGCAGCCAGTACCATTCGTGTCGTCCTTTGATTGTTCAGGGCCGGGTGGCGCTAAGGCGCTTCATCTCATCCGGCAGGCGGCGGGTCCTCACCCGTCAACACTCTTTGAAGTGGTGCGACATGTAAGAGCGGGTGTTTTGCTTGTCAACGGAACGCAAATGGGCGAAACCTCCGCGGCCGCGGGCCGGGGGCTCTGCGCCATCCGAGGAGAATTCCCAATGAACGTCCATGCCCCGCGGGGTTTCCACAAAGTTCTGAAGACCCTGGCCGGTGCGCTGTTGCTTGGCACGGCGCTTGGCTTCGCCCCCGTCGCCGCCTTCGCGCAGGATGCTGCTGCCCCCGCCGCAGCCGCTCCCATCGCGCCCGAGACAGTGGTCGCGACCATCGGCGACCAGACCATTACCGAGGCAGATCTGGCGTTTGCCGCCGAAGACCTGCAGCAGGAGCTGCAGCAGGTGCCGCCCGAGGAGCGCCGCGCCTTCCTCGTCACCGTGCTGATTGACATGAAAGTGATGGCCAAGGCGGCGAAAGCCGCCGGCATGGCCGATACCGACCTGTTCAAGCGGCGCCTGCAATATCTCGAAGAGCGCTCGCTGCGCCGCGACTACTTCACCCAGAAGGTCGCCACCTCGGTGACCGAGGAGTCGATCAAGGCGGCCTACGACCAGCTGGTCAAGGATTTCAAGCCGGTCGAGGAGGTGCACGCGCGCCATATCCTCGTCGCCACCGAAGAAGAAGCCAAAGCGGTGAAGGCCGAGCTCGATGGCGGCAAGCCGTTCGAAGTGCTGGCCATGGAAAAGACCACCGACCCCTCCGGCAAGCAGAACGGCGGCGACCTCGGCTTCTTTTCGAAGGGCATGATGGTGCCGGAGTTCGAGGCCGTGGCCTTCACGCTCGAGCCGGGCAAGATTTCCGATCCGGTGCAGAGCCAGTTCGGCTGGCACATCATCAAGGTCGAGGAAAAGCGTATGAGCGCGCCGCCGCCGATCGAGCAGGTGCAGCAGCAACTGGGCCAGCAGGTGATGTTCAAGGCGTTCGACGAGGCCGTCGCGGCGCTGAAGAAGGATGCCAAGCTCGATATCCCCGACGAAGCGCTCGCCGCAGCGGTCAAGAAGCAGGCCGAGCCGGCTGCCGAAGGCGCTGCCGGCACCGCGCCGTAAGGATTGCCGTCGGACGCAAACTTTCAGAACCCCGGCCTCGGCCGGGGTTCTGTCATTTGACGAGGCCGCGGACCAGGATCGAGGTAACCTTGTCGATGATATCGGCCTGGTCGGCGAGCCGGTCGGTCAGCAGCAGCTTCCAGGCATAGGCCGACATCAGGTCGGAGGCGGCGAGGCTGTCGGCGTCGGCGCGCATCTCGCCGCGCGCCTTGGCGCGCTCGAACATGCCGGCAGTGTGCTGGGTGCGTTCGATCGAATAGGCCTGCAACGCCTCGGCGGCCTTGTGGTCGGCCTGGGCCTCGGCGATCAGCGACTTATAGACCCCGCCAGTGTTGCCGGACCAGAAGCGCACCAGCTCGGTGAGAAAGCTGCGGATGTCGCCTTCGAGCGTGCCGGTATCCGGGTCGGGCATGCGCGAGCTTTTCAGCCGCGTATAGACGTCGAGCAGCAGATGCGCCTTGGATGGCCACCAGCGATAGATGGTGGGCTTGCCGGCACGGGCCCGCCGGGCCACGGCTTCGATCGAAAAGCCGGCATAACCGGACTCGCAGAAGATTTCCTCGGCCGCGGCGAGGATCGCCGCGTGGCTGTCCGGGTTGCGGGCGGCGCCGATGGATCTGCGGGGTTGGGTGTCGGTGGTGGACATGGTTCTCACTGAAGCCGTGTCAGGGGTGCATGGCTGGGATACACGAAAAAGCTGGGCCCATCCACTTGAACGTTACGTTCCGTTTCGTTATGTAACGAGCCGTACCGTTCATATAGGGTTTTGGAAATGTCCATTCAATCTTCCGCCGCCGCTGTCGCCGCACCCGCCAAGCCGGCCGGCCCGTCGCTGGCGGTGCGCACCCGCATGGCGCTGCTGGTGCTGGTTGCCGTCTACCCAGTCATCACCGGGATCATCTATCTGGTGGCGCCGTTCACCGAGGGCTGGCCGGTGTGGGAACGTAACTTTGTCGTCGCGCCGCTGATGGTGATTGCCATGGTCTACTTCATCATCCCGGGCATTCAGTCGCGTTTCGGCCGTTTCATCGCGACCGGTCGGGTAAGCAAATGAACGACTTGCTTCACAGCAAGGCTTGAGGCAAACGGATGGGCCTATTGTCGCCGCATAGGACGCAACATGGCCCATCCCGTTTCTCCCCTCGCGCCCAAGACTTACCCGGAACTGCCGGATGTCGCGGGAGTTCGGTTTGCGACGGCCGAGGCGGGGATCAAATACAAGAATCGCACTGACGTCCTGCTCGTCTCGATGGATGAGGGAACGGTCATTGCCGGTGTATTGACGCGCTCCAGGTGCCCGTCGGCGGCCGTCGACTGGTGCCGGCAGAACCTCGGTGGCGGCAAGGCCCGCGCCTTGCTGGTCAATTCGGGCAATGCCAACGCCTTTACGGGCCAGAAGGGCAAGGCCTCGGTGGCGCTGTCGGCCGAGATCGTTTCGAAAGCGCTGGGCGTTGCACCGAGCGAGATTTTCCTTGCCTCCACCGGTGTCATCGGCGAGCCGCTCGATGCGCAGAAATTCGCCGGGGTCACCGCCGAGATGGCGACCCGCCTGGCGCCTGGTCCGTGGATGGATGCCGCCAAGGCGATCATGACCACCGACACTTTCGCCAAGGTGGCGACTGCCAGCGTCGAGTTCGACGGCGTGCCGGTGGTGATCTCGGGTATCGCCAAGGGCTCGGGAATGATCGCGCCGGATATGGCGACGATGCTGAGCTTTGTGTTCACCGATGCGCCGATCGCGGCGGGCGTGTTGCAGGGGCTGCTGCAGCCGGCGATCGACACGAGCTTCAACGCCGTCACCGTCGACAGCGACACCTCGACCTCCGACACCTGCCTGGTGTTCGCCACCGGCAAGGCCGGCATCCCCGCCATCAATTCCGCCAGCGACCCGCGCGCCGAAGTGTTCGCCGAAGCGCTCGCCGACGTGCTGCATGAGCTCGCCATCCACGTGGTGCGCGACGGCGAAGGGGCGACCAAGATGGTGAGCGTCACCGTCGAGGGCGCCGAGAGCGACAAGAGCGCCTTCCGCATCGCCCAGTCGATCGCCAACTCACCGCTGGTCAAGACCGCCATCGCCGGCGAGGACGCCAACTGGGGCCGTATCGTCATGGCGGTCGGCAAGGCCGGCGAGCCGGCCGATCGCGACAAGCTGGAGATCAGCTTCGGCGATATCCGCGTCGCGACGCAGGGCGAGCGCGACCCCGCCTATGACGAGGCGGCAACCAGCGCCTACATGAAGAACGAGGAAATCGAGGTGCGTGTCGGGCTGGGCCTCGGCGCCGGCACGGCGACCGTCTATACCTGCGACCTGACGCACGGCTACATCACTATCAACGGCGATTACAGGTCCTGATGGTTCCACTCAGCGTCAGTCAGATCGAGGGCGCCACCCTTACGGCATGGCCGGCACTGCGGCAGGCGCAGGATGGGCTGTGGCTGTGGCGTTACGCGCAGGGCTATACCAAGCGCGCCAACTCGATCCATTGCCTTGATCCGAGCGATGGTGGCTATGCCGAGCTCAGGCTGATCCGGCTGGCCGAATTGTCGAAGCGCCACCACATCCCGCCGGTGTTCCGGGTTACTCCGCTCACCGCGCCAGAGATCGTCGAGGTGCTCGATGGGCTGTTGTGGGAGGAGTTCGAGCCGAGCCTGGTGATGGCGATGGAAATGCCCAACGAGGATTTTCCGCTCGACTTCCAGGCCCGCTATTTCGAGCCGACCGATCCACAATGGATCCGGGCGCAGGCGCAGATGTCGGGCTACGACCAGCCGACCATCGACGTGGCGAGCCAGATTCTCGGGCATATCGCCTGCGAGGCGCGCGGTGTGCTGGTCTACCACAAGGCGGGCCTGCCGGTGGCGGCGGCGGTGGCAAGCGGCATCGGCATCTATCTCAACGTCGTCACCCACCCCAATGCGCGCGGCATGGGCTATGGCCGGGCGGTGATGGGCGCGGCGCTCAACTGGGTGCGCTCGAAGGGTGCCACCCATTCGGCCATCCAGGTGCTGGCCAGCAATACCCCGGCGCTCAACCTCTATGGCTCGCTCGGCTTCGGCGAAGTCTATCCCTATAGCTACCGGCGCGCCCCGGATTGGGGCCGCGGGTGAAGATCCAGCTGGTCGTCGCCTGCGCGCTGATCGATGCCGACCGGCGGGTGCTGATCGCCCAGCGTCCGGAAGGCAAGCAACTGGCGGGACTATGGGAGTTTCCCGGTGGCAAGCTCGAGCCGGGTGAAAGTCCAGAGGCGGCCTTGATCCGGGAGCTCGAAGAAGAGCTCGGTATTTCCACCCAGACGGCGTGCCTTGCTCCATTAAGCTTTGCCTCTCACTCTTACGAAAGCTTTCATCTTCTGATGCCACTTTACGTCTGCCGTAAGTGGCAAGGAGTGCCGCAGGCTCGCGAACACGCCGCCCTGAAATGGGTGCGCCCGCAGCAGCTGCGCGATTACCCTATGCCCCCGGCCGACGAACCGCTGATCGCACCGTTGTGCGATCTGCTCTGAGGGTGGCGATGACGGGTCTTTGTTCTCAGATCAGGTGCTTTGTCGCCGATGAGGGCGGCGCGACGGCGATCGAGTATGGCCTGATTGCCGCGCTGATCGCAGTTGGGGCCATTCTCGCCATGACCCTGACCGGCAGCAGCGTCAGTTCGATGTTCGAGTACGTGTCGAGCCGCTCGGCCGAGAACCTCGATAACATCAACGACCTCTAGAACACTACTTCCCCAGCACGTCCCTGAGCCGCACCGTGGCGCTGCCCGGGCGTAGTGGCTTTTGCTGGTTTTCATGTGGGGCCCAGCCGCTGAGCCAGATGATCTCGAGCGTCGCCCGTACGCGCCCGTCCGGGTCGCCCGCCAGTTCCGCATAGGCGGCGCTCGCTGCGGCGAGCAGCGTCCTGGTCGCCAGGCGGCCGGGGCGGTCGGCCAGCGGGTTCTGCGCCCCCAACCCCTTGAGCTCGCGCATCAACCGCAACAGGTCGGCATAGCGGATCGGATAGGTCTCGAGGTCGGTGACCGGCAGGGCGTAGCCCGAGCGCTGCAGCAGGCCGCCGGCATCGGCCAGCGGGATGAATGGCGCCACCCGAGCGAAGGCGCCACCGGAGGTTTCGGCATCGGCGCGCAGGAACGCCTGGCGCAGCTCGGTCAGGCTGTCGCCGCCGAGCGCCGCGGCGATCATCAGCCCGTCGGGGCTCAGATGCGCGCGGATGCGAGCGAGAAAGCCCGGCACATCGTTGATCACCTGCAGGTCGAACAGCGAGACGATCAGGTCGTAACCGTCGCGCGGCAGCAGCAGCGCTTCGGGGTCGACCAGCGGCGCATCGGGCGAGCCGAGGACGGTCGATACGCGCTCAAAGGCGAAGGCGCCGCTGGCCGAGCGGCCCATCAGCGGCAGGCGCGCGCCATCCGGCGCCATGATCAGCGCCTGCTCGAAATCGCGCGACACGGTAATGAGCCGCGAGGCGAGGTCATCGAGCGCCAGCTGGGTGACGAAATCGTCCGGCTCGGCCGGCCGCCGGCCGAGATGCTCGGCGATCAGCATGCGGTCGAAAACCTTGGGGGGCAGAGCCATAGTCAATCCGCACGGCGTTCGAGTTCGGTTCGTCACGGGATCAGGAAAAGTCTCGCAACTTTCGCGGTTCCCGCTTTAGATGCGGCGTTATGGAATTGGGGCGGGGTAAAGTCAAAGCAGGATCGGCCGCCATGGCGCGGCTGGGCAGCGCTTTGCTCGATCTGGTCTATCCGCCGACCTGCCTCGATTGCGGCGCGCCGACCGCGGCGCACGCGGCGCTGTGCCCCCGCTGCTTTGCCGGCCTCAGGCCGATCACCCAGCCCTGGTGCCCGGTACTGGGTCTGCCGTTCGAGGTGTCGATCGGTCCCGATGCCCGTTCCGCCGAAGCCATAGCCGATCCCCCGCCATTCGATCGGGCGCGGTCCGCCGTGCTCTACAACGAGGTGGCTCGCGCCATCGTCAGCCGGCTCAAATATGGAGACCGGCCGGAGCTGGCCGAATTCTGCGCTCGGCTGATGCACCCTGCTGGAATGGAGTTCTGGGCCGAGCGCCCGGTGCTGGTCCCGGTGCCGCTCCATCGTTGGCGCCAGTTCGAGCGTCGCTACAATCAATCCACTGAACTGGCTCGGGCGCTCGCCCGCCGCACCGGACTTTCGGTCGATACCGGGCTCGTTGCTCGCAGTCGCCGCACCCGGCAGCAGGTCGGGCTTTCGCACGACGCACGCCACCGCAACGTCGCCGGCGCCTTCACGGCGCATCGCGAGGTGCTGCGGCGGCTCAACGGACGTGGCGTGGTGATCGTCGACGACGTCATCACCACTGGCTCGACCGTCAAGGCCATCACCCGAGAGCTGAAGCGGGCCGGGGTGATCAAAATCGACGTGATCTCGTTCGCGCGCGTTGTGACGGGCGCCGAACTCCCCATATAGACCTCAACAAACCCCAGCGTTTTTGTAGGCGAGATGAAAAAGGTAGAAATCTATACGACCCAGTGGTGCCCCTATTGCCACGCAGCCAAGTCGCTGCTGGACGAAAAGGGTGTAAACTACGATGAGGTCGATGCCGACGACCCCGACGTCCGGATGGCGATGGTGCAGCGCGCCAATGGCCGCCGCACCGTGCCGCAGATCTTCGTGGGCGAGACCCATGTCGGCGGCTACGACGATATGGCGGCGCTCGACCGCCGCGGCCAGCTCGATCCGCTGCTCGCCAACTAGGATATTTGGATGCGCGTCGCCGCCCTGCAGATGAACTCCGGCACTCAGCCCGGCCCCAATCTCGACCAGCTCGAGCGCTTGGCCGGCGAGGCGGCGGGGCAGGGCGCGACGTACCTGTTGTCGCCGGAAGTCACGGTGGTGTTCGCCGAGAACCGCGATGGGCTCAAAGCCGTCGCCGGACCCTGGGAGAACAACCCGGATGTTGCACGGGTCGGCGCCATCGCCAGAAAGCTGGGGGTCAGCCTCCATCTCGGCTCGCTCGCCGTGGCGCTGCCCGACGGGCGCTTCGCCAACCGTTCGGTGCTGTTCCGCCCGGATGGTTCGATCGCCGCCACCTACGACAAGATCCACCTGTTCGACGCGACGCTCCCCGGCCTCAGGAATTATCGCGAGAGCGAGACCTATGCCGGTGGCGATGCTGCGGTGGTGAGCGAGGCGCCGGGTTTCCCGCTCGGCATGACCATCTGCTACGATCTGCGCTTTCCGGCGCTGCACCGGGCGCTGGCGGAAGCCGGGGCCAAGGTGATTTCGGTGCCGGCCGCCTTCACCGTTCCGACCGGCGAAGCGCATTGGGAAGTGCTGCTCAGGGCCCGCGCCATCGAGACCGGCTCTTGGGTGATCGCCGCGGCGCAGGCCGGCACGCACGAGAACGGCCGCTCCACCTGGGGCCATTCGATGATCATCGACCCCTGGGGCCGGATCGTCAGCGAGCTCGGTGGCGACGGTCCGGGGATCGCCGTCGCCGATATCGACCTATCAGCGGTGGATGACGCCCGCGGCAAGGTTCCAGCGCTTGCCAACGCACGCCGGTTTTCGCTAACGCTCAGCGCTTCGGGCCCCACGGTATTCGCCCGAGAGGACGTGTCGGCGTGATCAGCTATTCCCTCATCTGTGACAGATCCCACAAGTTCGACGCCTGGTTCAAAAGCGCCGAGGCCTATGACGAGCAGGCGGCGCGCGGCATCGTCACCTGTCCGATCTGCAATTCGGTGAAGGTGGACAAGGCGCTGATGGCGCCGGCAGTGTCGCGGATGAACTCCGACAAGCTGTCGCTGTCGAGCGGCCACCCGCAGCAGGCCGAGATTCGCGAAATGCTGCGCGTGATGCGCAAGAAGGTCACCAGCGAGGCCGACTATGTCGGCGACAAGTTCGCCGAGGAAGCCCGCAAGATCCACTTCAAGGAAGCCGACCCGCGCGGCATCTACGGCGAAGCGACCCGTGACGAAGTGGCCGAACTGATCGACGACGGCGTCGATTTCCTGCCGCTGCCGCATGTGCCGGACGAAGCGAACTAGCGGGCGAGATACTCACGCGCCAGCGTGCGGGCTCGCCGCAACCGCGCCTTGACGGTTTCGCGGGTCGTCTCCAGCCGCGCGGCGATCTCGTCGATCGTCAGTTCCTCCAGATCCCTCAGGACCAGCGCCTCGCGGTAGTGTGCGGGCAGCGACTGGATGGCTGCCGCCAGGTCGAGCCGTAGCTCGTGATCGGGTCGAACGGCGATCTCGGCCTGTTCTCCTAACTCCTCCAGAGGCGCTGCCTGTCCGAAGCCCCGCCGGGCAAGGCGCAGGCATTCGCGCCGTACCACCGCGAACAGCCAGCCCGAGAAAGCCGAAATCGCGCGCAGGCTGCCGATGTGACGATGCAGCAGGCACAGGGCGTCCTGCACCGCATCGTCAACATCGGCCGTACGGCAGGTGGCCCGGGCGTAGCGGCGAATGTCTGGCTGAGCCACCGCGAGCAGCGAGGTGATCGCGGCGGCATCGCCATTCCGGGCCGAAGCAATGAGCTCTGTGGGCGGCATCAGGACCTGTCGACGGGTTTACGGCCAACCATGGCACAGGCCGGGCAATAGCCGAAGATGCCGGTCAGCATGACGTAGAGGCCGAGGGCGACTACCGCGTAGCCCGCCCAGCCGGACAGCAAAAGCAGCCCGGCAAGGATCAGCGCGACGCCGGCGACAAGGCGGACGATCTGCTCCCAGGCAAAGACATTCTTACGATAGAACATGCGCTGCTCCATTGCTTGCACCTCAAGGACAAGAGGTGTCGCGGCGGCAGAACGGTTCGCGACGGAGCGGATATTTTCGAGGGACATGCCGGTCGAATGAGCTGAACGCCAGCTAAACCGGCCGGTTCAGGCACGGTTCAACCCCGGCAACGCAGATTGGCCTCCACAAACGGCGCTTCCGGGCGCCAAGGAGGATAGAATGCACCATTCCACCCTGACCCCTGCGGTCACCGCCACCGGCGGCGCTATCCGCGCCGTGATGAGCGAGGCCGCGTCGGCAGCGCTGAAGGCGCTGAAGCCTTTCGATGTCGCCATCGAAGACGCGCTCGACCGCAGCTACGGCGCCGGCCGCTGGTTCCTCTACTGGGATGAAGACCTCTCGGGCCACCCGATCCGCGGCACCATCACGCTGGCCTTTGGCCGCGATACGCTGGTGATCGGCTGACTGTGCTTCAGGCGGGCTTTGCCGCCAGCACCATGTAGTTGACGCCGAGGTCGCGGCTTTGCCGCCACGCGTCGGCCAGCGGATGGAACACCACGCCGGTCTTGTCGATGATCTTCAGGCCATTGCGGCTGCTGAGCGCCGAGATCTCATCCGGCGTCAGGAATTTTGAGAAATCGTGGGTGCCTCGGGGCAACCAGCCGAGCACATACTCCGCCCCGACGATCGCCAGCGCATAGGCGCGCGGCGTGCGGTTGATGGTGGCGGTGAACATCAGCCCGCCGGGCTTTACCAGGCTCGCACAGCTCTTCATGTAGAGCGGCACATTGTCGACGTGCTCTACCACTTCCATGTTCAGCACCACATCGAACCGCTCGCCCGAGCCATCGAGCGCCTCCGCGGTCACGGCGCGATAGTCGATCTCGAGGCCCGACTGCTGGGCATGCAGTTGGGCAATGCGGATGTTCTTTTCGCCGGCATCGATCCCAACCATCGTCGCCCCGAGCCGGGCCAACGGTTCGCTCAACAGCCCGCCGCCGCAGCCGATATCGAGGATGCGAACGCCCTCGAGCGGGCGGCGCACCGTGCTGTCCTTGCCGAAATGGGCGATCACCTTGTCGCGCACATAGCCCAGCCGCACCGGGTTGAACTTGTGCAGCGGCTTGAACTTGCCCTTGGGGTCCCACCACTCGTCGGCCATGGCGGCAAACTTGGCGATCTCGTCGGGATTGATGGTGGTGTCGGTCATGTCAGATATATCCGCCGCTCCGGCCCCGGCCGCAAGGGGACGCTTCGGCGCAGGCTAGTGCCGCGGCTCTGAGCCATGGAACAGCTCCCAGCGCCAACCGTCGCTTTCGGCGACGAGGACCGCCGAAAGCCGATAGGGCAGGCGGTCCGAGCCGCCGGCTCGCTCCACCACCACATGACCCTCTCCGAAAAGCCAGACGCGTTGGGTGTCGCCGCCGCTATGGAGCAACGGAAGATCCCAGCATACCGTGTAGTCCCTGCTGTGGATGCCCGCGAACAGGGTTGTGATGGCCTCGCGGCCGCTGGCGATTTCGCCCGCCTCGGAACCAACAAGCAGCGCATGCGGCACAAAGAGGTCGGCGACCGCCGTGTCCCTGTCTCGCATGCGCCGATTGATTGCCTCCAGCGCCTGCCGCGCAATTTCGACCGTCATCGGCGCCCCTCCAATACCCCCCCAACCTATAGCCGGCGGCCCGGAGTTGATAACCCCGGCTGTTTGTGGCATGTCCCCGGCCGAATTCTGAGCGTACCGGCGGGTTCAGCCGGGCAACAGTCGGGGTAGGGGCCTTGGGCCGTATCGTAGTCAAGTTCGGCGGCACCTCGGTCGCCTCGGTCGAGCGCATCCGTCAGGCGGCGCTGCATGTGAAGCGTGAGGTCGACGCCGGCAACGAAGTCGCCGTGGTGGTCTCGGCCATGTCGGGCAAGACCAACGAGCTGGTCGGCTGGGTCAATGACGCATCGAAACTGCACGATGCGCGCGAGTATGACGCGGTGGTCGCCTCGGGCGAGCAGGTGACGGCCGGGCTGATGGCGGTGGTGCTGAGCGAGATGGGTATCCCGTCGCGCTCGTTCCAGGGCTGGCAGGTGCCGATCAAGACCGACGACGCGCATGGCGCGGCCCGTATCGTCGAGATCGACCCGACCGAGCTCGAAAAGCGCTTTGCCGATGGCGTGGTGCCGGTCATCACCGGCTTTCAGGGCGTTGCCCCGTCGGGCCGGGTGACGACGCTGGGCCGTGGCGGTTCCGATACCAGCGCGGTGGCAGTGGCTGCTGCAGTGAAGGCCGATCGCTGCGACATCTACACCGATGTCGATGGCGTCTATACCACCGACCCGCGCATCACCCCCAAGGCCAAGCGGCTGAGCAAGATCTCGTTCGAAGAGATGCTGGAAATGGCCTCGCTCGGCGCCAAGGTGCTGATGATCCGCTCGGTCGAGATGGCGATGGCGCATAAGGTGCGCCTCACCGTCCGTTCCACTTTCGACGATCCGAATGCGCCGCAGATCGCGCCGGACGGCACGCCGGGGGTTCCCGGCACAATCGTATGCGATGAGGAAGAGATCATGGAAAAGCAGATCGTTTCGGGCGTTACCCTGGCACGGGCCGAATCCAAGATCACTTTGCGCGACGTCAAGGACCGGCCGGGCGTCGCCGCAGCGATCTTCGGGGCGCTCAGTGACGAATCCATTGTCGTCGACATGATCGTGCAGAACGTTTCCGAGGATGGCTCGACCACCGACATCACCTTCACCGTGCCCGATGCCGAGCACGACAAGGCGGTCAAGGCGCTGAAGGCTGCCGGCGAGGCCGGGCGCTTCGAGTATCGCACGCTGACCAGCGCCAAGGGCGGCGCCAAGGTCTCGGTGGTGGGCGTCGGCATGCGCAACCATGCAGGCGTTGCCGCTTCGATGTTCAAGGCGCTGGCCGACAAGTCGATCAACATCCAGCTGATCACCACTTCGGAAATCAAGACCTCAGTGCTGATCGATGACGAGTATGCCGAACTTGCGGTTCGCGCGCTCCATACGTATTACGGGTTGGACAAGCAGGACGCCTGAGACGCCTAGACCCCGGTCACGGCGCCGCTGGCGATAGGGCGGCGCCGGGCCGCCGGGCGGGAACTATGGCCATAGCGATCAGCGGGCCGCGCGTGCTCCTGAAGCAGTTGCGCGAAACCATGGCGGAGCCGCTGGCTTCGCAGGCTCGGCTCGACAAGATCGTCAGTCTCATCGCCGACAACATGCACGCGGACGTCTGTTCGTTCTACGTGCTGCGCGACGACGGCGCGCTGGAACTGTTCGCCACCCGCGGCCTTGCCGCCACCGCCGTGCACATGACGACGCTCAGGCTCGGCGAGGGCCTCGTCGGCCTGATCGCGGCGCAGGCCGAACCGCTCAGCCTCGACAACGCGCCGGCGCACCCGGCTTTCGCCTACCGCCCGGAAACCGGCGAGGATCCGTTCCAGGCCTTTCTCGGCGTGCCGGTGCTGCGCGCCGGCCAGACGCTGGGCGTGCTGGTGGTGCAGAACCGCGATTCGCACGCCTATGGCGAAGACGAGATCGAGGCGATGCTGACCACGGCGACCTTGCTCGCCGAAATGATGTCGACCTCTGATTTCGACGCCCTGATCAAGCCCGGCCAGGATATCGACCTCAGGCGCCCGCGGCAGTTCGCCGGCAACGGTTTCACCGACGGCGTGGCGCTGGGCAAGGTGGTGCTGCACGACCCGCGCGTCGTCGTCACCAATTTCGTCGCTGAGGATACCGAGGTCGAGCTGAAGCGCCTGTCGGATGCGCTCGACCGGATGCGGGTTTCTATCGACCAGATGCTCAGCCATGGCGACATGCAGTCGTTCTCGGATCACCGCGAGATCCTCGAGAGCTACCGGATGTTCGCCAATGATCGCGGCTGGGTCGACCGGCTGACCGAGGCGATCAATAACGGTCTCACCGCCGAGGCGGCGGTGGAGCGGGTGCAGAACGACACCCGTGCGAGGATGATGCGGTCGACCGATCCCTACATCAAGGATCGGCTGCACGACCTCGATGATCTCGCCAACCGGCTGCTGCGCGTGCTCACCGGCGATGGCGCGACCAAGAAGGACCTGCCCGAGAACGCCATCCTCGTCGCCCGCAATATGGGACCGGCGGACCTGCTCGAATATGACCGGACCCGGCTGAGGGCGGTGGTGCTGGAGGAGGGCGCCGCCATCTCGCATGTGGCGATCGTCGCCAAGTCGCTGGGCCTTGTGGCGGTCGGGCAGGCCGAGAACATCGTCTCGATGTCGGAGACGGGCGACGACATCATCGTCGATGGTCAGCAGGGCACGGTCTACCTGCGGCCGACCCCGGATATGATCCAGGTCTATGTCGATAAGGTGCGGCTCGGGGCCAAGCGCCGGGCACATTATCTCGAGCTCAAGGACAAGCCGGCCATCACCAGGGATGGCCACGAGATTACGCTCTTGCACAACTCGGGCATCGTCGCCGACCTGCCGATGCTGCAGGATACCGGCGCCTCGGGCGTCGGGCTGTTCCGCACCGAACTGCAATTCATGATCGCCTCGCGGCTCCCCCGGTTGAAGGAGCAGGTCGAACTCTACTCCGAGGCGATCCGGCTCACCGAAGGCAAGCCCATCGTCTTCCGCCTGCTCGACATCGGCGGCGACAAGGTGATTCCGTATCTGCGCTACGAGGCCGAAGAGAACCCGGCCATGGGGTTCCGCTCACTGCGCCTGGCGCTCGACCGGCAGGGGCTGTTGCGCATCCAGATCCGCGCGCTGCTGCAGGCCGCCAATGGCGGGCCGATGAAGATCCTCGTCCCCATGGTCACCGACGCCTGGGAGTTCCGGCAGACCCGGCTGGTGGTCAACAAGGAACTCGAGCGCATGAAGCATGCCGGCCAGACGGTGCCGAGCAAGCTCGAGCTCGGCGCGATGATCGAGGTGCCCTCGCTCCTCTGGGAGCTCGACCAGGTACTGCCGGAAGCCGACTTCGTCTCGATCGGTTCGAACGACCTGGTGATGTTCCTCACCGCCGCCGACCGCGGCAACAAGCGCGTCGCCAAGTCGTACGATCCGATCGCCTTGCCGCGGCTACGGGCGCTGAAGCACATCGTCGATATGGCGCGGCGCTACAACGTGCCGCTGACCATGTGCGGCGAGCTTGCCGGCCGCACCGTCGAGGCGCTGGCGCTGCTCTCGATCGGCATGACCAATCTCTCGATGAGCCCGCCTTCCATCGGCCCGATCAAGGAGATGATCCTTGGCACCGAACTCACGCCCATTCGCAATTCCATCTCCGCCGCGCTGCTAGAAGGCGCGCATGGCCCCGGTATTCGCGAGCTGCTGCTCGACTGGGCCGGCCGGCAGGGGCTGGTGATTTAGGTAGAATGCGTTTCACCTGGACGTCCTTCCCCTCACCCGTCTCGGCTTCGCCGAGCCACCCTCTCCCTCAAGGGGAGAGGGAAGATGCGGCACGATTGTGCCCCCGCTGTCCCTCTCCCCTTGAGGGAGAGGGTGCCCTGCGCAGCAGGGCGGGTGAGGGGCAGTTCAAGTTGGACCACTCCTGATGGCGACCCTTCCCCAAGACAAGCTCGACGCTCTGACCAAGCGCTTTGATTCGATCGAGGCGGCTTTGTCGTCCGGCCCGTCGGCCGAGCAGTTCGTCAAACTGAGTAAGGAATACGCCGAGCTCGAGCCGGTAGTGCGGCCGATCCAGGCCTACCAGAAGCTGCTCGCCGATCTCGAATCGGCGGAAGAGCTGGTGAGTTCCGGCGACCGAGAAATGGTGGAGATGGCGGCCGCCGAGATCGGCGAGCTGAAGCCGAGGATCGAGCAGGCGGTGGCCGAGATCCGCATCCTCCTGCTGCCCAAGGATGCCGCCGACGAGAGAAGCGTCATTCTCGAAGTGCGCGGCGGTACAGGCGGCGATGAGGCGGCTTTGTTCGCCGGCGATCTGTTGCGCATGTATCAGCGCTACGCCGACCTGCAGGGCTGGAAGTTCAGCCTCCTCGAAGAAAGCCCGGGCGAAGTCGGCGGCTACAAGGAAGTGGTGGCCAATATCACCGGCAAGGGCGTCTACGCCAAGATGAAGTTCGAATCCGGGGTGCACCGGGTGCAGCGCGTGCCGGCGACAGAAACGCAGGGCCGCATCCACACCTCGGCGGCGACAGTGGCGGTGCTGCCGGAAGTCGAGGAGATCGACATCGACATCAAGGCCGAGGATATCCGCATCGACACCATGCGGTCATCCGGCGCCGGTGGCCAGCACGTCAACACCACCGACTCGGCGGTGCGCATCACCCACCTGCCGTCGGGCATCGTGGTGACTGCCAGCCAGAAGAGCCAGCACCAGAACCGCGCCACTGCCATGAAGGTGTTGCAGGCGCGGCTCTATGAAGAGCAGCGCAACGCCCGCGACACCGCACGGGCGGATGCGCGCAAGGAACAGGTGGGCTCGGGCGATCGTTCGGAACGCATCCGCACCTATAATTTCCCGCAGGGTCGGGTGACCGATCACCGGATCAACCTGACGCTCTATAAGCTCGACAAGGTGATCGCCGGCGATGCGCTCGAAGAGCTGATCTCGGCGCTGATCACCGAAAACCAGGCGGCGCAGCTCGCCGCCATGGAGGGGATTTCCTGACACTGAACGTGGGCGCAGCATGGCGGGGGGTACGCGACCTGTTCCGGAAGGCCGGCATCGACACGGCGGAACTGGATGCCCGGCTGTTCGCCGAAGCGGCCTTCGAGATGGACCGGCTGGAGCTAGTCAATCGCGAGCGCGAGGCCGTGCCGGCAAAGCAGCTGAAGGCGCTCGAGGCTTTCGCTGCCCGCCGGCTCAAGGGTGAGCCGGTGGTGCGCATCCTCGGCGAGAAGGAATTCTGGGGCCTGAGCTTCAAGCTCAATGCCGCGACCCTGGTGCCGCGGCCGGAGACGGAGCTCCTGGTGGAGCGCGGGCTCGAGGTGATCGGGGCGTTGAACAGCCCACATATCCTCGACCTCGGCACCGGCACCGGCTGTATCCCGATTTCGCTGCTGACCGAGTATTCCGATGTCAGCGCGGTAGCGGTGGATCTTTCGGCCGAAGCGCTGGAGATGGCGCGGCTCAACGCCAACCGTCATGGCGTCGGCAACCGCTTCACCACGCTCAAGGGCTCATGGTTCGATCCGCTGGAGCCAGGCGAGCGGTTCGACCTCATCACCTCGAACCCGCCCTATATCGAGAGCGCGGTCATTGCCGGACTGATGCCCGAGGTGCGCGAGCACGATCCGCGGCTGGCGCTGGATGGCGGGCCGGACGGGCTGGCAGCCTATCGGGCGATCGCTGCCGAAGCCGGATTGTTCCTTGCGGCCGACGGCGTGTTGCTGCTCGAGATCGGCTCCGGCCAGGGGCACACGGTCAGCGATATCTTTGTCGGCGCCGGCTTTGCCGAGGTCGACGTGGTGCCTGATCTGGCGGGGCTCGATCGCATGGTTGTGGCCCGTCTCAACTCTGCCCCTTGAGTATCCGTTAGGGCCGCCCATATTTTGTGCTTGGAAAGGCAGGGCGAACCAGATAGGTTCCGGGTGCTGTCAACGGTGCGGTCGAGATCGCGCCAAGGTGACGGCCACCCGCTCATCGGCGAAGCTGCATTTGGCAGTGTTCGATTCTCGGACGAGGAACCGAGACGCCTTGATGAGCAAAAAGTGGTTCAACACGCGATAGCTCAGGCACTGCTGGAACGAGACCGCCCGCGCTGGATATTGCGCCTGCGGCCCCCGGTGCCGATGTCCCCATGTTGCCTTCAGTATTCTTTTCCAAGGCTTGAAAAGAGACGATGAGACCTAACAACCAGCAGAACAACAAGAACCGCTCCCGTGGTCGGAACAACAATGGTGGCCGTAAGCACGGCAACCCGTTGAGCCGCAACTACGAGAGTAACGGCCCCGACGTGAAAGTGCGCGGCAACGCCTCGCATATCGCCGAGAAATACCTGCAGCTCGCTCGCGATGCGCAGTCCTCCGGCGACAGCGTCATGGCCGAGAACTATCTGCAGCACGCAGAGCACTATTTCCGCATCCTGTCGGCGGCTCAGCCGCAGAACCAGCAGCGCGACCAGTTCGGTCAGCAGGCGGATGAGGACGATTACGACGACGATTTCGCCCCGATCAACGATCGGTTCGCGTCGCCCGAGCCACGTCAGTTCAGCCAGCAGCCGCAGCAGCACGACCAGCAGCAGCAACCGCAGCAGCAGTCGATCCCCGGCAGCGAACCGGTGGTGATGGCAGTGGTCGAGACCGCTGTCGCCGCGCCGCCGGCAACGGCCGCCGCCGAAGGCGAGGCGCCGCCGGCCGATGGCGAACCGCGCCGTCGCGATCGCCGGCCGCGTCGCCGGTCGCGCGGGCAGGGTGGTGAAGGTGGGGCCGATCCCGCCGGCGCGCCGCAGCCCGATGTCGGCGAGCTGCCGGCCTTCCTCACCGCCGGAAACACACCGGCTGAGTAAGCCGATACGCCTTGGAAAACCATGAGGCCGGGAGCAATCCCGGCCTTTCTTGTTTCAGGCTGCGGATTTCGAAGCAGTGGGCAAGCTCGCCTCGATGCGGATCGTCTCGAACGGAACGAAAAGCTTACCGGCCTTATCCCGCTCAATGACCTTCTCTTCAAGGAGAAGCTCGGCGTCCTCGTGGACGCGTTTGACGTCGCGTGAAAGAGCCCGCGCCAGACCGCGCAGGCTTGATGGACCGATCTCCTGCAGCTTGAGGATCAACTCCCAGCGCTTCTGAGAGAAGACGCGGAAGAACAGCGGCAAGCTGGTGAAAGAGTGAACCTCGCCTTGGTAGCCCTCCCCGCTGTCAACTGCCCGTGCCGCATGCATCAGTTCGTCACGGAAGTCCTCGTGACTTTGGACGCGAACGGTTAGGGTTCTCTTTGCTTCTTCCATTGCTCTACATCCTTCAGAAAGTCCTGCATGAGAGTAGGTACGTCAGCGAAATCATAGGCTAGCTGCCGCTTGCCGAGGTGTTTGTGGTCCCCCTTGCCGCGCTCGTTGTCATATCCGATCAGCCGCTCACCGCGGCGGCCGAAGAAGAGCCGGTACTTGTAGCCGTGACGACTGCCAGCCACGGGTTCGGGGACGCGCCAGACCACCGCCTCAAGGATCATCCCATCCTCGTCAGTTTCCTTCCGTTCGAGTACGAGGACCGCATTCATGTTGGCATAGATGCCAACAGTTTGTGATGTTGTCAACGATGCCAACATCTGAAGCCCTTTTCTATGGCCGAACGCTCCCCATATCAGCGTCAGGACCAGGGAGCGCCGCTGTGCGGGCCTCGGGTCTTGATCTGGTTTGATCGATCCTCCAACGGTTTCGTTTGAGCCAAATCAACGCTTCAGGCGTTGGATGCGTGCCTCATCGAGGGCGATCCGACGTGCCAGACGAGGAGAGTTGAATGAATATCGAGAAATACACCGAGCGCGCGCGCGGCTTCATCCAGAATGCGCAGCAGCTGGCGCTCGGCCAAGGTCACCAGCAATTTGCGCCGATCCACCTGCTGAAGGTGCTGCTCGACGACGACGAGGGGATGGCCGCGGGGCTGATCAGCAAGGCCGCTGGCGACGCGCGGATCGCGCGGGCTGAAACCGAGGCTGCCCTCAAGAAGATTCCAAAAGTGTCCGGCGATGCCGGCCAGCTGTACCTGAGCCGTGAGTTGGCGCGGGTCTTCGACACCGCCGAGAGCGCGGCGCAGAAGGCCGGCGATTCCTTCGTCACGGTGGAGCGGCTGCTGCTCGCCCTGACCGTCGAGAAGGATACCGATGCGGGCAAGATCCTCGCTTCGGCCGGCGTCACGCCGCAGGGGCTGAACGAGGCAATCAACGAGATCCGCAAGGGTCGCACCGCCGATTCCGCCTCGGCCGAGAACAGCTACGATGCGCTGAAGAAATATGCCCGCGACCTCACCGAGGCGGCGCGCGAAGGCAAGATCGATCCGGTGATCGGCCGCGACGAAGAGATCAGGCGCACCGTGCAGGTGCTGAGCCGCCGTACCAAGAACAACCCGGTGCTGATCGGTGAGCCCGGCGTCGGCAAGACCGCCATCGTCGAAGGCCTCGCCATCCGCATCGTCAATGGCGACGTGCCGGAATCGCTGAAGAACAAGGCGCTGCTGTCGCTCGACATGGGGGCGCTGATCGCCGGCGCGAAGTATCGCGGCGAGTTCGAGGAGCGGCTGAAGGCCGTGCTCAACGAGATCTCGTCGGCCGATGGGCAGATCATCCTGTTCATCGACGAGATGCATACGCTGGTCGGCGCCGGCAAGACCGACGGGGCGATGGATGCGTCGAACCTGTTGAAGCCGGCGCTCGCTCGCGGTGAACTCCACTGCGTCGGCGCAACGACGCTCGATGAATATCGCAAGCATGTCGAAAAGGACGCGGCTCTGGCGCGTCGCTTCCAGCCGGTATTCGTCGATGAGCCGACGGTCGAGGATACGATCTCGATCCTGCGTGGCCTCAAGGAAAAGTACGAGCTGCACCACGGCATCCGGATCTCGGATTCGGCCATCGTTGCCGCCTCGACCCTGTCGAAGCGCTACATTGCCGACCGGTTCCTGCCCGACAAGGCGATCGACCTGATCGACGAGGCGGCGGCGCGGCTGCGCATGGCGGCCGAGTCGAAGCCCGAAGAGCTCGATGAACTTGATCGCCGCATCATGCAGCTGAAGATCGAGCGCGAGGCGCTGAAGAAGGAGACCGACGAGGGTTCGAAGACCCGGCTCGGGCGCCTCGAGCAGGAGCTCGCCGATCTCGAGGAGCAGGCCAATACGCTCTCGGCGCGCTGGCAGGCCGAGAAAGAGCGCATGCAGGGCAGCCAGAAGCTCAAGGAAGAGCTCGACAAGGCGCGCACCGATCTCGAACTGGCGCAGCGCACCGGCAACCTCGCGAAAGCGGGGGAGCTCGCCTATGGCGTCATTCCCGATCTCGAAAAGCGCATCAAGTCGGCAGACGATCCCAATGGTGACGGCAAGCCCGACAACCCGATGGTCGAGGAAGTGGTGATGCCGAGCCATATCGCCGGCGTGGTCAGCCGCTGGACGGGCATTCCGGTCGATCGGATGCTGGAAGGCGAGCGCGAAAAGCTGCTCGGCATGGAAGCCCAACTCGGCAAGCGCGTCATCGGCCAGGCCGAGGCCGTGGAAGCCGTGGCGAAGGCCGTGCGGCGCGCTCGGGCGGGCCTGCAGGATCCGAACCGGCCGATCGGCTCGTTCATGTTCCTTGGGCCAACCGGCGTCGGCAAGACCGAGCTCACCAAGAGCCTCGCGCAGTTCCTGTTCGATGACGAACATGCGCTGGTGCGGCTCGACATGAGCGAGTTCATGGAAAAGCACTCGGTCGCCCGGCTGATCGGCGCCCCTCCGGGCTATGTCGGTTACGACGAGGGTGGGGTACTGACCGAGGCGGTGCGTCGCCGGCCTTACCAGGTGGTGCTGTTCGACGAGATCGAGAAGGCGCATCCGGATGTGTTCAACATCCTGCTGCAGGTGCTCGACGATGGGCGACTGACCGACGGGCAGGGGCGGACGGTGGATTTCCGCAACACGCTGATCATCATGACCTCCAACCTGGGGTCGGAGTATCTGGTCAACCTGCAGGACGGCGAATCGGTCGAACTGGTGCGCGGCAAGGTGCTCGATGTGGTGAAGGCCTCGTTCCGGCCGGAATTCCTCAACCGGATCGACGACATCATCGTCTTCCACCGGCTGCAGCGCGACCATATGGGGGCGATCGTCGACATCCAGCTCGGCCGCCTGCGTGGGCTGCTCAAGGAGCGCGACATCTCGCTCGAGCTCACCGATGCGGCACGCGAGTGGCTGGCCAATGAGGGGTATGACCCCGCCTATGGCGCGCGCCCGCTGAAGCGGGTGATCCAGCGCGAAGTGCAGGATCGGCTGGCCGAGGAAATCCTCGCCGGCCGGGTCAGCGACGGGCAGAGCGTGGTGATCGATGCCGGCGAGCGCGGATTGCGGCTCGGCAGCGGCGTGCCCGAAGCGCCGGGCATCGACGCCGCCGCGTAAACCAGAAGGGCCGGTCGATCGACCGGCCCTTTCTCATTGGGCGCCCTCGGGGATCGTCGGCGTCACCCCGTTCATCATGTCGACCATCACCTGGTAGACGAAATCCGGATCGCCGGTCGGCTGGTGCGGGTCGATCAGGTCGTGCCCCAGTTCCAGCGCCAGCGGTAGGCGAACCACGTTCACCTTGGCGCCGTGGCTCTGCCAATGCAGCACCAGCTCTTCGATCTTGGCGCCGCTCACCGCATCGTCGGCTTCGTTGATCAGCATGCCCAGCTTCGGCGCCAGCGGGGCATTCGCGGCGGCCGCGTCCATCAGCGCGACGCCGAGGCGCAGCGCCTGGGCGAGGCCGTGGGTGGCGTAGCGCGGATAGGCGTAGGTCATGCCCGGTGGGTTATCGCGGGTCGCCGGGTCCCACCACACCATGGCGTTGGGGGCGTTGAGCAATAGCGCCGTCGCCGCGCGGTTGGCCCAGCCCGGCACCAGGTTGGGGCTGAGAAACGGCGCGATGGCGATCGACTGGTCGGCATCGGCGCGGTGCTGGCCGATCCAGCCGGCGATGCTGCCGCCGGCCGAGAGCCCAGTAATCACCACTTCATCGCCCAGTCCCTGGGCGATATCGGTCGCCTGGTTGCCGACGGCGATCAGCTGTTCGGCGGTGAGATCGGCGAGCGCCAGGCTCATCTGGTCGGCATCGCCGTGCTGCGGGATGCGCGGCAGATAGACGTTGTAACCGAGCGCGAAGAGTTTGGCGCCGAGCTTTTCAGCCTGTGCCGGGCAGTTGGTCAGGCCGTGAAAGAACACCACGACGCGGTCGACCTTGCGGCCATGCGTCAGAAGCGTCGACAGGCAGCGCGGGTTCAGCGGCAGCGTCGCCTCCTCGGCCCGCAACGCTTCGATCTTCGCCGTCGCCTCCTCGTAGCTGGCGGCCGGCGTGCTTGCCGCGGCGTTGGCCCTGAGGCTCTCGGTATCGAGCGGCAGCAGCGTCAGGACCGCAAAGGTGCCGACCAGCGCGAGCACCAGGAACAGTGCCAGGCCTGCTCCAAGCTTGGGCACGGTGCGCCAGAAACCACGCCGGTCGCGCTGGCGCATCGTCTCTGGATGCCGGCGGTGCAGCACCAGCACCAGCCCGAGGCCGACCAGGGCAAACGCCAGGGTGGAGGCGAAGCCGGTGGTCAGCTGGGAGATCACCGTGCGCAGCAGCAGGTTGCTGCCGCGGCTGGCGTAAGTTTCGGGATCGAGGCTACCCCGGCGCAGCAGGTCGGACAGCGTCAGCACCACCGGATAGGAGAAGAACGCCACCAGCACCCCGGCGACGGCGCCGCGCAACAGGGTGTAGCGGCGCGGCCGGATCAGCAGCAGCCACCAGAACAGCGCACCGGTCAGACCCACGCCGACCAACAGGGTCAGCCAGCTGACGCTGCCTTGCGGGCTGGCGACCAGCTCGTTGATGGCGATGCCGGACAGCAGCACTGACAGCAGCGCGACGACCGCGAAGGCGAGGCCGGCGAGGGCGGCCCAGCCGCCGTGGCGGGGCAGGGGCGTGCGGCGGTGTTGCTCGCTCATTGCTTGGGGCGACCCCTCGTTGGCTGGCCGAACGACAAGAGCACAGTATCGGTGGGCGCGTCTAAACTTGGCTCATGCCGATTGGCGACGATTTTAGTCGACTGCGGCAGCTCGGCTGTCGACTTTCTATGTTCGATCATTCCATTGTCTCAGAGAGGTTGCGAGCAAAGGGGAGGCGCATGGAGGGATCGACGGTCGCGTTGCTGCTGCTGGCGCTCGAAATCGGCCTGCAACTGTTCTTCGTCGGCCGCGCCTTGCTCCGGCCCTATCGCGAACCGGTGTCGCGCCTCGCCTGGGTGATGATCATCGTCATCGCGCCGCTGGTTGGGATGATCGCCTATGTGCTGGTGGGCGAGACCAATATCGGGCGCACCCGCACGGCGCGTCTGCGCAAGGCGTTCGAGACGCTGCCGCCACCGTTCGGCACCCCGGGTGTCGAGGCGCAGTTGCCGGAGGGGACACTGCCATTGTTCCGTGCCGGCACTTCGGTCAGCGGCTATCCGCCGGTCGCCGGCAACCGGGCGCAACTGCTCGAGAGTTCGGACGCCGCGATCGAGGCGATGGTCGCCGATATCGACACCGCCACCGACCATGTGCACCTGCTGTTCTATATCTGGCTGCCTGACAATAACGGGCAGAAGATCGTCGCGGCACTGCAGCGGGCGGCGCTGCGCGGCGTCAGTTGCCGGGCGATGGCCGACGATGTCGGCTCGCGCAGCATGATCCGCTCCGAGCACTGGCGCGCCATGCGCGGCGCCGGGGTGCAGCTTGCCCGCGCCATGCCGATCGGCAATCCGCTGATCGGCGCGATCTGGGGGCGGCTCGATATGCGCAACCATCGGAAGATCGTGGTGATCGACAATGCCGTCACCTATTGCGGCAGCCAGAACTGCGCCGACGCTGCCTTTGCGCCCAAGGCGAAGTTCGCGCCGTGGGTCGATATCATGGTGCGGCTCGAAGGGCCGATCGCGCGACAGAACCAGCATTTGTTTGCGTCCGACTGGATGGGGCATGGCGAGGACGACCTGACCGAACTGCTGCAGCGCCCGCTGCCGGCTCAGCAGCCTGGCATCGTTGCCCAGGTGATCGGCACCGGGGCGACCGTCCGCCCCTCGGCAATGCCGGAAATCTTCGTTTCGGTGATGAACGCGGCGCGGCGCGAGCTGGTGATCACCACGCCCTACTACGTGCCTGACGAAACCATCCAGGCGGCGCTCTGCGCCAGCGCTTATCGCGGCGTCGAGACCACCTTCATCGTGCCCGAGCGCAACGATTCCTGGGTCGTGGCCGCTGCCAGCCACAGCTATTATGCCGAGCTGCTGGAAGCCGGGGTGATGATCCGCGAATACCAGGGCGGGCTGCTCCATTCCAAGACCATGACGGTCGATGGCGAGCTGGCGCTGATCGGTTCGGCCAATATGGACCGGCGCAGTTTCGAGCTGAACTTCGAGAACAACATGCTGATCGCCGATATCTCGCTCACTCAAGCGCTGCGGCAGCGCCAGCAGAGCTATATCGAAGCGTCGGTGCTGGTGCATGCCGCCGAGGTCGAGGCCTGGGGCGGCACGCGGCGGATCTGGAACAATACGGTAGCGATGCTCGGACCGGTGCTCTGAGCCATCACCGGCAATCGTGCTAAATTGCCGACCCGATATTGATCGGTTGGCGGCAGCGCCGCGGCCAGTCTAGCGCGGCAGAGAGTCAAGACGACCGAGCGGCTGGAGGAGCAACGTGCAAGTACCGGCATGGCTGAAGCGGCTCCTCGATCGTTTCTCCGAGATGGGGCTGGTGGTCGGCTCGATCCTGTTTTCGCTTGCCCTGACCCCGTCGCTGTTGCCGCGCGAGGCGCTGATCCAGGGGGTGCTGTCGGGTTGTGCCTTCGGCGCCGGCTACGGTATCGGCGTCGCGCTCGAGTGGCTGTGGAGCTATATGGGCCTCAGGCTGCCGGTGTCGAAATACACGCACTGGCTGAAGATCGCCGTGACGCTCTGCTGCCTGGTGCTGATGGCGGCCTGCCTCTACCAGACCACCGGCTGGCAGAACTCGGTACGTGAGATCATGGGGATGCAGCCGGTCGAGGCGGGTCTGCCGATCTCAGTCCTGTTGATCGCGCTGCTGCCGGCCGCCATCCTGATCTACACCGGCAAGCTCCTCGCCTATGGGGTCGGCTTCTTCTCGCGCTGGCTGGTGCGCTATGTGCCGCGACGCGTCGCACTGGTGGGCAGCCTCGTGGTGGTCGGCATCATTGCGACGACGCTGTTCAACGGCGTCCTGATGCGCGGGGCGCTGCGCGCTGCCGACGCGTTTTTCCTCCAGCTCGACGGCGTCGCCGGCCAGTTCGGCACGCCGCCGAACGATCCGCTCAGGTCGGGCAGCGCCCAGTCGCTGATCGACTGGAGCACGATTGGGCGCGACGGGCGTATCTATGCCGATTCCGGCCCGAGCAAGGCCGAGATCGAAGCGGTGATCGGCCGTCCGGCGCTGGAGCCGCTGCGGGTTTCGGTCGGGCTCCGCTCAGCCGCAACCACCGAGGCGCGGGCGCAGCTGGCGCTCGACGAGATGCTGCGCATCGGCGCCTTCGATCGCTCGGTGCTGCTGATCGTGACGCCGGTCGGCACCGGCTGGGTCGATCCGGCCGGCATGGATACGCTCGAGTACCTGATGGCCGGCGATGTCGCTTCGGTGTCGCTGCAATACTCGTACCTGCTGAGCCCGCTGTCGCTGGTGGTCGAGCCCGAGTACGGCACCGAGGCCGCGCAGGCGCTGTTCAACGTGGTCTATGGCCACTGGACCAGGCTGCCGCATGACAAACGCCCAAAACTCTATCTCAACGGCCTCAGCCTCGGCGCCCATGCCTCGCAGGCCTCGACGCAGTTCTTCGACGTGCTGCAGGATCCATTCCAGGGGGCACTGTGGGTCGGGCCGCCCTTTACCAGCGGCATCTGGCGTTGGGCCACCAACAACCGGCAGGCGGGGACGCCCGAATGGCTGCCTAAATTCGGCAACCAGACCACCATCCGTTTCACCAACCAGGGTGGCGGTCTCGATGTCGCCGGCGTGCCGTGGGGGCCGATGCGCATCGCCTTCCTGCAGCATGCCAGCGATCCGATCGTGTTCTTCAGCTATGCGTCGCTGCATCGCGAGCCCGACTGGCTGAAGGGCGGACGCGGGCCCGACGTTTCGCCGATCCTCAACTGGTATCCGGTCGTCACTTTCCTGCAGCTGGGCATGGACATGGCGCTGGCGCTCGAGCCGCCGCCGGGACACGGGCACGACTATGCGCCGGCCGACTACATCGATGCCTGGCGGGCGCTGATCGAGCCGCCGGGCTGGGACGATCAGGGGATCGCCAGCCTCAAGGCGGCTATGGTCGAGCGCCTCGCCCGCATCGCCGACCAATCGGCAGTGAGCAAATGAGCCGGGCCGGCGACTGGTGGTGGACGCCGGTTGCTGGCGCCATCTTCGGCGTCGGCGCGATCGCAGCCGCTCCGGTGACCGGGCTTGGCGTCGCCGGCCCCGCCGGCCTGCTGCAGGCCGATACCGGTTGGGTGGCGCCGTTCTTCGGCACTTTCGTTGTGGCCACAATCGTCTGGTGGCTGCTCATCGGCTGGCCGCGCCGGCTGTCGCTGGCGCGCGGCGCCTTTGCCGGGGCGCTGGTTGGGCTCTGCGCCTATCCGGTGGTGCTGGCGATCGCGGATTTCGTGCAGGGCGTCGATGTCGCAACGCTCGGTGCGCGCAGCTTCGGGATCATCGAGCTTGCCGCGTTGACCGTCGTCACCACCGGCTTCGTTGCGATGCTGATCATGGCCGGGATCGGGGTGATCGCAGCACTGCTGCTGGGCCAAGCCTATCCGCCGGCGCCGGCGTGGCAGCCGGTGCCGTGGCTGCTGAAGGCGGGAGCAGCCGTGCTGACCGTCATCGTGCTGCTGCTCGGCGCCGCCTTCGCCTGGCTGTCGCAACTGCCACTCGATGCCGAGGTGCTCACCGAAAATCGCCCAGTGAACCAGCCGGCGGCGGACTACCAGGCCGCGGCAGCGGCGTTTGCGGCAATCGCGGTGGAGGAAGCCAAGCTGCCGCTGCATCCGGAATGCGGTTCGCGCCTCTTCACCCATGGCGCCCGCGTGGCGAAGGCGGTGGTGTACCTGCATGGTCTCACCAACTGTCCGCTGCAGGGGGATGAGTTGGCGCGGCAGCTGTTCGAGCTGGGTTACAATGTCTATGTGCCGCGCTGGCCCGGGCATGGCGAGGCCGACCAGATGACGCTGGCGCTCACCGCGCTCAGTGCCGAGCAGATGGTCGAGAGGACCGATGCGGCGATCGACCTGACGCGCGGGCTGGGCGACGAGGTCACTGTGGTCGGCATGTCGGCGGGTGGCGCGATGACCGCGTGGGCGGCGCAATACCGGGCCGATGTGGCGCACACCGTTGCCGTCTCGCCCTTCCTCGGGCCGCATTTCGTGCCGCCCTGGGCCAACCGCGCCGCCGCCAACCTGCTGCTCAGGATGCCCAACATGATGATGCCGTGGAATCCGCTGGAGCCGCAGGGCGCGCCGGGGATGGAGCACTCCTATCCGCGCATCCCGACCCACGCCCTGGCGCAGTTCATGCGGCTGGGCGAGGTGCTCGAGTCTGCCGCACAGCAAGCGCCGCCACGCGCCGCGGGGCTCGGCATGCTGCTGAACGACGCCGATTTTGCCGTCAACAATGCGCTGGCGCGCCAGTTGGTGGCAGCTTGGCGCGCCAAGGGCCGGGCGGTGGATCTCGAGGTCTTGCCGCGCTCCGAGCTGCTACCGCACGACCTGGTCGATCCGCGGATGCCCGGCGCCCGCACCGAGCTGGTCTATCCGCTGCTGCTCGAAATGATCGCGCGGCGGCCCCAGTAAGTTCTGATTCCGAATAATTGCCCGGGAGTGGCAAATGCGATAGGAACAAAAAGAGAACGATAGGAGCTATGAAGATGAAGCAGCGCTACCAGATCGACTACCTCGAATTTCCCTCCAGCAGCACGCTGCAGAGCCACCGTTTCTTCGCTGACGCTTTCGGCTGGAGCTTTACCGGCTACGGCCCGTCCTACGAGGCGATCAATGACGCGGGCATCGATGCCGGCATCGACTCGGGCGAGGGGCGGACCGAGAAGCCTTTGGCGGTGATCCGTACCGAGGACCTGGAGCTGGCCGAACGCGAAGTGCTTGCTGCCGGCGGGGTGATCACCAAACCGGCGTTCGACTTCCCTGGCGGGCGGCGATTCCACTTCCGCGAGCCCGGCGGCAACGAACTCGCCGTGTGGATCGAGAAGGCGTAGGCTCTGGTCATTGATTTGGTCGCGCTTTCGAACCGGAAAGGTCGGCACTTTGCCTGAAAGCGCTCCGCAGCAAGCGAGAGCCGGGGATGAACGACGTCAAATCGAGTGCCGTGCCGGCAACCTTCTGCCCGGCCGAGAACCGCATCTATGTGCTGGTTGCGGCGATCCTTGCGTCCTCGATGGGCTTTATCGATGGCTCGGTGCTGTCGATCGCCACCCCGGCGATCCGCGCCGATCTCGGCGCCAGCCTCGCCGACGCGCAGTGGATCTCCAACGCCTACATGCTGTTCCTCGCCTCGCTGCTGCTGATCGGCGGCGCGGCGGGGGATCGGTTCGGGCTCAGGAATGTCTTTGCCATCGGCATCGTGCTGTTCGTGGTGGCGTCCCTGGTCTGCGCCGTGGCGCCCGACCCAACCTTCCTGATCATCGCCCGCGCCGTGCAGGGACTGGGTGCGGCGCTGATGGTGCCGGGCAGTCTCGCCATTATCGCCAAGGCCTATCCGCGCGAGGAGCGCGGCAAGGCGATCGGGCTGTGGTCGGCATTTTCGTCGCTCACCACCATTCTCGGGCCGGTGATCGGCGGGTTCGTCCTCACCACCATGGGCGATTGGAGCTGGCGGCTGGTGTTCGCCATCAACCTGCCGCTCGGCGGCATCGCGCTGGCGCTGCTGTTCCTCAAGGTGCCGGCGGACCAGCCTGAAGCGGGCCGGCGGCTCGATCTGGTCGGCGGCGCGCTGATCACCGTGGCGCTGCTGCTCATTGCGTTGGGCCTCACCGGCACTGGCGGCAATGCGCCGGTCATCAGCCACGTGCTGGTCTATTGCGGCATCGGCCTTGCTGCGCTCGTCGCCTTTCTCTGGTGGGAGGCGCGCAGCAAGACGCCGATGCTGCCGCTCTACCACTTCAAGAACGTCGCCTTTTCCGGCGCGCAGGGCCTGACCTTCGCGCTCTATTTCGCGCTCTCGGCGGTGACCTTCTTCCTGCCGATGACGCTGATCGGCGGCTGGGGTGTCACCGCCGCGGAAGTGTCGATCGCCTTCCTGCCATTCGGCATCGCGCTCACCGTGCTGTCGCCCTATGCCGGGCGGCTCTCCGACAAGGTCGGACCCGGGCCGATGATCACGCTGGGCGCGGTGATCGTCGCCATCGCCTTTGCGCTATTGGGACTGCTGGCGCCGCTGCAGAATGTCTGGCTTGGGGTGCTGCCGCTCACCATCCTGATGGGGTTGGGGATGAGCGCGGTGGTGTCGCCGCTCTCGACCGCGGTGATGACGTCGGTGGAAGATCGCGACACCGGGCTCGCCTCGGGAGTGAACAACGCGGTAGCGCGCGTTGCGGGCCTCCTCGCTGTGGCGCTGATGGGCGGTGTCGCCGCTTTCGTGTTCGAGCGCTCGCTCGGGGGCTTTGCCGAGTTGTCGCTGTTCTTCGGCATGCAACCCGATGCGCCGCTCGCCGCCGATGCCGAGATCGCGCGACAGGCCGCCAACAATGCCGCCTTTGCCGCCATTTCCTACAGCAATGCGGGTCTTGCGCTGCTGTCGGCAGTGATTGCCTGGTTCACCCAGGAGAACAAACTGCGGAAGCGGTAGGCTGCTCCAAAACAGACATTCCCGCTTTCGCGGGAATGACGTCTTGCATGTGGAAGGGGATGGGCGCTGCTAGTTCAGCGCCGCAACCGTCATCGGGGCGGCGTCGCGGTTCATCAGGTCGCGGATCTGCGCGATGGTCTGCTCGAAATTGCCCTCGTATTGCGCCGAGAGCGACTTGTCGCGCGGCAGCTTCACGCTCAGGGGGTCGACGAAGCGGCCGTTGACCTTGATCTCGAAGTGCAGGTGCGGGCCGGTAGAGTTACCGGTCGAGCCGACATAGCCGATGATCTGGCCCTGGCGTACCCGGACGCCCGGCTTGATGCCGTCAGCGATGCGGCTCTGGTGGCCATAGCCGGTCTCGAAGCCGTTGACGTGCTTGATCTCGACATACTTGCCGTAGCCCGAGACCCACTGGGCCTTCTCGATCACGCCGTCGCCCGAAGCATAGATCGGCGTGCCGGTCTTGGATGCGAGGTCGACGCCGGTATGCATGCGGCGCGACTTGAAGATCGGGTGGACACGGTTGCCGAAGCGGCTGGCAAGACGACCGCCGCCCTGCAGCGGCCGGCGAGTGAGGAAGCGCTTGCCGGTCTCGCCGTCCGGATCATAGAAATCCACGGTGCCGTCGTCGGTGCGGAAGCGGAACAGCTCGCGCGTCGTGGTGCCGAGTTTCAGCGCCACATAGAGCAGATCCTGGTGGCCGGTGGCGTCCTTCTCGGTCTCGAGAATTTCGATCGAGTCGCCGGCGCTGATGCGCTTGGTCAGGTC
>NZ_LAJE02000198.1:50000-53095 GCF_000970465.2 Devosia insulae DS-56
GCAGCGAAAGCGAGTCTGAATAGGGCGTCAAGTTAGTTGGATTAGACCCGAACCCGAGTGATCTAGCCATGTGCAGGCTGAAGGTAAGGTAACACTTACTGGAGGGCCGAACCCACGTAAGTTGAAAATTACGGGGATGACGTGTGGCTAGGGGTGAAAGGCCAATCAAACTCGGAAATAGCTGGTTCTCCGCGAAAGATATTTAGGTATCGCCTCAGACGAATACCTCAGGGGGTAGAGCACTGGATGGGCTAGGGGGTCTCACCGACTTACCAAACCTAACCAAACTCCGAATACCTGAGAGTACTATCTGGGAGACAGACGGTGGGTGCTAACGTCCATCGTCAAGAGGGAAACAACCCTGACCTACAGCTAAGGTCCCCAAGTCATGGTTAAGTGGGAAAGCATGTGGGAATGCTTAGACAACCAGGAGGTTGGCTTAGAAGCAGCCATCCTTTAAAGATAGCGTAACAGCTCACTGGTCAAGCGTTCCTGCGGCGAAGATGTAACGGGGCTCAAACCATGCACCGAAGCTTAGGGTTTGCAACTTGTTGCAAGCGGTAGCGGAGCGTTCCGTAAGCCTGCGAAGGGATACTCGTGAGAGATCCTGGAGGTATCGGAAGTGCGAATGATGACATGAGTAGCGATAAAGAGGGTGAGAGACCCTCTCGCCGTAAGTCCAAGGGTTCCTGCGCAATGCTAATCAGCGCAGGGTTAGCCGGCCCCTAAGTCGAGGCAGACATGCGTAGACGATGGGAACCACGTTAATATTCGTGGGCCTGGTGGTAGTGACGGATCGCGCGGGTTCGTATCCCCTTATTGGATTGGGGGTGCGATGAGCCGGTTCCAGGAAATAGCTCCACCAACATAGACCGTACCCTAAACCGACACAGGTGGACAGGTAGAGCATACCAAGGCGCTTGAGAGAACTATGCTGAAGGAACTCGGCAAATTGCACGCGTAACTTCGGGATAAGCGTGACTTCTATTTGGGCAACCAGGTAGTAGTGGCACAAAAAAGGGGGTAGCGACTGTTTATCAAAAACACAGGGCTCTGCGAAGTAGCAATACGACGTATAGGGTCTGACGCCTGCCCGGTGCCGGAAGGTTAAATGGAGAGGTGCAAGCTTTGAAATGAAGCCCCGGTAAACGGCGGCCGTAACTATAACGGTCCTAAGGTAGCGAAATTCCTTGTCGGGTAAGTTCCGACCTGCACGAATGGCGTAACGACTTCCCCACTGTCTCCAGCATAGACTCAGCGAAATTGAATTCCCCGTGAAGATGCGGGGTTCCTGCGGTCAGACGGAAAGACCCCATGAACCTTTACTATAGCTTTGCGCTGGCACTTGTGTCGGCATGTGCAGGATAGGTGGTAGGCTTTGAAGTCGGGACGCCAGTCTCGATGGAGCCGCAAGATGAGATACCACCCTTATCGTCATAGGTGTCTAACCGCGATGTAACAGCATCCGGGACAGCGCATGGTGGGTAGTTTGACTGGGGCGGTCGCCTCCCAAAGAGTAACGGAGGCGCGCGATGGTGGGCTCAGGACGGTCGGAAATCGTCCGCTGAGTGCAATGGCATAAGCCTGCCTGACTGCGAGACTGACAAGTCGAGCAGAGACGAAAGTCGGTCATAGTGATCCGGTGGTCCCGCGTGGAAGGGCCATCGCTCAACGAATAAAAGGTACTCTGGGGATAACAGGCTGATACTGCCCAAGAGTCCATATCGACGGCAGTGTTTGGCACCTCGATGTCGGCTCATCACATCCTGGGGCTGGAGCAGGTCCCAAGGGTATGGCTGTTCGCCATTTAAAGTGGTACGTGAGCTGGGTTCAGAACGTCGTGAGACAGTTCGGTCCCTATCTGCCGTGGGTGTAGGAATGTTGAGAAGAGCTGACCCTAGTACGAGAGGACCGGGTTGGACGAATCTCTGGTGGACCTGTTGTCGCGCCAGCGGCATTGCAGGGTAGCTATATTCGGACGGGATAACTGCTGAAAGCATCTAAGCAGGAAGCCTCCTTCAAAACGAGCATTCCCTTGAGAGCCGTGGAAGACCACCACGTTGATAGGCTGGATGTGGAAGCGCCGCGAGGTGTGAAGCTGACCAGTACTAATAGCTCGATTGGCTTGATCGTTCTCATTAATCCATGCCCGCAATCAGCGGCACGGAACGAGTGATCGGCACCCAAAGATCAAAAATCATCTGCCCGGCTAAGCGCCGGCACATGGAAACCAGAATTCACACGCATGTTTTTCGCCGATCTGGTGGTAATTGCGAGGAGCCCAGAACCCGATCCCATCCCGAACTCGACCGTTAAACTCCTTTGCGCCGATGGTACTAAGTCTCAAGGCTTGGGAGAGTAGGTCGCTGCCAGGTCTGCCAAAAACATGCGTTCTCTAAACGACTAGAACACCAACAAAACCCCGCCAGCGTAAGCCGGCGGGGTTTTGCTTTGTCCAGAACCCAGAACCCAGAACTCACAACCGGCATCGGGCGCAGAACTGAGCCGGCTCAATGCCGGACGCGCCGGCGGTGCCCCTATCGCCCCCTCGCCCCTCGGAGGGGAGCGCAATAGCGCCCCAGGGGGGAGAGGGCGGCAGATGAGGCCGAAGGCTTGATCTGCGGGGTGAGGGGGCGCCAAGCGCGCGATATGATCAGCGGCACTGTTGTGGCATCGCAGCGTTCGGCGAAACGCCAGGTCTCCGGCCGGCGTGCTTGGCGCCCCTCACCCTGGCCCTCTCCCCAGAGGGGCGAGGGGACGCGAGGGGCGCCGACGGCGCAAGACGGACAGCACCTTCACAGGTGCTACCGACCCAACTGCTCCATCCGACATTGATCCGGCCGCTTGTCCGGACGCCAGCGCAGCAGACGCGTGCCGTGCCGAAAACGCTTGCCGCTCACGTGGTCGTACGCCACCTCCACCACCAGCTCGGGCCGCAGCGCCTCATAGTGCTCGGTCCGCTCCGTCGACCAGCGGCTCGGGCCGCCAGGCGCCCGGCCGGTAAAGCCGGGGCCATCCGCCAGCGCCACCACCCGTCGCCGCAGCGCCGCCTTGTTCTCGTCGGCACCCGCCGTGGTCAATCCCACATGGTGTCG
>NZ_LAJE02000199.1 GCF_000970465.2 Devosia insulae DS-56
CACCGCGACTGTGCGCGATAGTTACCGGTAACGTCACGTAACATTCGAGTCAATGTGGCGCGGAGTACGCGGGGACCGTTGCTTTTGAATAGGCCGCAGTCGGCGTATCTGCCGGGGGCGGGCACCGCTATCCGGCTAAACCCGCCTCAGTCCCCCCGACCCCAGCCGAGCACCCGCACCAACCCGGCCTGCCAGAACACGCCACCGTGCTCGCCCGGCAGTTCACGCACCACCACATCGGCGCTGGCCGCGCTGAGCGCCCCGTGCCCCCCGGTCGCGTTGCCGACCCAGAACCGCCCCTCCGCGCCGGCGCTAGAACCGCTGCCTGCTTCGGAGCCCTGCCATGGACGTCGTCACCCTCGTCGCCTTCACCATCGCCTATGCAATCGCGGTGCTCGTGCCGGGGCCCGGCGTTGCGGCAGTGGTGGCGCGAGCCCTCGGCGGCGGCTTCCGCTCGGCCTTCCCCATGGTGCTGGGAATTCTCGCCGGTGACCTGGTCTACCTGGTGTTCGCGCTGTTCGGCCTCGCCGCCATCGCCACCTGGTTCGGCCCGGTGTTCTTCGTGGTGAAGTGGGCCGGCGCGCTCTACCTGCTCTATGTCGCCTGGCAGTTCTGGAGCGCCAAGCCCGGCTCCGAGCAGATCGGCGCCAAGAAAGACGCCAGCACCTGGAAGACCTTCCTCTCCGGCTTCGCCCTCACCATGGGCAACCCCAAGACCATCGTCTTCTACCTGGCGCTGCTCCCCACGGTGATCCCGCTCGACAAGCCGATCACCGCACTGGGCTTCGCCGAACTCACCGGCATCGTGGTGGTAGTCCTCCTCGCCATCGGCTGCGCCTATGCCGGCCTAGCTGCCGCGGCGCGGGACTTCTTCCGATCGAGCAAGGCGCTGCGCATCCTCAACCGTACGGCGGGCGTGATCATGGCCAGCGCTGCGGCATTCGTGGTGGTGCGGGAGTAGTGGCTTACTTGGCCCGTGCGTTGGTCGCTGTCGGCGCCTTCTGACGCGGTTGGGCCTTTTTGCTTTCCGCCTGCGCCTTCCGAGCACTGTCAACTGACGGCTTGGCAGGCTGGGGTTTTAGCTTCAGGCGGATGCTTACGCGTCCACCTTCCTCCTCCTTCAATTCGACACTCCCGACCTTCCGAACAAGATCCCTGAGTTTCTTGAAGCCGTAGGTGCGCGGATCGAAATCAGGTGCGAGAATTGGAAGCCGGTTGCCGATCGAACTCAGCGTCATCCAGCCACGTTCGCTCTCCATCTCGCCCATCGCGCGCAGCAGCAGCCTTTCGGCCTTGGCGAGTGGCTCCAACGGCTTCGCCGCTTCCGAAGGGTCAGCTTTCGCCGGCGCATCCGGCAACAGGTTTTCGGTATAGATGAACCTACGGCAGGCCTGGCGGAAGCTTTCCGGCGTCTTCTGTTCGCCGAAGCCGAACACATCAACTCCCTGCTCCCGAATGCGCGACGCCAGCCTCGTGAAGTCGCTGTCCGACGACACAAGGCAGAAACCGTCGAACCGCCCCGAGTGCAGCAGGTCCATCGCGTCGATCACCAAAGTAATGTCCGAGGCATTCTTGCCGGTCGTATACGCGAACTGCTGCTGCGGAATGATCGCGTACTTGGTGAGAACCTCGGCCCAACTCTTTGAGTGTGTGCCCGAGAAGTCCCCGTAGATGCGGCGCACGCTTGCCTCACCTAGGTTGGCAATTTCCTCGAACAGCCCGTCCACGATCTTGGCAGAGGCGTTGTCAGCATCGATCAGAACAGCAAGGCGTGGTGGGCGAGACTCATTGGGCATAGTCGCATTCCCCGGCGTTGATGAATGTTGAAGCCTACCGCACCACCGCGCTCGCGGCGGCCAGCCCCCAATCCAGCAGCTCCTTGGCCCGCTCCGGCGTCACGCCCTCGACATAGCAGCGAAGTTCCGGCGCATTGCCGGAGGCGCGGTAGTGTACCGTGTCGCCGGAAACCAGCGAGAAGCGCGGGCCGTCGATGGTCGAGACCGATTGCACCTCGCCCACCGGCGCGAAAAACGCCTCGGCGTAGCCGGGCTGCTCGACCAGCCCCTTGAGCAGCGCCGCACTGCGTTCGCTCGCCACATGCGCCAGCCGGTCGCTGAGCGCCGCACGTACCGGCAGGGTCCGCACCAGCCCGGCGACGCTTTCGCCGAGCTTCGCCGCCGTGCCGAGCACCGCCAGCATCGGCAGCACCGCGTCGCGCGTCGGCAGCGGGCTCAGCACCCGGCCGTTGATCGTCACCGCGCTACCCAGCAGCAACCCGCCATTGGCTTCGAACCCGACAACCGCGCCGGGCGAGCCGGCAGCGGCATCTTCCATGCCGGAAATGACATAGGGCGAGCCAACCCTGGTGCGATCGACCCGGCCGAACCAGCCAACCCCCTCGATCGCCGAGTTCGAGGTGACCGGCGTCACCACCCGATCGGCCCCAAGAAAGCGCGCCGCCAGCATGCCCAGCACATCGCCGCGCACGAAATTGCCTTCACCGTCGATCAAGAGCGGCCGATCGCCGTCGCCGTCGGTCGAAACGATGGCATCGAGCCGATGCTGCCGGATCCAGGTGTGGCGCGGCTCGAACAGCGGATCGGAGAACGCTTCGGTGTCGACGGCAACGAAGCTGTCGGAACGGCCGAGCCGCACCACGTCGGCGCCGGCTCGGGTGAGGAACGACACCAATAGGTCACGCGCCACCGAGGAATGCTCGAACACCCCGACGCGCCAGCCCTTCAGCGCCGCCGCATCGAGCAGGCCGCGATAGCGCTGCCGGTAGCGGTCGCCAGACCCAGTGCTCCCATCCTCAGCGGCCCCATCGCCTGCTGGAACCGCCTCGCCCAGCGCCGCGGCGATGCCCGTCTCGTCCGCCTTGGTGATCTCGCCTGCTGCGACGTAGAACTTGAGCCCGTTGCGGTCGGCTGGGATGTGGCTGCCGGTCACCATGATCGCCGGTCCACCCAGCGCCATGGCATGCAGCGCCAATGCCGGGGTCGGCAGCACGCCGCAATCGACCGGCACGAGCCCGGCGGCGCGGATCGCCACGGCGCAATCGGCAACGATAGCAGGGCTAGAGGCGCGCAGGTCTCGCCCCAGATAGACCCGCCCCCCGGCGACCTTACCGATATGCTTGAGGAAGGCCGCCGTGTAGCGCCGCGCCGCGCCGCCGGTGAGATCGACCGCCAGGCCCCGCAGGCCGCTGGTGCCAAACTTCAGAGAATCCGCCATGCCGCACTCCTATCCCGTGAGCTTTGTCATGGGGCTGGCGGCTTCGGCAAGCGGCGCGGCGCTCTTAACCTTTCGTTCATCTTGCGCCCGCAGTCTCACCGCCATGCAGATTCAGAAGCGCACCATGAACTGGCTGCCGCGCGCCTCGCTCTACGACGAGGCCGAGGCAGCGCGCCTGAAGCGCCGGGCTCAGGCGCAATCCGATCTCGCGACCTCGGCCAACAACAATTCTGCCCTGATCTCCAGCGGCACCTCGAATGTCGGCGAGTCGATCAACCTGACGCTGCGCATCGCCGCGGCCCGTCTGCAGAACGGCACCACCAAGAAGGTCTAAAGGGTTGCATCGGCTGGGAGTATTGCCCAGTTTCAGCGCATGCCTGCCTTCGACTCGATCACCTTCTTCAACCGCGAAGTCACCCTCGTTGCCCGCGAAGTGCTGGGCGCCGAGTTCCTCGTCGATGGCGTCGGCGGCCTCATTGTCGAGACCGAAGCCTATCACCCGACCGATCCTGCCTCGCACTCGTACCGCGGCCGCACCGAGCGCAACGCCTCGATGTTCCTCGGTCCCGGTCACGTCTATGTTTACCGCTCTTACGGCATCCACTGGTGCTTCAACTTCGTCTGCGCCGACGCCTCCGCCATCCTCATCCGCGCCATCGAACCCACCGTTGGGATCGAGAAAATGGCCGAGCGCCGTGGCCTCGCTGACACCCGCGCGCTCTGCTCCGGTCCGGGCAAGCTCGGCCAGGCCCTTGCCGTAACCAGGGCCCATGATGGCCTGATGATCGACGCCCCGCCGTTCCAGTTCCGCCCGGCCGAATCTCCGCGCCCGGTGGTGATCGGGCCGCGCATCGGCATCACCAAGGCCGCCGACCTGCCCTGGCGCTTCGGCATTGCCGGTTCCGCCTTTCTCAGCAAGGCGTTTCGGCCTGCGTCGGAGTGACACGAAGTGGGGCCCCACAGGCGTGAAAGAAGACTTTCACGCGGCTTCGCGGGCTTCCTCACAGGCGCAAAAGAAGGCTTTTGCGCTGCGCAAAAGAAGGTTCTTGCGCGGTCGTACCGGGTTCCCCTTTGCGGTGGCTTTGGATAGGTTGCGCCCGAACTGAACAGGAGATGCCCGTGGCGGTCGATGCGCTGATCAAGGAATTGCTGGCAACCGGCAGCATGAACGAGGAAACCACCGCCGACTTGAATCGCTGGCAGGCCGAATTCACCGACGGCACGTTGCATGCCGACGATGCAGCCTACATCGAGGCGCTGCACGCCAAGCTCACCGGCGCCCCGCTTCCCGAAGTCGAGGCCGCAGCGCCCGCCGAGCCGGCACGCATCGATGGCCTCACCATCGAGGATTGGCGCGATCGCGCCTTGCGCGCCGAGAGCGAACTCGCCGCCCTCAAGGACAGCGTCAGCGCTGCCAGCGCCTGACCTTGCTGCTCGCGCCACGTTGACCTCCGATTGACTGGACATCACCCGCAGCGGCGTGGGTGATAAGCGCCTGTCATTGCGGAGGAATCACATGCGCCCGTTGCTTGCCGCCCTCGCTGCCCTCGCCACGGCGCCGGCCCTGGCCCAGCCGGTGGCGCTGGCCACCCGGCTGATCACCGACCGGCTCGACCAGCCGGTCTACGCCGTCGCACCGCCCGCCGATCCGCGGCTGTTCGTGGTCGAGCAGACCGGGCGCATCCGCATCCTCGTCGATGGCCATCTTGCTGAGGCGCCATTCCTCGATCTCAGCGGCAGCGTCAGCAGCGGCGGCGAGCAGGGCCTGCTCGGCCTCGCCTTCCATCCCGACTACGCCGCGAACGGCCGCTTCTTCGTCAATTACACCGACACCGAAGGCGACACCCGCATCGTCGGCTACAAAGTCTCCGCCGATCCCGCTATCGCCGACCCCGGTTCGGCTACCGAACTGCTGCACATCGACCAGCCCTATGCCAACCACAATGGCGGCTGGCTCGGCTTCGGCCCCAACGGTTACCTCTATATCGGCATGGGCGATGGCGGCTCGCGCGGCGATCCCGAAAACCGGGCGCAGAACCCCGACGAGCTGCTCGGCAAGATCCTCAGGCTCGACGTCGACGGCGCCGCGCCCTACGCCATCCCTGCCGACAATCCCTTCGCCAATGGCGACGGTCGCCCGGAGATCTTCGCTGTCGGCGTCCGCAACCCCTGGCGCGCGGCTTTTGACGGCACCGACTTCTACATCGCCGATGTCGGCCAGAACGGCTATGAGGAAATCACCGTCATCGGCGCCGACGATGCCGGCGCCAACCTCGGCTGGAGGGTGATGGAAGGCCCGGCCTGCTACGGCGCCGAAACCTGCGACCAGGCCGGCCTCGTGCCGCCCACCTACAGCTACTCGCACGACACCGGCGGCTGCTCGATCACCGGCGGCTACGTCTACCGCGGCAAGGCAATCCCCGAGCTCGCCGGCCAGTATTTCTTCGCCGATTTCTGCGACAGCCGCGTCCACTCCTTCGCCTATGCCAACGGCCGGCCCGGCGACATTACCTACTGGAACGAACAGCTCGGCGCTCTCGGCGCCATCACCTCGTTCGGTGTCGATAGCGAGGGGGAACTGTACATCACCACGATCGAGGGCAACCTGTTTGAGGTGGTGCGGGCTCAGTGAGAGTGAGTGCCCTCCATATTTCGGAGAATCGCCTGTGCTGCCTGGAAACTCTGATAAAGATAACTATATCATGTGAGGATATGATATGAGTGGCGAGTTGGAACATGCTCTGGCGTTCCTGCTCGCCTTCGATGGCCGCGTTCACCACTACGCGGATGGGTACTTCGTGAAGTTCGAGATACGCCAGGTGGAGCCGACGAAGGAGCGTCCACATGGTTTGCGCTACTCCTTCACGCTGCACGGTCCGAAAGGTGAGCGCCTGGTCGGTTTCGACAATGCTCACGCGGTGGCGCCGCTCGGATCGCGGTACAAGAGCAAGCCGGTGGTTACCGACCACTGGCACCGCACCGAAGACGACGCGGGAAGGCCCTACAGCTTCGAAAGGGCGGAGAAGCTGGTGGACGACTTCTTTGACGAAGTGGAGCGCGTTCTAGGGGAGCGCGGCATCTCCTTTGACGTCGTCGAAGTGGAAGACAGGAGTGAAGAATGACCGAAGTGAAGCTTCAAAGGCACAAGGATTTGCGGGCACAGATGAAAGCTGTGGCGCGGGGCGAAAAGCCTGCCCCGGCGGATGCTGCACTGCCGAGTTTCGAATCCGCCGAAGTGCTGCTTCGTCTGCTCACCCCTGACAATCGCGAACTCCTGCGCATGATCCGCGATGAGCATCCACAGTCGGTGGCCGAACTCGCGAGGCTCAGCAAGCGGGCCCAGCCAAACCTGCTGCGCACGCTCGGCAAGCTCGAGGCCTTCGGGCTCATCGAGATGACCTCATCCGGGAACCGCCGCATCCCGACATCGAAGGTCACCCGGCTATCGGTTCAGATCGATCCCTACTCGCTGAACGACAAACTCGAGATCGCGTAGGGCGTCTAGTGGCGTCAGAAAGTTGGTGGGCCCACCAGGACTCGAACCTGGAACCAGACCGTTATGAGCGGTCGGCTCTAACCATTGAGCTATGGGCCCCTGCCCCGTGAGCGGAGCGCCGCCTCCTTAGCAAGAGGCGGCCTCGAAGCAAAGCCATAGCTCGTAACGCATTGCCTCAGCCTACCATTCCTCATCTCGTCGTGATTTTTCTGTTCGCTGGTGTCGATCGTGTCGAAAGCCGTTCGTCGTGTTGATGAACGGCCCATTGGCGGGCCGGCGACAACAGGAGAAATGACATGCGTAAGATCACTGCAGGCTTCTTTCATTCGGTCGACGGCGTCATCGAGGCGCCCAATCTCTGGCAGGGCGACGCCTTCGACGACGAACTGGGCGCGCTGCTCGGCGAGGTGATGGGCAAGACCGATGCCGTCATCATGGGACGGGTCGGCTACCAGGATTGGGCCGGCTACTGGCCCACCGCCGAGGCCGACCAGGGCTTTGCCGATTACATCAACGCCGTGCCGAAATACGTGGCCTCCCGCACCGTGAGCCAGGAGCAGTTGAGCTGGAAGAACACCACCCTGATCAACGGCGACCTCTTGGCTTTCGCCCGCGACCTGAAGAACCGCGACGGTGGCGACATCGCCGTCATGGGTGGCGTCGACGTCGCCCGCCAACTGTTCTTCGCCGGTTTGCTGGAAGAGCTGACGCTGATCACCCACCCGGTGGTCGCCGGCAAGGGGAAGCGCATGTTCGAGGCCACCGACCCGATCACCCAGCTGGTGCTGAAGAAGTCGACCATTACCAGCCGGGGCAACGTCGTCGTCACCTACGGCCTGCGGTCGGACTGACAAAGCAAGGCCCGCGCATCCTGTCGACGCGCGGGCCTCAGAACTATCGCCGCTGTCGGTCTCAGCCGGCGGCGGTGTAGGCCGTCTTCACCTGGGTGAAGAACTCGGCGGCGTACTTGCCCTGCTCCTTGGGGCCGTAGCTCGAGCCCTTGCGGCCACCGAACGGCACGTGGAAATCGACGCCGGCGGTCGGCACGTTGACCATCACCATGCCGGCTTCGGCATTGCGCTTGAAGTGCGTGGCGTATTTCAGCGAGGTGGTGACGATGCCGGCCGAGAGACCGAACTCGGTGTCGTTGGCGACGGCCAGCGCCTCGTCATAGTCCTTGACGCGGATCACCGCGGCCACCGGCCCGAAGATCTCTTCGCGGGCGATGCGCATCTGGTTGGTCGCTTCGGTGAACAAAGCCGGCTGCAGGAAGTAGCCCGGGTTGTCGCGCTTTACCAGATCGCCGCCGACGACGAGCTTGGCGCCCTCGCCCTTGCCGATCTCGATATAGTCGGTGTCCTGCTTGAGCTGGCCAGGATCGACCACCGGGCCGATCTCGGTGTCCTTGGCGATGGCGTCGCCGACTTTGAGGTTGCGGATGCGCTCGGTGAGCGCCGCAACGAACGCGTCGTGGATGCCTTCGGTGACGATCAGGCGCGACGAGGCGGTGCAGCGCTGCCCGGTCGAGTAGAAGGCGCTCTGCGCCGTTGTTTCGACCGCTACCTTGAGGTCGGCGTCGTCGAGCACGATGGTCGGGTTCTTGCCGCCCATCTCGAGCTGGAACTTGCGCATGACCTTGACGCTAGCCTCGGCGACGCGGCGGCCGGTGTTCACCGAGCCGGTGAAGGTCTGGGCCACGATATCCTTGCTATCGAGCATCGCCTGACCGACCACCGAGCCCTTGCCCATCACCAGGTTGAGCACGCCCTTGGGCAGCCCGTTGCGGTGCAGGATATCGACGATCGCCCACGAGCAGCCCGGCACCAGGTCGGCCGGCTTGAACACCACGGTGTTGCCGTAGCAGAGCGCTGGCGCGATCTTCCAGGCCGGGATGGCGATCGGGAAGTTCCACGGCGTGATGATGCCGACGACGCCCATGGCCTCGCGCGTCATCTCGACGCCGACACCCGGACGCACCGACGGCACGCTCTCACCCGAGAGGCGCAGCGCCTCGCCGGCGAAGAACTCGAAAATCTGCCCGGCGCGGGTGACTTCGCCGAGGCCCTCGGCAAGGGTCTTGCCTTCTTCACGGCTCAGCAGCTCACCGAGCTCGGCCTTGCGGGCGAAGATCTCGTGCGCGGTCTTACTGAGGATTTCCCAGCGCTGCAGGATGCCCGAGCGCGACCAGGCCGGGAACGCCGCCTTGGCCGCCGCGATGGCGTCGAGCGTGTCCTGCTGGGAAGCGCGCGCATAGACGCCCACCACTTCGTTGGTGTTGGAGGGGTTGATATTGTTCACCCCGTCCCCGCCGACCCATTCGCCGTTGATGAGATTCTTGTGCAGTTCGGTCATGGGGAGATTCCTTGGTTACAAAGTGCGCAAGGCACGATTGTCGTCGTTTTCACCGGGTCATTCCCGCGAAAGCGGGAAACTCTGTTTCTGGTGCGCGCCCGCAAACGGAGGTTCCCGCTTTCGCGGGAATGACACCGAGCGTGGGGCTAAAGCAGATCCGCCTTTGCCAGGTCCCTGAGCAAATGGCTGGCGCCATAGGTCCAGGGGGCCGCCTCGGTGGCGAGGCGCACGGTGTTAGATAGGGTGCCGAGCGACGGCGTCGAGATCGACACCACGTCGCCGAGTTTGTGGGTGAAGCCCTTGCCGGCACCGCCACGATCCTTCACCGGCGCAAACATGGTGCCGAGATAGACGACGAGCCCATCCGGATACTGGTGATGCCGGCCGACGGTGGCGCCGACGATCGCCTCGGGCGAGCGCGAGATCTGGCTCATGTTGGACACGCCGGTCAGTTCGAACCCGTCCTCGCCGGTAACGCTGAGCGCGATATCAGCGGCCTTCACCGTCTCGATGGTGAACTTGCCATCGAACAGCCGGATGAACGGCCCGAGCGAGGCGGAGGCGTTATTGTCCTTGGCCTTGCCCAGCAGCAGCGCCGAACGGCCCTCGACGTCACGCAGGTTCACGTCGTTGCCGAGCGTTGCGCCGACAATGGTGCCCTTGGAGTTCACCACCATCGCCACTTCTGGCTCCGGGTTGTTCCACTCCGAAATCGGCAGGATGCCGACGTCGGCGCCGAACCCCACCGAGGCCATCGGTTGGCACTTGGTGAAAATCTCGGCGTCCGGCCCGATGCCGACTTCGAGATACTGGCTCCACACGCCGCGCGCGATCAGCGTCTTCTTGACCTCCATCGCGGCGGGCGAACCGGGCTCGAGCTGGCTGAGATCGGTACCCACCAGCCCCAGGATATCCTTGCGCAGTTCATCGGCCTTGGCCTTGTCGCCGCGCGCCTGCTCCTCGATGACGCGTTCGAGCAGCGACACGACGAACGTCACGCCCGCCGCCTTCACCGCCTGCAGGTCGATCGGCGACAGCAGCGACGGCGCTTTGAGGTCAGTCTTGCCCGACCACGAGTTGGCGAGAATCTGGTGCAGGTTGCCGATCACCGGCCCTTTGGCCGAGGCGACGTAAGCTGCGGGGTCGCCCTGCTCGGCGATGTCGCGCGAGGTCGGCGCGGCCTTCGAGGTGATATCGACGATATCCTCGCCGCGCACCGTGATCACCCGCGGATGCTCGTATCCGGGCACTCGGGCCCGCCCCAGAAGCACGCCTTCGCTAGGAACTTGTCGGTTGGCCACGGCACTCCCCCGGTTTTCGGACGGGCTACCTAACCTGCCGTCCCAAAGCCTGTCCAGCACGGGTCGAGGCACGTAACTCAAACTTTCGTCGGTCCGCGACCCAAGGTTGGCGCAATCTCCGGCGTCTTATGTCTCGGAAGCGGCGTTCAAATCCCGTTCAGGTTCGCCGCACTAACACGCCGGTTGGCTGGGACATATTTCCCAACCAAAAGGCCACATAGGAGAGACGCATGCGTCCGTTTACTGCCGCCATCATTCCCCTGTTCCTCGCTACCGCGCTGACTGCCACCCCCGTATTCGCGCAGGAGACGACACAAGTGAACGGCACCATTTCGATCAGCGGCATCGGCGAAGTCACCTCGGCGCCCGACACCGCCTTCGTCAATTCCGGTGTCACCAGCCAGGGCGCCACCGCCCGCGAAGCGCTCGATGCCAACACCAAGGCAATGGGCGAACTGATCGAGACGCTGAAGGCCGCCGGCATCGAAGCACGCGACATCCAGACCTCGGGCTTCTCGGTCAGCCCGAACTACGTCTATTCCGATGCGCGCGACGCCAATGGCTACCAGTTGCCGCCCAAGATCACCGGCTACCAGGTCTATAACAACGTCAACGTCCGTGTGCGCGAACTGGCAACGCTCGGCTCGGTACTCGACAAGGCCGTGACCGTCGGCGCCAACACCATCAACGGCGTCAGCTTCTCGGTCGCCGACCCCAGCAAGCTCTACGACGAAGCCCGCAAGGCCGCCTTCGCCGACGCCAAGGCCAAGGCCGCGCTCTATGCCGGCGTGGCTGGCGAAGAGCTCGGCAGCATCCGCAACATCAGCGAAGTGCAGGGCATGGGCACGCCGCAGCCCTACATGATGAAAGCCTCGGCTGATTCCGTCGCGGCCGGCGCCGTGCCGATCGAGGGTGGCGAGCTCAGCTACTCGATCAACGTCCAGGTCACCTGGGACTTTGCCGACTAACCAGCTTCCCTGGAAGCTGCCAATTGCCCCGGCCTGGTGCCGGGGCAAAACTTTTGTAGCTCCCGTTCAACTTGGCCACAATTGCGCCGCCAAGTTTACCGCAAGTCATTGCGTTGACTTGGGCAATGGGGATTTCATCGTGAAACTGTCTCGTTACGCGCTGGTGCTTGCAGTGGCGCTGCTCCCGACATGTGCGTTCGCACAGGATTCGACCATTGTCCGGCAGGAGATCGACAAACGCCCATACATCTACATAGAGGCAAGCGGACGTATTGAAACCGCCGCGGACCTGACCAAGATCGCGATCAGTCTCTCGGAAAAGCGGAAATCCCCCGAAGAGGCGACCAAGCTTATTTCCGACAAGATCGCCCAGCTTCGCGCCGCGCTGACCCAACTGGGTATCGCCGACAGTTCGGTCGAGACCAAGAGCTTTCAGTTTGCCAAGGTCTACTTGATCGCCAAGGACAAGAAGGGCGAACCCGTTTCCAGTTTCGCCGACCCCGACCGCGACAAGTTCGACGGTTTCCGCGCCACCTACAACGCCGTGGCGACACTCGCAACGACCGATAGGATCGGTGAAGTCCTGAGCAGCGCCAGCGCGCTCGGCATTGAAGTCAACTCCGTAACGTTCGCCAGCTCGCGCGAGGCCGAGTTTGTCGAGCAGGTCCGGAAAATCGCGGCCGATAAAGCCCGCAGCCGAGCCGAGGTCTACGCACAATCGCTGGGCGGTACTCTCGGTGACCTGCTCAATGTCAAAGAGGGTACGGGCTACAACCCCGACACCATGGCCTATACCCCCCTGGAGGGGTACGCGGATCTCGCGGTGCTCGACCCGTCTACAGCTCCCATGGCGATCGCTCCCGGGAAACTGACCTACGAGGCCTCCGTGTCTGCCAAGTGGGCCCTCGCCCCGGCGAAGTAGGCCCTACCCGGCGATCGCCTTCCAGATCATGTTCAGCCCGACCAGTGTCAGGAACACTGCGAAGGCGATCTTCAGGGTCCGCTGCTGCAGCTTGTGCGCCAGTGCTGCGCCGAGCGGCGCGCAGAGCGCCGCGGTGACTCCGATCAGCACCAGCGCCACGATATTGATATAGCCAAGGCTGAGCGGCGGGCGCCCTTCGACGCTCCAGCCCGAGATGATGAAGCCGAGCGTGCCCGACAGCGCGATGAACACCCCGATCGCCGCGCCGGTGCCCACCGCTTTGTGCATCGAGGCGCCGAAGGCGTGGATGGTCGGCACGCTCAGCGAGCCGCCTCCTACGCCCATCAGCGCCGAGATATAGCCGACCACCGCCGCCGAGATCCGGTGCGTCAGAGCCGAATCCCTCAAGTGTCCCATCAGCCGCTCCTGGAACGGCAGGACGATATTGGCGGCAATGAACAGCGCCACGACGCCGAACACGATGCGCAGCACGTCGCCGGTATAGAGCCCCGCCATCAGCCCGCCGACAAAGGTGGCGACCACCACCACCGGCGCCCAGAGTTTCAGGATGCGATGGTCCACCGCGCCGCGCTTGTCATGCGCCCGGGCGCTGGCAATGCCGGTCGGGATGATGATGGCGAGCGAGGTGCCAACTGCAATGTGCTGCACCACGTCGCTGTCATAGCCCAGCAGCGCCAGGGCCGAGGCCAGCGCCGGCACGATGATGGCGCCGCCACCGATGCCCAGTAGACCCGCCGCGATGCCGGAAATGACCCCGGTCGCCAGCAGCCCGAGGACAAACGGCCAGTAGCTCAGAAGCTCGCCCAAGATCGACTCCAACGACACCAACCTCAACGGGATCGCATGAAAAGGGGCGCGAACCCTAGGCCACCGCTGCCGAATCCGTCCATTGCCGCGTGATCGGCGGCGGCCCAACTGGTGCCACGATTGACCGGTCCTGTCGCGGTACGGAACCGCACGCGCATGAGGGGCGTTCGGCATTCAATGGGCAAATTCATATCGCAGCAGGTTTGTCGGCCGTTCAGGTTCGGTTCAGCCCGTCTGCGTCACTTTTCGTACAACTGACTCCAAAACAAGGATAAAACCCATGCGCTTTCGAAACTGGCTCCTGACCGGCACCAGTCTCGCCGTTCTCGCATTGGTGCCGGGCGCCGCGTTCGCGCAGCAGGCCGAATACGACGCCTTGCAGCAGGCGCAGGCTTCCGGCGACGCAGACGCGATCAACAACGCGCGGCAGGCGCTGACCGACACCTGCATCGTGAACGGCTATTCGAGTATCGAGGAATGCATCGCGGCGATCACCGGCGGTGGCCAGCCCGCGGCCGCGCCTGAAGATGATGCCGCCGCCCAGGCGGCCGAGGAGGCTCGCGCCGCTGAAGACGCCAGGGCTGCCGAGGAAGCGGCCGCAGCCGCCGCGCAGGCCGAGGCCGACGCCCAGGCAGCCGAGCAAGCGCGCGCCGCAGAAGAAGCCAAGGCCGCCGAAGAGGCAGCCGCCGCTGCCGCGCAGGCCGAAGCTGACGCACAGGCAGCTGAAGAGGCCAAGGC
>NZ_LAJE02000200.1 GCF_000970465.2 Devosia insulae DS-56
GTGTCTATCTGACCATCGCAGCAGCACTGGCCGAAATATCCAGCATAGCTGCTCCCCCCACCCTTGATCCCTCCCCGCAACGGGGGAGGGAGACGACTGCCGGCACCGGCGCCAATCTCTCGGATTCCGACAGGACCACCCCCTGAATGTTCTCCTCCCTCCTCATCGCCAATCGCGGCGAGATCGCCTGTCGCGTTATCCGTACCGCGAAGCGGATGGGCATCCGCACCATCGCTGTCTACTCCGACGCCGATCGTGATGCCGTGCACGTCAGGCTTGCTGACGAGGCCGTGCATATCGGTGGCTCCGCCGCCCGTGACTCCTACCTCTCGGTCGACAAGATCGTCGCCGCCTGCAAGCAGAGTGGCGCCGAAGCCGTCCATCCCGGTTATGGCTTCCTCTCGGAGAATCCTGCATTCGCTGCTGCGCTCGAGGCGGAGGGCATCATCTTCGTCGGCCCGCCGGTCAAAGCCATCGAGGCGATGGGTGACAAGATCACGTCGAAGAAGCTCGCTGCTGCGGCTGGGGTCTCGACCGTCCCCGGCCATATGGGCCTCATCGCCGATGCTGAGGAGGCCGTAACCATCTCGCGCTCCATCGGCTACCCGGTGATGATCAAGGCCTCGGCCGGCGGTGGTGGCAAGGGCATGCGCATCGCCCATACTGACGCCGAAGCCCGCGAAGGCTTTGAGCGCTCGAAATCCGAAGCCGCCTCCAGCTTCGGCGATGATCGCATCTTCATCGAAAAATTCGTCACCGAGCCGCGGCACATCGAGATCCAGCTGATCGGCGATCAGCACGGCAACGTGCTGTGGCTCAACGAGCGCGAGTGCTCGATCCAGCGCCGCAACCAGAAGGTCATCGAGGAGGCGCCGTCGCCGTTCCTCGATGCCGCCACCCGTAAAGCCATGGGCGAGCAATCCGTCGCCCTCGCCAAGGCGGTGGGTTACACCTCCGCCGGCACCGTGGAGTTCATCGTCGACAAGGATCGCAACTTCTATTTCCTCGAGATGAACACCCGGCTGCAGGTCGAGCATCCGGTCACCGAACTGATCACCGGCCTCGACCTGGTCGAACTGATGTTCCTCGCCGCAGCGGGCGAAGAGCTGCCGCTCACTCAGTCCGATATCGGCATAACTGGCTGGGCCATCGAGAGCCGCATCTACGCCGAGGACCCGTTCCGCAACTTCCTGCCCTCGACTGGTCGGCTCACCCGCTACAGCCCGCCGGCCGAGGAGGCCTCGCCCGAACTGGTGGTGCGGAACGACACCGGCGTCGCCGAGGGCGGCGAGATCTCCACCTTCTACGATCCGATGATCGCCAAGCTCTGCACCTGGGCGCCGAGCCGCAGCGAGGCGATCGACGCCATGGAAGTCGCGCTCGACGAGTTCGAGCTCGAAGGCGTCGGCAATAACATCCCGTTCCTTTCTGCCGTCATGGGGCAGGAGCGCTTCCGTTCCGGCCGCCTCACCACTGGCTACATCGCCGAGGAGTTCCCCAACGGGTTCAGCGGCGTAGCGCCGGATGCGGAATCACTTACGCATCTCGCCGCGCTCGCCTGCTGCTCCGCCTTCGCGCTCGACAAACGGCTCTATCCGACGACGCCCGAGCCGCGCGCCGTGATGATCGGCGCCGAGCGCTGGGACTTCTCGGTCCGTGCCGACGGCATCGAGTATTGGCTGACCGCGCCGGACGGCAAGAAGCTCTTGGTCGAAAGCGGCTGGAAGCCGGGGAACAGCCTCTGCATCGCCCGCGTCGATGGGCGCCTGCTCCACGTCAAGCTCGACCGCGTCACCGGCGGTTTCCGCCTGCGCTGGCGCGGTGCCGATCTGATCGCCAAGGTGCTGCTGCCCCACGTTGCCGACCTGATGCCGCTGATGCCGGTAAAGGTCCCGCCTGACCTTTCGAAATTCCTGCTCTGCCCGATGCCCGGCCAGATCGTCCGTATCGATGTCGCCGAAGGCGATATCGTCGAAGACGGCCAGACCCTGGCCATTGTCGAGGCAATGAAGATGGAGAACGTGCTGAAGGCGGAAAAGCGCGCCCGGATCAGCAAGGTGCGCGTGAAACCCGGCAGCGTTCTGGCGGTGGATGAGGTGATCCTGGAGTTCGAGGCAGTATGAGCGCCGGCCCGACCTTTGCCGACTGGTCAAAGCTCGCCCAGAAAGACCTGCGCGATACCCCAGTGGAGTCGCTGAACCGCGACTATGGCGATCTTCCGATCAAGCCGGCCTACTTCCCGGAAGACGTTTCCGCCGACCCGGGGCTCCCCGGCGCTGGCCCATTTACCCGCGGCGTCCGCGCCACCATGTATGCCAACCGTCCGTGGACCATCCGGCAATATGCCGGCTTCTCCACCGCCCGGGAATCTAACGACTTCTATCGCAAGAACCTCGCCGCCGGCCAAAAGGGCCTGAGTGTCGCTTTCGACCTCGCCACCCACCGCGGCTATGACAGCGACCATCCGCGGGTCACCGGCGATGTCGGCAAGGCTGGCGTCGCCATCGACAGCGTCGAGGACGTGAAAATTCTGTTCGACGGCATCCCGCTCGATCAGATGAGCGTCTCGATGACCATGAACGGCGCCGTATTGCCGGTGCTAGCGATGTTCATCGTCGCCGCGGAAGAGCAGGGGGTGAGACAAGCGCAACTCGACGGGACCATCCAGAACGACATCCTCAAGGAGTTCATGGTCCGCAACACCTATATCTACCCGCCTGGGCCGAGCATGCGCATCGTCGGCGACATTATCGCCTACACTGCCGAGCACATGCCGAAGTTCAACTCGATCTCGATTTCCGGCTACCACATGCACGAGGCGGGAGCGACCGCCGTGCAGGAGCTCGCCTACACCATCGCCGACGGCATCGAGTATGTGCGCTCGGCGCAGGCGCGCGGCCTCGATATCGATGCCTTCGCGCCCCGGCTGAGCTTCTTTTTCGGCATCGGCATGAACTTCTTCCTCGAGGTGGCAAAGCTCCGTGCCGCCCGCACCCTTTGGCACAGGTTCATGACCCAACTGGGCGCCAAAGACGCAAAGTCATTGGTGCTGCGCACCCATTGCCAGACCTCCGGTGTGTCGCTGACCGAGCAGGACCCGCACAACAACATCGTCCGCACCACCATCGAGGCGCTGGCCGCCGTGCTCGGCGGCACCCAGAGCCTCCACACCAACTCTTTCGACGAAGCCATTGCGCTGCCGACGGAATTCTCCGCCCGTATCGCTCGTAACACCCAGCTGATCCTGCAGCACGAGAGCCGCGTCACTGATGTCGTAGACCCGCTCGGCGGCTCCTACTACATCGAAGCCCTCACCGCCGATCTTGTGGAACGTGCCAGTGCCTTGATTGCCGAGGTGGAAGCCCAGGGCGGCATGACCGCCGCCGTCCAGGCCGGCACCCCGAAGCTCGAGATCGAAAAGGCCGCTGCCCTGCGCCAGGCCCGTGTCGATCGCGGCGAGGACGTCATTGTCGGCGTCAACCGCTACCGCCTAGAGAACGAAGCGCCGATCGCCATCCGCGAGATCGACAACAACAGGGTGCGCGACGAACAGGTCGCCCGACTCGCCGAAATCCGTCGCACCCGCGACCCCGACGCGGTAGCCGCCGCGCTCGTGTCACTGCAGAACCACGCAAGGTCCAACGGCAACCTGCTCGCCGCCAGCATCGCCGCCGCCCGTGCTCGCGCCACCCTGGGCGAGATTTCCGCTGCGCTGGAGCAGGTCTTCAACCGCCATTCGGCGGTCACCCGCGTCATCTCCGGCGTCTATGCCGAAAGCTACGCCGCCGACCCGCAATACGCCCAGTTCACCAGCCGGATTGCCGCATTCAGAGACAAGGAAAAGCGCCCCCCGGCGCTGTTCATCGCCAAGATGGGGCAGGATGGGCATGATCGCGGCGCCAAGGTCATCGCCACGGCCTTTGCCGATCTCGGTTTCACCGTCCATATGGGCGACCTGTTCGAGACGGCGCCCGAAGTGGCCGACCACGTCGCCGAGTTGAAGGTCGACGCTGTCGGCGTCTCGTCGCTCGCCGCCGGCCACAAGACGCTGGTGCCCGAGCTGATCGGCGAACTCCGGGGCAGGGGACTGGGTGATGTCACCGTCATCGTTGGCGGTGTCATTCCCGAACAGGACTATGATTTCCTGCGAGAGGCCGGCGTCGCCGAAATCTTCGGCCCCGGCACCAACGTGCTCGAAGCCGCCTTCTCGGTGCTGAACCAGATCGAGGGAAGGCTGAGCAATCGATGATCGGTCGCCTCAACCACGTCGCCATCGCCGTCCCGGATCTCGCCGCCGCAGCCGCGAAATACCGTGACCTGCTTGGGGCGGACGTGCACCACCCGCACGACCATCCCGAGCACGGCGTCACCGTCGTCTTCGTCCAGCTCGAAAACACCAAGATCGAGCTGCTGACGCCGCTCGGCGAGAACTCGCCGGTCGCGAAGTTTCTCGAGAACAATCCATCGGGTGGCATCCATCACATCTGCTACGAAGTCTCCGACATCGCCTCGTCCATTCGCACTCTGGTCGACGCCGGCGCCCGCGTGCTCGGCGATGGCAAACCCAGGATCGGCGCGCACGGCCTGCCGGTGGTGTTCCTCCACCCCAAGGATTTTGACGGCACGCTGATCGAGCTCGAAGAGGTGAAGCCCGAGCTGCAGCCGGCCTGACCTGTGTCCGCGCCAACTGGCCGGTCGGGCCCAGTTCGGCTCGCCCGAGCACTCGCGCCAGCGTCAGTTAGCGGTGGCAACTCCACAACGTGGCATCGCAGCAATTGGACACGCGGCCTCGCCGTGCTACGCGAGCGCACGCAAATCGCCCGGGGCCCTCATGCTCAAGATTCTCAGTAACGCGCTCACCGACATTGTCGGCGGCTACGAGCGGCGCCGCGTCTGGATCGCGCTGGCCACTGAGGACATCTTCGACCAGCACCGCCGCACCACGCTGGGCCCGCTCTGGCTGCTGGTGAACTACTTCGCTTTCGCCGCGACCTTCATCTTCATCTTCACGCCGGGCCCGCTCGACCCGCTGCATGCCATTTACATCGGCGTTGGCCTCCTGGTGTGGTTCTACATCAACGACACCGTCACCCAGGCGGTTTCGTTGTTCGAGCGCGAGGAGGGGTTCATCAGGGGGACGACGTTACCGCTCTCGGTCTATGTCATGCGCCTGACCCTGCAGAACCTGATCCGTTCTGGCTACGCGCTGGCCGGGTGCATCGTCATCCTGTTGCTGGCGGGCGTGGTTATCACCGGTGCCTGGATGTGGTCGGCACTGGGCGTCCTGCTGATTCTCATCGCCTCTCCGGCCGTCGTCGCCGTTTTCGCTTTCCTCGGCGTGTTCTTCCCGGACAGCCAATTCATCGTCGCCAACCTGATGCGCGTCGCCATGTTCGCGACCCCCGTCTTTTGGGGCAATGCCGGTGGCGACCCGGTGCGAACCGCGCTCTACTACTGGAACCCGTTCACCTATTTCCTTGCCATCGTGCGCGAGCCGATCGTCAACGGCAGCGCTCCGCTCAGCGCATTCGGTGTCTGCATCATCATCACGCTGGCAATGTGGGCGCTGGCTACCCTGCTGCTGGGAACGTTCCGTCGCCAGGTGGCTCTGATCGTCTGATGGTCTCCATTCACGCCCACGATCTGCATCTCAACTATCAGGTCCGCGAGAAGCTGACCCTGCGGCCGCGTGACAAGCGCCTGCCGCAGACCGGTGGCACCATCTCCGGCACTGGCGCGCACCGCTTCGTCACCGCGCTCGATGGGGTCAGTTTCGAACTCGAAGCCGGGGATCGCCTCGGCCTCGTCGGCGCCAATGGCGCCGGCAAGACCACGCTGCTGAAGGTGCTCTACGGCATCTATGAACCGACTGCCGGCAGCCTCGATATTCGCGGCAAGGTCGACGCGCTGTTCAACATCAATCTTGGCTTCCGTCCCGAGGCGACTGGCCGCCGCAACATCCTGCTGCGCGGTCTGATCAACGGCTGGACCGAAGCCCAGATTGCCGAGCGCACTGAAGAGATTATCGAGTTTTCCGAACTCGGCGAATTCATCGACATGCCCTTCAAGAGCTACAGCCAGGGTATGGGCGCCCGCTTGGCTTTTTCGATCGCTACGACCCTCGATCCCGAGATCCTGCTGATGGATGAATGGATCGGCGCGGGCGACGCGAGCTTTCAGAAAAAGGCCACCGACCGGATGAACAAGCTGGCGGAAAAGGCTGGCATCATCGTCCTCGCCAGCCACAGTGAAGAGCTGCTGGCAAAGACCTGCAACAAGCGGCTCGAGCTGGAGAAGGGCCGGGTGAAAGCCTTCGGCTGAACATGTGGTTGGTGCGGTCCCGATATCGCTGCGCCGCAGGCAGGATGCACACCCCGCGGCCGCATGCTAAGCAGCCTCATCCTTGGAGGAGGACACCATGCTCAAGGGGCTCGATCCCATCCTGAATGCCGACGTGTTGCACGCGCTCAAGTCCATGGGCCACGGCGACGATCTGATCATCGCCGACATGAATTTTCCCTCGGATTCGATTGCCCGTCAAACCGTCTACGGCAGGCTGCTGAAGCTCGAGAACGTCACCGCCGGTCGCGCCGCCGAGGCGATCCTGTCGCTGATGCCGCTCGACAGCTTCGTGCCGCACCCGGCGCTGCGCATGGAGATCGTCGGCAAGCCCGATGAGGTGCCGCCGGTGCAGCAGGAGGTGCAGGCGGCGATCGACAAGGCCGAGGGCAAGCCCTCGCCGATGGGCTCCATCGAGCGCTTTGCCTTCTATGAGGCGGCGAAGCAGTCCTACGTGGTGATTCAGACCGGCGAGCGCCGCTTCTACGGCTGTTTCATCCTCAAGAAGGGCGTGCTGCCACCCGAGGCCTAAGCGCTTTCAGGACAAGTTGCAGACTTTTCCGGTTCGAAAGCGCGACCAGCAAAACAACTGGAGCGCCCACCGCGTCAGCAGAGCCGGGAGGCGCTCCACCCGAAACTGTGCATTCACTGGTGAAAGCACGCACTACTTACTAATGAATGCAACCCCCACTTTGTGCGTTGCGGTCGCTCGGCGCGCTCGCCAACGTGTTGACTTCTAACATGTTAGCTCCATACCATTCCTCAGCATCCCGCATATAAGGGAGCGCTCCCTGGGGAGGGACGTCGGCAGGAGTTGAGGGACTTGGGTTGCGCCATGGCGCGGCCCGACCTGCACGTTCAGTTTCCCATCGAGCGCCGGCGCGGAGGCGACAACGCCGCTGGAAGCGGCGCTTTGAGGGAGAACAGACGTGAAACTCGAACTCTACAACCGGATTGCGGCCATCCAGGCCAGCCGCCGCAGCTTCATGAAGGGCGCGGCGGCGCTTGCCGCAGGCACTGCGCTCAGCAGCAGTTTGGCCGGCCGCGCCTTCGCTCAGGACAGCGTGCGCGCCCAGATCCTGCAGATCCCCGGCGTCGGCAAGGGCTCGCCCACCGATGCCGACTGGCAGAAGGTGGGTGAACTCTGCCTCGCCGCCACCAAGGCCAATGTCGCCGAGGGCGAATTCGCCGGCGTCGAGTTGACCTTCATGGGTCTCAACAACCAGAACCTGCACAACTTCCTGTTCCGCGGCTTCCTCAAGCCGTGGGAGGCCTATACCGGCGCCAAGATCAACTGGATCGACCTGGCCCAGGCCGACTACAACGCGCGCTTGCAGCAGTCGATCGCCACCGGCACAGTGGATTTCGACATCATCGAGATGGGCGCCCCGTTCGAGGGTGACACCGCCGGCCGCGGCCTGCTCGACGAGATGCCGGAATGGGTCGCGACCCAGATCGAGGCCGATGACCTGGTGAACTATCTCAAGGCGCCGGTCGGCACCTGGGACGGCAAGACCTACCGCATCAACCTCGATGGCGACACGCACACCTTCGCCTACCGCAAGGACTATTTCGGCGACGGCTCGATTTCGGGGCTGGCCGATGTGCCGACGCATTGGGAAGATCTCAACGCGCTGCCCGCTGCCCTCGCCGGCAAGAACGACCCGCTCACCGGCGCACCGGCTTACGGCTTCCTCGACCCGCTCAAGTACCAGTGGGGCGGCTTCGGCTTCTACTTCCTCGAGGATCGCGCCACTGCCTACGCCAAGCATCCGGATGATCCGGCCTGGCTGTTCGACCCGGACACCATGAAGCCGCGCGTCAACAACCCGGGCTGGGTGCAGGCCATCCAAGACGTGCTCGATCTGGTGAAGGCCAATGCCTATCCGCCCGATCAGCTGAATGCCGACCCGAACGCCACGGCGTTCTCGCAGTTCCTCGGCGGCACCGGCGCGGCGCTGACCTGGTGGGGCGACGTCGGCTCCAACGCCCGCACCTCCGATACCTCGGTGGTCGGCGACGTGGTCGGCTTCTCGATCAATCCCGGCGCCAAGAAGGTCTACAATCACAAGGCCGGCGCCTGGGAGGAGAAGGAGAACTTTGCTCCCAACCTCGCCTACCTTGGCTGGGGCGTTTACGTGACGAGCCGCGTCTCCGCCGACGAGAAAAAGCGGAAAGCTGCCTGGTCTGCCGCGGCCCATCTGGGCGGCAAGGACATTTCGCTGTGGACCTCGGCCTATCCGTCCGGCTTCCAGCCTTACCGCAACTCGCACTTCCAGTACGAAGAGTGGGAAGCCGCCGGCTACGATCGTGCCTTCGTCGAGGATTATCTCGGTTCCAACCTCGACAGCTACAACCACCCGAATGGCGCCATCGAGCCGCGTATCCCCGGCATTTTCCAGTACTACTCGATCGCCGAGGACGAGCTGGTGAAGGGCATCAACGGCCAATACGCTTCGGCACAGGAAACCGCGGACGCCATCGCCGCGGCCTGGGAGAAGATCACCGACCAGATCGGTCGCGACAACCAGATCAAGCTCTACAAGGCTTCGCTCGGCATGTAGTGCCGCAAGGTGTGATGTCGCGCTTGGCGTGATTGACAATCCACGGCTGGTGGCGGACCGTCACCAGCCGATTTAGTTCCGGATCCGAACTGTCCAAGAGGCGTGGATGGCGTTGACTGAATCACCGAGCTACGGCGCCATCTCGCGTCGCCGCAAGGACGGGGGCAGGGCGCTCATTGCCGCCGCCACCGTACTCTTTCTCGCCGTCGGCCTGTTCCAGGCGCTGAACTCGGCGGGCCTGGTGCCCCTCGGTCTCAAGGATTGGCGGCCCACGCTTTACGCCTTCCTGCTGTGGTCGGTGGCGCTCGGCGGCGGCATGGTGATGATGCGCGGCGAGGCCGGGCTCAAGGCGCTGTTCATCCTGCCCGCTGCCCTGTTCACCGCCGCCATGGCGATCTTCCCGACGCTGTTCGGCCTTTCCATCGCCTTCACCGACTGGAACCTTGCGTCCTTCACCGGCCAGAAGTTCAACGGCTTCGACAACCTGGTGCAGCTGGTCCGCGACCCGTTCTACTGGAACGCCATGCGCAACATGGTGATCTACGTGCTGTTCGTGCTCGTGGAGTACGCCGTTGCTTTCGGCCTCGCGCTGCTGCTCAACGCCGAAATCCGGGCCCGGAAGTTCTGGCGTGTCGTCTTCCTCATTCCGCTGATGCTGTCGCCGGTCGCCGTCAGCTGGATGGTCGGCAAGTCGATGCTCGAATACCGCTTCGGCCCGGTGGCCCGCTTCGCCCGCTGGCTGGGCTTCAACAATCCGAGCTTCTTTACCGACCCCTGGGTCGCCCGGCTATGGATCGAGGCGATGGATGCCTGGGTGTCGATCCCGTTCGTGATGATCCTCTTGCTGGCGGGCCTGCAGGCCATGCCCAAGGAGGTCATCGAGGCGGCCAAGGTCGATGGTGCTTCGCCCTGGCAGCGCTTCTGGCAGGTGATTTTCCCGCTGATGCTGCCGGTCTCGATCACTGCGATCGTCCTGCGCATCATCTTCAAGCTCAAGCTCGCCGACATCATCATCACCGTCACTTCGGGCGGTCCGGGCGGCGCCACCGACAGCGTCTCGAGCTTCATCTATCGCGAGTATCGCGACCGTTCGAACGTCGGCTACGGCACCATGCTGGCGATGTTCTATCTCGTGGTGATCGTGATCTTCATCACCCTGCTGCTGAAGTTCCTGCGCAAGCACATGCAGAGGATGACCTGATGGCCGCCGAAGCAACACTTTCCGCCCCGACTACCGCCGATGCCGGTGCTGGTGCCCGGCGCTTGAAGCATGTCGCCGGCAAGGTCGGCATCTATGCCGCGCTGGTGACCTGGGCTTTCGTTTCGCTGTTCCCGGTGTACTGGACCATCACCACCTCGATGAAGGTGGCCAAGGACGTGCAGCTCGGCCACCTGATCCCGTGGGTGGATTTCCAGCCCAACTGGCTGGGTTGGCGTTCGCTCGGTCTCTCGCCCGATACCATCGGGCAGGTCTCGACCGTCCGCGACGAGTTCCTCGATCGCTTCCTCAACTCGATCTACACCGCCTTCGGCGCCTCGTTCCTCGCGGTGCTGATCGGCTCGCTCGCCGCCTACGGCCTCAGCCGCTTCCAGTACAAGTTCCTCTGGATGAAGAACCAGGATCTGAGCTTCTTCTTCTTGAGCCAGCTGATCCTGCCGCCGGTCGTTCTGGCGCTGCCCTTCCTCGTGCTCTACCGCGAGCTGGCGCTGCTCGACAGCATCATCGGTTTGGTGCTGCTCTACACCCTCACCGTGCTGCCGATCGTCATCTGGATCATGAAGGACCAGTTCGACACCATCCCAATCGAGCTCGATGAAGCGGCGCAGGTCGATGGCCTCGGGCCCTGGGGCACCTTTTTCCGCATCATCCTGCCAATGGCGCTCCCCGGCATGGTCGCCGCCTTCATCCTCAGCCTGATCCTCTGCTGGAACGAGTATTTCTTCGCGGCGCTCCTTACCGGAGCCGAAGCCAAGACCCTGCCGGTGATGGTCGCCAGCCAGACCGGCTCGCAGGGCATCAATTGGTGGAGCATGGCCGCCCTCTCCACCGCCGCCATCGCCCCGCTGGTCGTCGTCGGCGTCCTGCTCGAACGCTACATCATTCGCGGGCTGACCGCCGGCAGTGTGAAGGGGTAGGGCCGTCAAGGGCGCGCATGGATCTCCCAGACGCGCGTCTATCAACCGGCGTCATTCCCGCGAAGGCGGGAACCTAGTGGGATGCTTCCAAGGCCAGTGAGGTGGAGAGTCCGCACTGGGTTCCCGCCTTCGCGGGAATGACACCGGTGGGTGGGACATCTCACAGTTCCCGCATCAAATCCTTGTTCCGCTCATAGAGCTCACGGAACACCCGATAGCGCCGCGCGTAAAGTTCGCGGAGGTTCTCGTCCGGGGTGATCTCGTGATCCACCGGGTTCCAGGTCCGGATGTCGTCCGGCTGCACATCGCCGATCGCCAGGGCGGCGATGAACGCATCGCCATACGATGCGCCGACGGTCTTCTGCCGCACGATCTGCGTCCGCCCCGACACGTCCGACGTCGCCTGGGCCCACACCTTGTTCTTGGTGCCGCCGCCTGCCGCGAGGATCGCCCTTGGTGGCTGCCCCACATCGGCATAGGTCTCGAACACATGGTGGGTGCCGAAGGCGATGCCTTCGAACAGCGCCCGGTAGATGTCGCCGCGGGTGTGGGTCAAGTTCATCCCGAACAGCACGCCCTTGGCCTCGGTATCGTGGATCGGTGTCCGCTCGCCGGAGAAATAGGGCAGCATCACCAGCCCGTTTGCGCCGGGCGGCGAGCCTTCGGCCTCGAGCGCCAATGCCATTACCGCGGTCGCTGGATCCAGCTCGTTCGCGAACTGCTCGCGGAACCAGTGGCTGAGCGTCCCTGAGGTCGCTAGCCCCGACATCGTGGCGTGCTTGCCCGGGAAGAACCACGGCGCGTACCAGAGCCGCGCATCCGGCACGCGCACCGGCGTGATCTCGATGATGAAGATGGTCGAGCCGTACATCAGCAGCATGTCGCCGCTGTCGAGCACCCCGACGCTCAGCGCCTCGGCACCGGCGTCGATTGTCCCCGTCGTCACCGGCGTGCCGACTGCGAGCCCCGTCTCAGCGGCAGCTGCCTCCGTCACCGTACCGGCAATATCGGTGGTCCAGATCGCCTCGGGGAGTTTTTCGAGCCCGATGATGTCGTCGGCCAGCTCGTCGGTCCACTCAAGCTTCTCGACATCGTAGAGCGGCGAGAAGTTCGCCGCGGAGTAATGGTCGATCACATAGCGGCCGGTGAGCTTGTGGACGATGTAGGTGGTCGAAGTCAGGATCTTCGCGGTCCTGGCATAAAGCTCCGGCCGGTTGCGCTTCAGCCACAGGATCTTGGGGCCGATCGACTGGCTGGTCAGTGCGTTGCCGCAGCGGCTCAGCAGCACATCCTCACCGATCCGCGCCGTCAGCTCCTCGATCTCTTTGGCGGCCCGCGTATCGACGCCATAAAGCACGCCGTTCATCAGCGGCTCGCCCTCGGCATCCACCGGCAGCATGCATGGCCCGATGGCGCTTGCGGCCACCGCGACGATGTCCGAGGGCATGACGCCGCTGTCGGCGATCAGCTTCTGGCTCAGAAAGCAGAAATCGCCCCACCAGTCCTCGCGCGGCCGGTGCTCGGCCCAGCCAGGCTGCGGCACCAGCATCTTGTGCGGCCGGGCGGCGCTGGCGACGATGCGCCCCTCCGCATCTACCAGCACGCCCTTCGATTCAAACGTCCCGATATCGATGCCGAGATAGTGCCTCATCCGATGTAATCGTCCCTGTCGAGGCTGAACTTGCTGTCGATCCGCGGCAGCGCCTCCACCAGCAGCGTCGCCAGCTGCTCGAGGTCGGCCATGTCGCAGACTTCCAGCGACGAGTGCGAGTAACGCATCGGAAAGCCCACATCGATCGAGGCGACGCCCTTGCCGACCAGCTGCACGTAGCTGAGGTCGGTCAGCGCCCCGATATGGGCACTGCGCTGCAGCGGCAGCTGTTTCGCCGCGGCGCTGTCTTCGAACAGTTTCACCATCGCCGGATGTGGCAGCGTGCCGTTCAGCGTGCCACGCCCGTGGAAGGAGTAGAGCGACATCGCCGGCCCACCGCCCAGCTTCACGTCACCGCGCGCCGTCATATCGGGGGTATCGGTCGCGAGGATCAGGTCGAGCTGGATCGCCACATCGGGCATCAGCACCTGCGCCGCCGTCACCGCGCCGCGGAGGTTGAATTCTTCCTGCACCGAGAAGACGAAATGCACGGTCGGGCGCTTTTTTAGCTCGACCAGCGCCTTCGCCACTTCGATCATCACCGCGCAGGCCGCACGATCGTCCACGGCCGTGCCGGCGATCCGTCCATTGGCAAGCTCGGTCACCTTTGGCGCGTAGACGATGGGCGTTCCCACATCGATGCCTGCCGCCAGTACCTCGGCCGCCGACTTGAACCCGGCGTCGATGTAGAGCTCGGGGTAGGGCAGCACCTTGTACTTTTCGTCCTGCGATGTGGCGTGGTGGCTCTTATGGGCGATCAGCCCGGGCACATCCTTGCCCTCGCCGATGCAGAACAGCACCTCGGTCGACGGCAGCGCCCGCTCCGGCACGCCGCCCAGCCGCTCGACGCGAACCATGCCGTTCGCCTCGATCTTCCGCACGACTCTCTCCACATTCCCCCCCTCGCCCCCGACTACGCCGTCCCTCTCCCGTGCTCCCGTCCCCCCGATCCCGCGCCACTCTCCGACGCTTCCCCCCTTCATCAGCCCCCCCCTTACCCTCCCCCCTTCGCGCCCTCTACACCCCGTAGCTCTCGCTGCCGCTTGCCCCCTCCGTATTCACGCGCCCTCTCCCTCGTATCCAGC
>NZ_LAJE02000201.1 GCF_000970465.2 Devosia insulae DS-56
GTCCCTACGGATACCCCGCGTGCGGCACCGCGACGCGGGTGCTGAACACGCGGCCGGTGGGTTTGCTGACATCGACGCTGCCGGTCCACTCGTTGGCGACCATGTAGAGCGTTCGGCCATCCGGGCCGCCGAGCATCACGGCAAAGCACATGCGGTCGAGCTCGAACTTTTCGACGATCTCGCCGCCATCGCGGATGCGCAGCACCGTAGGGCCGGTGGAGGTCCAGATGGCGCCTTCGGCATCGGCGCGGATGCCGTCATTGCCGTACTGCCCGACATTGCCCCAGAGCCGGCGGTTACTGAGGCTGCCGTCTTCGCCGATGTCGAAGGCGGTGAGGTTGCCGTTGAACGATTCGGCGCAGACCAGCGTCCGGCCATCGGCGAGGATCGCCATGCCGTTAGGGAAAGCGAGGCCTTCGGCGACCTTGCGGCTGGTGCCGTCTGGCCCGACCAGGGCGATGAAGCCAGGGCGGAACTCGCCGCCGGGAAACTCGAAATCGACATTGTTGACGTAGATGTGGCCCTGCGGGTGCACGGTGATCTCGTTGCAGCCGCGCTCCGACAGGCCGGAAAGATCGGCGAAGCGGGCAAAACTTCCGTCGGGCTGGCGGAACTGCAGCTCGTTATCGGCGGCGTGCACCAGCAGCATGCGGCCATCGGGCAGCCAATCGAACGAGAAGGGGAGCGAGGCCACCTCCGCCTCGACCGTCGAGCGTCCTTCGGCGTCGATTGTGTAAAGCTTCTGGCCAACCCAGTCGGCGAACCAGAGCTTGTTATCATGCCAGCGCGGGCATTCCCCGAGCAGGATTCCATCCATCAGCTGGGTGATCTCGGTCATCGCTAAACTCCCTGATTGCTCTCAAAACAATGTCGGGCGACCGGTGGCGATTTCGACAGGCCCGCAAAAGAAATCGGGCGCCGGAGGGGATCCGGCGCCCGATCGATTCAGTGATTCACGTGAAGCACTAGCGGGTTAGTGCCCGCCCATGCCCGCCATTTCGGGGTTTGCCGGCGGCTTCTTGACGAAGAAGGCCGCGACGATGGCGAACAGCGAAATGATCGCGCCGGTCATAAAGCCGAGGCGAATGCCCGAAGCGAGCGCGGTGACCGGCTCGGTGCCGGCCGCCGTGAGAGCGGTGGACTGGATGGTCATCAGGGCGATGAACAGCGCCACGCCAGCCGCACCCGCCACCTGCTGGACCGAGCCGAGGATGGCCGAGCCATGCGAATAGAGCTGCATCGGCAGCGAACTCAGCGACGCGGTGAACAGCGGCGTGAACATGATGGCGAGGCCGATGCAGAGCGCGATATGGCCGGCGAGGATCACCCAGATCGAGGTGTTCTGATCGACCAGGGTGAGGCCCCAGAGCACGGCGCTGACGATGATCGAGCCGGGGACCAGGAGGCGCGTGGTGCCCCACTTGTCGTAGAGCCGGCCGACCACCGGGCCAAGCAGGCCCATCATCAGGCTACCCGGCAGCAGCATCATGCCGATCTGCAGCGGATCGAGCTTGATGACGTTCTGCAGGAACAGCGGCAACAGGATGATGACGCCGAACAGCGCCATCATGGCGATCGCCATCATCACCACCGACAGGGTGTAGTTGGTGATGGCGAAGGTGCGGAGGTCGAGCAGGGCCTTATCCTGCAGCGTGAGCTGGCGCCAGACGAACAGCACCATGGTGACGAGGCCGATGCCGAGCGGAATCCACGGCGACATGCCGTGCTCGCCGGCGGCAGACGCCGCTTCGCCGAAGCTTGAGAGGCCGTAGACGATGCCGCCAAAGGCGAGCACCGACAGCACGACCGAGATCAGGTCGAGCGGGGTCGAGCGCGGGGTCGAGACGTTCTTCATCCGCCAGGCACCCAGCGCCAGTGCGCCGAGCGCAATCGGCAGCACCAGGATGAACATGAAGCGCCAGTCGAAGTGAGTGAGGATGAAGCCACCGATGGTCGGGCCGATGGCAGGCGCCACCGACATGACGATCGAGATGTTGCCCATGGTCTTGCCACGCGATTCGGGCGGCACCAGCGTCATCACCGTGGTCATCAGCAGCGGCATCATGATCGCCGTGCCGACGGCCTGGATGACGCGGCCGAACACCAGCAGCTCGAGACCCGGTGAGACGGCGCAGATCAGCGTTCCCACCGAGAAGATCGCCATGGCGAGCATGTAGATCGGCCGGGTGTTGATGCGCTGCAACAGGAACCCGGTGATCGGAATCACCACGGCCATGGTGAGCAGGAATGCCGTGGTCAGCCACTGCGCCGCGCTGGCGGTGACGCCGAGGTCGGTCATCAGCGGCTGGATCGCCACACTCATGATGGTTTCATTGAGAAACACCACGAAGGTGGAGACGAGCAGCAGCGCGATCACCAGCCGGTTGCGGGCGGCGGTGGAGGGTTCGACCGGCGCCGTAGCGGCAGTCGAGGGAATATCGGTCATCGTTTCGGAGGTCATTTGTGGCCTGCCTTGCGGTGAGAGGAAACAAAATCGGGGTGGCTGAATGGCACAGATGGGGTGGCGGCGGCCAGCCCGCAGGGCGCATAGCGCCCGTGCAGGGGCGCGGCGATTACCGACGGGGTCATAGGGAAATCTCCTTGGCTTTCACCAGTACGACGAGCGACCGGTGGCGAAATCGACAGCGTGCGCCGCAAAAATAGTTAAGCGGCGGATTAAGCGTTGATGAGGCAAGAGTCAATGTCGGGGCGTGACGAGGGACCAGGTCGTCAGCACGCATGGCGGTGGTGGTAGCTCAAGGTGGGGGGCTTGAAGCAAGCCCCTTCAAACCCATATGTAGAAACTGAGGCGTTGCGCTATATGGGTTCCTTTGGCGCCGCCGGACAGTTTCGAAGGGCTGGAGCATCGCTCCGGCCCTTTTGCATTCGTGCTAGCATCGGGAACTTTTTCGCCGGGCGATCGTCCAACCGGGCGATGGAGGATGGCGATGCTGACCCTGGTGAAATCGCGCGGTGAACTTGCCGGCCTGAGCCAGGCGGAGCTGGTAGAGGCGGCGCGGCAGGGCGACGAGACGGCCATTCGCCTGTTGATCGAACGCAACAACCAACGGCTGTTCCGCGCGGCGCGGAGCGTTTTGCGCAATGACGGCGAAGCCGAAGACGTGGTGCAGGAAACCTATGTGAAGGCCTTCACGGCGCTCGCGAGTTTTCGCGGCGAGGCGAGCTTTTCCACCTGGCTGACCCGCATCGCGCTCAACGAAGCGGTGTCGCGGCTGCGGCGCCGGAAGCCAAGCAGCGCGCTCGACGCGCTCGACCAGGCGGTGAGCGCCGATGCCGGGCTGGTGTCGCTATTCCCGCTGTCGCTCGCCCCACTCCCCGCCGATCTGGAGGCTGCCCGATCCGAGATGCGCCAACTGCTCGAAACCGCCATCGATGGCCTGCCCGAGGGATTTCGCACGGTGTTCGTGTTGCGCGAGGTCGAGGGGCTCAGCACCGAGGAAACGGCGGCGCACTTGCAGCTCAAGCCCGAGACGGTGAAGACCCGGCTGCACCGGGCGCGAAGGATGCTGCGCGTGGTACTGGAAGAGCAACTGCGCGGCTCGTTCGCCGAGCTCTATCCGTTCGACGGGGCACGCTGCGCCAACATGGCGGACCGGGTGATCGGGGTGTTGCACGGGGCGTAAGACGTCGATGGCTGGGGCGATCGCCTCCCTCCCCCTTGAGGGGAGGGATTGATGGTGGGGGTGGTGCGG
>NZ_LAJE02000202.1 GCF_000970465.2 Devosia insulae DS-56
AGGGGGAGGGGAGCCGTTCCGCACCGTCGGCGACATGGTCGAACACCTCGAGAACCTCGCAGCCAACCTCGTCGACGGCCACGCCCCCGACCCCGATTGGCACGCCACCGCGGCCGTGCTCGAAACGATAGAACACGTTATCCGTCCGCGCCTCGCCGCCTCCGGCCCCAACGAGATCGCCTCGCTGCTCCTCGGCCTCGACGGCAAGTTCGTCCCGCCCGGCCCCTCCGGTGCGCCGTCGCGCGGCCGCCTCGACGTGCTGCCCACCGGGCGCAACTTCTACTCCGTCGATATCCGCGCCGTGCCTACCCCGACCGCCTGGGAACTCGGCCGGAAATCTGCCGAGAACCTGCTGGTCCGTCACTTCCAGGATCACGGCACGCCGCTCCGTTCCCTCGCGCTCTCCGTCTGGGGTACCGCGAACATGCGCACCGGCGGTGACGACGTCGCCCAGGCACTCGCCTTCATCGGCGCCAAACCGGTCTGGGATCCGTCGTCGCTCCGCATCTCCGGTTATGAGATCATCCCGCTGGCCAAGCTCGGCCGGCCGCGTGTCGACGTGACGCTGCGCATCTCGGGCTTCTTCCGTGATGCCTTCCCGGCGCAGATCGCATTGTTCGACAAGGCGGTCCGCGCCATCGGCGCGCTCGACGAGCCCGAGGACCAGAACCCCATCGCCGCCCGGATGCGCACCGATGCGCTGGAGTTGATGAAATCCGGCGCCGATGATCGCGCTGCCGCACTCGGCGCCGGCCACCGCATCTTCGGCTCGAAGCCGGGGGCCTACGGCGCGGGCCTGCAGGGCCTGATGGATTCGGGCAACTGGGAGACCAAGGCCAATCTCGCCGAGGCCTTCCTCAACTGGGGCCAGTATGCCTACGGCGCCAATGCCGACGGCACGCCCGCGCGCGATCGTTTCGCTGCGCGCCTCTCCGACATCGAGGCGGTGGTCCACAACCAGGACAATCGCGAGCACGACCTGTTCGACAGCGATGATTACTACCAGTTCGAGGGTGGCCTTGCGGTCACCGCGGAAGCCCTGACCGGTCGCGCCCCTGCCGCCTACCACAACGATCACTCCCGCCCCGAGCGGCCGATCGCCCGCACGCTGGCCGAGGAGATTTCGAAGGTTGTGCGCTCCCGCGTCGTCAACCCGAAATGGATCGATGGGGTGAAGCGCCATGGCTACAAGGGCGCCTTCGAGATCATCGCGACGGTCGATTACATGTTCGCCTTCGCCGCGACCACCGGCGCCGTCCAAACCCACCATTTCGACCTCGCCTTCGAAGCCTTCGTCGAAGACGATGCGACGCGTCGGTTCATTCAGGACAACAACCGCTTCGGCTATGACGAACTGATCGAAAAGTTCAACGAAGCCCGCCGGCGCGGCTTCTGGACCCCACGTTCCAACTCCGCTTTCGCCTATCTCGAGGACACTTGATGACCGACAAAGCCCCCAAGAAGACCGACCTGATGAGCGAAGCCGAGCGCGACGCCTATCACGCCGAAAAGATGCGGAAGAAAAAGGAGGCGCGGAACAAGATCCTTGCCACCAAGACCGAGGAGCGCGGCCTGCTCATCGTCCATACCGGCAAGGGTAAGGGCAAGTCGACCGCCGCCTTCGGCATGGTGTTCCGCGCCATCGGCCACGGCTTCAAGGTCGGCGTGGTGCAGTTCGTCAAGGGCGCCTGGAGCACCGGCGAGCGCGATGTGCTCGACAGGTTTCCCGACCAGGTGACCATCAAGGCGATGGGCGAGGGCTTTACCTGGGACACTCAGGATCGCCAGCGCGACCTCGCCGCCGCCCGCGGCGCCTGGGAGATGGCCAAGGACCTGATCGCCGACGAGCGCTATAAGCTCATCCTGCTCGACGAGCTCAATATCGTGCTGCGCTACGACTACCTGCCGCTCGACGAGGTGCTCGAGGTGCTGAGGAACAAACCCCGCGACACCCACGTCATCGTCACCGGCCGCAATGCCAAGGACGAGATCATCGAATTGGCCGACCTCGTCACCGAAATGACCGAGATCAAGCACCCGTTTCGCAGTGGGGTGAAGGCGCAGGCGGGGATCGAGTTTTAGGGGGCGTCCACTGGTGCCCTCGGCAGCACCGGCCGTCGAGCGAGCGCCTTCTCCCCTTGTGGGAGAAGGTGCCCGAAGGGCGGATGAGGGGTTCTCTCCGCGGACTCCGTCGCTCGTCGCTGCGCTCCAAGCGCGCTACACTTCGTTGCGCGGACCCCTCATCCGGCGCTGCGCGCCACCTTCTCCCACAAGGGGAGAAGGCAGGCCGGTGCGAGTTACTAGGAGAAGAGGCCGGTGGATGCCCTTACTCCAGCCACCGCGTATCGAACTTCGGGCTCGCGTGGATGTGGATGCTTTTCATCGGCCCCAGCGTCCTGAATTTGTGCGGCGCGTTGGCCGGCACCACGAGGATCTGGCCCGGTCCGGCCTCGATCTCCTCGTCGCCGATGGTGAATACGGCACGACCCTCCTCGATGATGAAGGTCTCGGGGTAGGGATGGGTGTGGAGCCGTGGTCCGGCTCCGGCATCGACGCTGTCATGGAGGATCACCGTGACATTGGCCTCGCCACCCTCCCACTCGCCCGACTGGCGGGTGGGGTGCATCGCCCAGTCCTCGCGTTGGTAGACACGCGCCATCAGCACCCTCCCTTGAGGCTTCGCACCAGCTGCTCCACCACCGGCTCCAGCTTGCCCAGGTCCACCGCCGAGTATTCCAGCTGGAACGCCGCATAGGCGCCGTCGCAAAGCGCGATCATCCGCTGGTAGAGGATGCGCTTGCCTTGCGCGCCCGAAAAGCTCGCCCAGCTCGGTGTCACTGCCTCATAGCTGATGTTCCACCCGTCGGCCTCGGCGAAGCCCTTGGCTGCGGCCACCGCACTTTCGAAGCTGTCTTCGGTGATGTTGCCGCCCCACACCAGGAGCTTGGTGGCGCCGCCGCGGAAGGCGCGGCCATCGCCATTATCGGCCTCCTTGCCCCACTCGAAGCCCGGCGGCACGTCGATGGTGTAGCCGAAGCGGGCATTGTCATACTGGCCCCAGTCGGTGGCGAGCACCGGGGCGGCAAGGACGATGGCGAGAAAACAAATCAAAGCGCGCATGGCAGTGAAGATCACCTGCCATGCGCCAGCCTGCAACCTCAAACCCGATAGGTCTCAGGCACCCTTCATCATCACCGCGGCGGCAAGCACGATGAACGCGACGATCAGGATCCAGAACGCGTAGGCACTGACGAACGGTATCGAGACGAGGGCGCCGAGCAACGCGATGACCGCGATGACGACGGCGACGATGAACATGGTCTGGCTAGGCGCATTGAGAGTCATGAAAGATCTCCTGGGTCATGCACACGGGGAGACCTTAGGCGCGCCGCTGAATCGCGGCCATGCCACGCCCGGGGCTTTGCACAGCTTGTGCGGGTCCCGACCGCGTCGCCCTTAACCCAGCTAAGTACTCGCCGGCAAAAGTCGATTTTCATTGTCGGGCTAACAATTCGGCGACAATATCCCCCTAGGGTGCGTGCCGCCTTGGGGGCCCTAGAAGTGTCTACACCCAGATTGGAGCGGTCCATCCGCGCCATAACCCTGTTTACCATTGGCTGCCTGCTGGCGGCCCTTGTTGCGTTGCCGCTGCCGCAGGCCTACGCGCAATCCTCCGCCATCGCCCGCATCCAGGCCACCGGCAAGCTCACCGTCGCGGTGTTCTTCGAGGATGTGGTGCCGTTCTTCTATGTCGGCCCGGAGGGCAAGCTGGTTGGCGTCGACCCCGCCATCGCCGAGGACATTGCCGAAAAGCTCGGTGTGACGCTGGAGTACAACCGCGCCGCCACCACCTTCGACGGGCTGATCGATGAAGTGGTCGAAGGCCGCGCCGATATGGCGATCAGCCTCCTCAGCGATACGCTCGAGCGCGCCGCGCGCGCCAGTTTTTCCGAGAGCTATGTCAGCGTCCGCCAGTTCCTGCTGATCAACCGCCTGCAGCTCGGTCGTCTCGTCGCCGCGGATCCCGACCGCGCCAATGACATTCCGGCGCTGCTCAACAATCCGCAATCGCGCATCGGCGTCATCGATGGCACGTCCTATGTCGGCTTCGTCGCCGAGGACTTTCCCGAGGCGCAGAACGTTGCCTTCAACACCTGGGCCGAAATGCTTGCCGCGGTGAAGTCCGGCGACCTGGTGGCGCTGATGTACGACGAGATCGAGATCGGCAACTGGCGCCTCGCCGATTCCGCCGGCGCCGTCGAGCTCAGGCCCTACCATCTCGCCGGCCATCCCGACACCATCGCCATCGCCCTGCCGCCCGGTCAGACCGATCTCAAGGCCTGGGTCGATCTCTACCTCACCAAGGCCAAAACCAACGGCTTTCTCGAGGGCGTGCTCAACGAGTACCTCTATTCGAAAGACAGGGCGCTGATCGATGGCTGAGGCATTGAAGGGCCGCCTTGGCCGGCTGTTACTCCACCCGGTGGCGATCTTTACCGGGCTGGTCGCCGGCGGTGTGCTGGGCTGGCTCGACAAGGGCCAGATGCCGGTGATCGGCACGCTCGGCGACATCTACATCCGGCTGTTGCAGATGTGCGTCATCCCGCTGCTGTTCACCGCGGTTGCCACCAGTCTCAGCCGCCTGTTCCTCGATGGCGCCGCCAACCGCTACTTCACCCGCCTCGTACTGCTGATCATCGGTGGCCTTGCCGTCGCTGGAGCGCTCGGTGTCGCGCTGGGCTATTGGGGCCAGCCCGGCGGCGAGCTGCAGCTCGCGGCGCGCGAGGTCATCGGCAAGGTGATCTTCACCGCCGAGGCGGCCGGAACCGGCGTCGATCCGGCGCACACCCAGGGCGTGTTCGCCGACCTGGTGGTCGGCATGTTCCCCGAGAACATTTTCGGTGCGCTGACCACCGGCAACAAGATCGCCATCCTGATGTTCGCCGTGCTGTTCGGCGTGGCGCTCGGCTCCATCGCCCGGGAGAAATCCGAGCGCGCCACGGCTTTGCTCGAGGCGTTCTACGACACCTTCATCAAGATCATCGAATGGCTGATGTACGTGCTGCCCTTCGGCCTGTTCTGCCTCGCCTACAGCCAGGTTTCAGCTGTCGGGCTCGACGTGTTGTTCGCCATGACCAAGCTGGTGGTCTTCATCTATGCCGGCGCCATCGTGCTGATCGCACTCTACTCGGTGCTGATCTGGTGGCGCGTCGGCGGCAGCTATCTCGCGACGCTCGGGGCGATGCGCGAAACGGTGGTCGTCGCTTTCGGCACCTCCAGCAGCTACGCCTCGATTCCTTCGGCGCTGCGCGGCCTCAAGGAAGGGTTGCGGCTCGATCGGCGCGTCGTCGATCTGGCGCTGCCGCTCGGCATTACCCTCAATCCGCCTGGCTCGACCTTCCATTTTGCGCTGGCGACGCTGTTTCTCGCCAACCTTTACGGCCTGGCGCTCGACCCAGGGCAGATGGTGTTCGTGCTGTTCGGCGCCATGCTGGCCGGCGTCGCCGCCACCGGTGCGCCCGGCGTCGCGGCTTTGTCGATGATCTCGATCATCCTCGTGCCGCTCGGCCTGCCAGTCGAGGTGGCGATCATCCTCCTCGTTGCCATCGACCCGATCGTCGACCCGATCCTCACCGTGGTGAACGTCCAGGGCAATGCCGCGACGACCGCGCTGCTGGCGGGGAAGCCGGAGGTCGGCCCCGAAGGGGCCCTGCGAGTAGCGAATAGTGAGTAGTGAGTAGCAGGTGGGGCGAACTACTCGCTATTCGCCACTCCCTATTCGCTCCTGCCTCACACCACCACGATGCCCGAGTGCTTGGCCTTGTTCTCTGGCTCGACATGGATGGTGATCTGCGCTCGCTCCACTGCCTCGCGGAGCTTCAATTCGATGCCGTCGCAGATGGCGTGCGCCGCCTCGACGCTCATCGTGCCCGGCACCACCAGGTGAAAGTCGATGAAGGTCATGGCGCCGGCCTGCCGGGTGCGGATGTCATGCGCCTCGAGCGCTCCGTCGGCATTGGCCGAGATGATTTCGCGGATCTGGTTGAGCAGCTTTGGCTCCACCGCCACGTCCATCAGCCCGATGACGCTCTGCTTGATCAGCTCCCAGCCCGACCACAGGATCGCCACCCCGACCAGCGCCGCAAGGATCGCGTCGAGCTGCACGAAGCCGGTCGCCGCTGCCAGCAGCACGCCGATCAACACGCCCAACGTCGAGACCACATCGGTCCACAGGTGCCTGCCATCGGCGATCAGCGCCGGCGATTGCTCCTCGCGGCCACGCCGCGACAGCCACCAGGCCCAGCCGGCATTGATGCCGGTGGCCAGCACGCTGACGCTGAGGCCCAACGGATCGAGCTTGAACTCGCGCGGGTTGATGAAGCCGTAATAGGCCTCGCGGAAAATCAGCAGCGCCGCCACCGCGATGAAGATACCGATCACCACGGCGGAAAAATACTCAGCCTTGTAATAGCCATAGGGCAGGCTGGCATCGGCCGGGCGCGCCGCCAGCCGCACCGCGATCAGCGCCACGATCGCCGTCACCACGTTGACCACGCTTTCGAGCGCATCCGAGAACAGCGCGATCGAGCCGGTCGCCCAGGCGGCATAGCCCTTCAGCGCCAGCACCAGGATGCCGACCGCGAGGCTGCCATAGGCGACACGCACCGCCAGATTTGAATTGCCGCTTGCCATCAGCGGCCAATAGCCGAGCCCCTTCGCGCTGGCAAGTCACTGAATTTGCATGTGATTTTGAGAAGCGTTCGCATCTGGGCCGGAATCGTTTGACCGGCTATGGGCCCCTCACTACAACCCATTGATAGCGCAGCGTTCCTTGATGGACTGAGACTCACGCCCGGTGCGGTCGACCCAATTCGGGGACCAAGTCCGGGGCTGCTGGTTGGTCGAAAAGCGAACTCTGCCTTTGTGCAAAACAGAGGCGAGCATGAACAAATCCCTGATCCTGCCGGCGGACACCGCCGTGATGCTGTGCGGCCATGGCAGCCGCAACCAGCTTGCCGTCGGCGAGTTCGCCATCCTTGCCGAACGGCTGCGTGAGCGCCTGCCGGGCGTTCCGGTCGAGTATGGTTATCTCGAGTTCGCCAATCCGGTGATCCACCAGGGGCTGGATAAGTTACGGGCCGGCGGCGCCAAACGCGTGCTCGCCGTCCCCGGCATGCTGTTTGCCGCCGGCCACGCCAAGAACGACATTCCCTCGGTGCTCAACACCTATGCCGCCGGCAAGGATGTCGAGATCACCTATGGCCGCGAGCTCGGCGTCGATCTGAAAATGCTGCGCGCTGCCGGCGATCGCATCCAGGAGGCGATCGATGCTTCTCCCAACGAGGTGCCGCGCCATGAAACGCTGCTGGTGGTGGTCGGTCGCGGCGCTTCCGATCCCGATGCCAACTCCAACGTCGCCAAGGTCATGCGCCTGCTCTGGGAGGGCATGGGCTTTGGCTGGGGCGAGGTCGCTTATTCCGGCGTCACCTTCCCGCTCGTCGCTCCGGCGCTCGATCATGCGGTGAAGCTCGGCTATCGCCGCATCATCGTCTTCCCGTACTTCCTGTTCACCGGCGTGCTGGTCAAGCGCATCTACGATGCGGCCGATGAGGCGGCGGCGAAGTACCCGCATATCGAGTTCCTCAATGCGCCCTACCTCAACGACCACCCGCTGGTGGTCGAGACCTTCGTCGATCGCATCCAGGAAATGCTGGTCGGCCAGAACCTGATGAACTGCGCCATGTGCAAGTATCGCGAACAGGTGCTGGGGTTCGAGGCCGAGGTCGGCCTGAAGCAGGAAAGCCATCACCACCATGTCGAAGGCATTGGCGGCGGGCTCGAGCACTGCCCGTGCAGGGGTGATTGCGATTCATCGTGCCGCGACGAGGCCTTCTGCCTGAAACACGGCCTGCCCTGGACGCCGCTCCATGCGCACGATCATGGCCATGACCATGGTCACGATCATCCCCATCCCCATCCGCATAGCCACGCCCCGGCGCGGCACGCGCTGGTCGCCAACCCGGCTTTCCCGGTGATCCGCCTCGGCGGCAGCCACGACCACGGCTACCCCGAGGATCACGGCCATCACCACGGCGACAGCCCGCACCACCATCACGATCATGCCGACCATCACCATCACCCATATCCGCACGCCGACCATCCGCTTGGGCCGGTGACGTTGCCCAAGGTGCCCGGCCGCCTCGCCCGCGAGGATAGCGACAGCTGATGCCGCTGTTCGATCGCTACATCGCGGTGGATTGGTCGGCGAAGAACGAGCCGACGACCAAGGCGAAGGACGGAGCCGACTCGATCTGGGTTGGTGACGCAACGCGATCAGCGGCGGGTATCCGTCTCTCTGAAAGCCGCAATCCGCGTACGCGGTTCGAAGCGATGGACCTGCTGACGACATTGCTGCGCGGTGCCCGTTCCAGGGGGCAGCGCGTTATTGTCGGGTTTGATTTCCCATTCGGCTACCCTGATCGGGCAGCTGCCCGCATATCGGGTGCGGCCGATTGGGAGCGACTCTGGTCCACGTTCCACGAACGGGTGAGCGACGATGATCGCAACAGGTCCAACCGCTTTGCTGTCGCAAATGAGATCAACCGTGCTCTGCGGCCAGACGGTCCCTTCTACTGGGGCCACCCAGTTGGCCAAACCCACGACAACCTCGCGCCAACGCGATTTGGGCTGAACTACGAGGCGATCGCGGAGAGGCGCATTGTAGAGCAGCGAGCGAAGGCAAAGTCCGTGTGGCAGCTGAACGGCGCTGGTAGCGTCGGCGGTCAGGCGCTAACCGGCATCGCGCAGCTGCAAAAGCTCCGCAGGTTTGGCGGCTTCAACGGCGAGATGGCGATCTGGCCATTCGAGACTGACTTCGACGGGAACCTTAGCTCGCCGATCATTGTCACTGAGATCTACCCGTCGATCTTCGCCTTTGATCGCACGCTGAGCCCACCGGATCGGGCACAGGTGGAAGCTGTCGCGCATGGCTTCGCGGAACTCGATGGTCGCGACCAACTTGGCGAGTTGCTTAGCGCTCCTGCCGACCTGTCCGCTCTCGAGCGGGAAGTCGTTCTACGTGAAGAGGGCTGGATTGTTGGCGTTGGGCATGACGCGCTGAGGGGCAGCGTAGCTCTTCCGCCCAAGATGGCAGAGCCGACATCGATTGCACCGGCGAAGTACCTCCGCGATCCCGCCGCCATCTACGCGCAGAGCTTTGCCACCATCGAAGCCGAAGCCGATTTGTCGGTGCTTCCTCCCGAGCTCCGTCCTGCCGCCATCCGGATGATCCATGCCTGCGGCATGGTCGACCTCGCAGCAGACATCGTTGGCGATCCCGCGGTGGTGACGGCTTCCCAAGATGCGCTGCGCGCCGGCGCCCCGGTCCTCTGCGACTGCGAGATGGTCCGCTCCGGCATCATCCGTCGCCACCTCCCTGAAGCCACCGAGCTCATCGTCACCCTCAACGATCCGACGGTGCCGGCGCTGGCGGCCTCGCTCGGCACCACCCGCTCCGCCGCCGCCGTCGAACTCTGGCGCCCGCGGCTGGCCGGCGCCGTGGTGCTGATCGGCAATGCCCCGACCGCGCTGTTCCACCTCATCGAACTGATCGCCGCCGGTGGCCCGCGTCCGGCCGCCATCATCGCCGCGCCGGTGGGTTTCGTGGGGGCGGCCGAAAGCAAGGCCTTGCTCGCGTCCAACACGCTTTCTATGCCATTCCTCACGGTGCGCGGTCGCCGCGGTGGTTCGGCCATCGCCAGCGCCGCCTTCAACGCCATTTCGAAAGACCTCGCATGACCGCCTGGCTGCATATCATCGGGGTAGGGGAACGGGGGCCGAACGAGCTGCCGGCATCCTACAAGCTGCTGCTCAGCTATGCCGATACCGTCATCGGCCCGGCCCGTTTCCTCGCCGATCTCGAGCCGGTGACCCGCCCCAACGCCGGCGCCGACCTGTTCAACCCCGAATTCGTCACCAAGCGCAGCTTCGAGGCGGTGGCCCGGGCGCTGTCCGGCGAGGAGCCCGACCACTCGCCCGCCGCCAGCTATGCCGACGGTCGCACAATGATCGAATGGGAGCCGCCGCTCGAGAGCATGATCGAGCAGGTGATGGCGCTGCGCGAAACCCCCACCGTCATTCTCGCCTCGGGCGACCCGATGTGGTTCGGCATCGGCGCGACGCTGACCCGCTACCTGTTGCCGTCAGAATTCGTCATCCACGCCCACCCCTCGGCCTTCCAGCTCGCCGCGGCGCGGCTGCACTGGCCGCTGCAGTCGGTCGCCACCCTGTCGCTGCACGGCCGGGCGGTGGAATCGCTGCATCCGCACCTCCTCCCCGGCAACCGCATCCTGGCGCTCACCGCCGATCACACCACCGTCGATCTCGCCATCGAGCTGCTGGTCGATCGTGGCTACGGCCGCAGCCTCGTCACCACGCTGGAGAACCTCGGCGGCCCCGAGGAGAAGATCAGCTCCGACGAAGCCGAGAGTTTTAACAGCCGCGAGGTCGAGGATTTTTATGTCCTCGCCATCGATTGCGTGCCCGATTTCACTGCCCCGCTGCTGCCCCCGGTGCCCGGCCTGCCCGACGAGGTCTTCGTCACCGATGGGCAGCTGACCAAGCGCGAGGTGCGTGCCGCGACGCTGGCCAAGCTCGCCCCGTTCCCCGGCGCGCTGCTCTGGGATGTCGGGGCCGGTTCCGGCTCCATCGCCATCGAGTGGATGCGGGCCGCCCGCGACGCCAAGGCCATCGCCTTCGAGCGCCAGGGTGAGCGCCTGCAGATGATCGCCCTCAACGCGGCTGCGCTCGGTGTGCCCAACCTGGAGATCGTCAGCGGCGAGGCGCCCGGCACCTTCGGCCGCACGGCCCCGCCCGATGCCATCTTCATGGGTGGCGATGTCGGCAACGACGACCTGTTCGATGCCTGCTGGAACGCCCTGAAACCGGGCGGCAGGCTGGTCGCCAACGCCGTCACGCTCGATGCCGAGCACGCGCTCTATTCGCGCCACCTGCAGCTCGGCGGCGAGCTGACCCGGATCGACATTTCCGCGCTCGATCGCGTCGGCGGCCATCGCGCCTTCAAGCCGCGCATGGCGGTGACGCAATGGCTGGTCACCAAGGCAATGCACGGCCTCGTGGTGACGCCGTGATTGGCACCCTGCACCTCGTCGGCGTCGGCCCGGGCGATCCCGAGCTGCTGACGCTCAAGGCTGTCCGTTTGCTCGGTGCCGTCCCGGTCATTGCCTATCCCACCACCGGCGAGGACGCGGCCCTGGCGCTCGAGATCGCCACCCCGCACCTCAATGCAGCCGCCGAACGGCTGCCGGTGGCGATCCCGATGGCGGTGGAACGTGGCCCCGCCCAGGCCGCCTATGACGGCGCCGCCACAGCCATCCTTGTCCATCTCCGTGCCGGCCGCGACGTCGCCTGGCTCTGCGAAGGCGATCCACTGTTCTACGGTTCGGCCATGTATCTGGTCGCCCGGGTCGGCCCGCATGCTCCGGTCGAAATCGTCCCCGGCATCACCTCGCTCACCGCCGCCGCCGCGGTCGCTGGTCGTCCGCTGGCCGCCCGCAACGAAATGCTCAAGGTGCTGCCGGCGCCGCTCGACGACGCGACGCTCCGCACCGAGCTCGCCGCCACCCCGGCGGCGGCCATCATCAAGGTCGGCCGTCACTTCGATCGGATCCGCATGCTGCTGGCGGAGACCGGCCATGCCGATGGCGCCGTGGTGGTCGAACACGCCACCACGCCGCGCCAGCGCATCACCCGCCTCGCCGATTTCGCCCACGACGAGCGGCCGTACTTCTCCACCATCCTCTGCTATCGCGGCACCGAGGCCTGGGGCGAAACCGCCGGAGCCGGCGCATGAGCACCCCCGCCATCATCATCTTCGCCGATACCGGCCTCGATACCGCCACCCAGATCGCCGAGGCGACCGGTGGCGAGATCTACAGCTGCGGGCAGGGCGGCGCCGACGCGCTGAAACTGCTGCCGCGGCTGTTCTCCGAGGGGCGTCCGATCATTGGTGTCTGCGCGGCCGGCATCCTGATTCGGCTGCTCGCCTCGAGCCTTGAGAACAAGCAGAAGGAGCCGCCGGTGCTTGCCGTTTCGCTCGGCGGCGCCAGCATCGTGCCGCTGCTCGGCGGCCATCGCGGCGCCAACCGGCTGGCCCGCGAGCTCGCCGACGAACTGGGCGGCCACCCTGCCATCACTACGGCGTCGGACAGCAAGTTCCTCCACAGCCTCGACGAGCCGCCTGCGGGCTGGGTGCTCGGCACCCCGCAGGATGCCAAGCCCGCCATGATGGCGCTGCTGCTCGGCGCCAAGCTGCAGATCGAGGGGGAGGCGCCATTTCTCGCCGAAGCCGGCTACCCGGTCTCTTCGCTGGGCGCGGTCAAAGTGCTGGTCACCGAGCAGAAGCTGCGCATCGAGCGCGGCGTGGTCTATCACCCCAAGACGCTGGTCGCTGGTGTCGGCTGTGAGCGGGGCGCCGACGCCGAGGAGGTGATCGGCCTCATCGACTTCGCCCTGCGCCAGCAGAATCTGGCGCCCGAAAGCCTTGCCGCCATCGCCTCGATCGACATCAAAGCCGACGAGCCGGCGCTGCTGGAAGCTGCCCGCCACTTCAAGGTGCCGCTGCGGCTGTTCTCCGCCGCCGAGCTCCTGCAGGAACGCTACCGCCTCAAATCGCCGTCCGACTATGTCGAGGAAACCGTCGGCACCCCCAGCGTCGCCGAAGCCGCTGCCCTCAAGGCCGGCCCGCTGGTGGTCGAGAAGTTGAAATCCGACCGCGCCACCTGCGCCATCGGCAAGGCGCTGCACCCGATCGACCCCGAAAATCTCGGTCGCCGACCGGGCGTGCTGCACCTCGTCGGCATCGGGCCGGGCGAAGCCGTCTCCCGCACTGCCGCGGCAGTGAACGCGCTCGAACAAAGCACCGATTGGGTGGGCTACGAGCTCTACATCGATCTGGTCGCCGATCTTCGCCGCGGCCAGGTCGAGCATCGTTATGGCCTCGGCGAGGAAGAGAGCCGCGTTCGCCATGCCCTAGAGCTTGCGGCAGAGGGCAAGGTCGTGTCGCTGGTCTGCTCCGGCGATGCACAGATCTATGCCATGGCGGCGCTCGCCTATGAGCTGCTCGACGCCACCGGCCCGCGCGCCGTCTCCGAGGTCGCGCGCCGCGTCAACCTCGAGACCCACCCGGGCGTCTCCGCCTTCCAGGCGGCTTCCGCCGCCGCCGGCGCGCTGATCGGCCACGACTTCTGCTGCATCTCGCTCTCCGACCTGTTGACCCCGCGCCAGGACATCCTGAAGCGCCTCGACGGCGCGGCGCGCGCCGACTTCGTCACCGCACTCTACAACCCGCGCTCGCAGCGTCGTACCGACCTGATCGAGGAAACCAAGCGCATTTTCCTCGAGCACCGCCCGCCCTCGACCCCGGTGATCATCGGCTCCAATCTCGGCCGCCCCACCGAAAAGGTCCGTGTCGTCTCGCTGGCCGATTTCGACCCCACCGAGATCGACATGCTCACCATCGTGATGATCGGCTCCAGCACTTCGCGCACCTTCCAGCGCGGCTCCGGCGCCGTCGCCTACACCCCACGCGGCTATGCGGCCAAGGGGGCGCAGGATGGGAACTGAAGCCCGCGCTCCCCTCCCCCTTGAGG
>NZ_LAJE02000203.1 GCF_000970465.2 Devosia insulae DS-56
ATTCTGGAGTCTTGGCGGCTACGTCCTCGGTTTCGTCACCGCGCTCCTCGGACGCAACATGATCTGGGTCTGCACTGAAGCCGTCGAGGCGACCGTGCATCGCCACCTCGAGGATCAGATCGCCTATCTACGTGACCGCGACCGCTCGCTGCACGACCTGATCGCCTCCATTCAGGCGCAGGAGCTGGCGCATCTGCAGCACGCGGTCGACCACCAGCCGCGGCGTGGCCTGGTGCGCGCCGTGACCCTGCCGCTCATCGCACTGGCCACCGAGTCGCTGATCTGGCTCTCCACCTGGGGCGACTCCACCAGCATGCGCAGCGAAATCGCCAGCTAGCCCGCTTGCCAGCCCTGTCGCTGCCGCGCCACAACGGCGCATGTCCACGTCGCTGATTTTTCCGATCTCTGCCGCTGCCCTGCCGCGGATTGCGGCGCTGGCTTATCGCATCTGGCCCGAGGCCTTCGCCGGCATCCTGCCGGCCGACCGCATCCCCGGCATGCTCGCCGAGATCTATGCGCTCGAAACGCTCGCGGCCGATATCGCCGAGCGCGGTCACCAGTATTGGCTCGCCACACATGACGGCCGCGATGTCGGCTTCGCCTCGGCCTACCGCGCCGAGGACCGGGTCTGGATCAAGAAACTCTATTTGCTTGCCGAAACCCGCGGGCTGGGGCTCGGCAAGGCGCTGATCGCCACGGCCCGCGCGCATTTCGGCCCCGAGCTGCCCGTCGCGCTTTACGTCAACGACGGCAACGCTGCCGCCATCGCCTTTTATCGCGCCCAGGGCTTTGAGGTGGAACAGCACGTGCCGGTGCAAATGGGGCCGTATCGGTTCAGCGACTATGTGATGGTGAAACCGGCCTGAGCGGCTGCCCATCGGGCCAAGTTCTGCAAGACATAATCGTGGCAGCCGCCCAGCCGATGGGCGGCCTCGCTCTCGCACGTATGTAAGTGCGTGTTATTGCGTGTCCAATCGGTAGGCATTTCTTGCCGGTCGGCGCGTCTGCATCTGGCTGATTTGCGCACTAACGCCTAGCCCAGGCAATATTTAGCTCTCATTAACCATAAAATACTGACACTTCGGGCGAAGTTCATCGCGTAACCCGGAGTAGAGTCATGCGTGTACTTGTCGTAGCGACTACCGTCTGCCTGTTGGCGGGTATCGTGCCCGCCTCGGCCCAGTCCGTTAATCTCGACTTCACCGGCACCGTTATTCCCGGCTGCACCCTCAGCGCCAGCGATGGCGGCACCCTCGGCCTCGACTACTCGACCGGCACGACGCTCGGTTCCGAAGAGGCCGGCGGCGACGCCGCCCACGTAACCATCCTCTCGATCGGCGCCAACACGCTGACGGTCGGCGCCCCGACCCGCACCGGCCAGGCTGCCGGCTACGTCGCGACGGGCGAGGCGATCCAGGTGCGCTATACCGGCGCCACCGGTCTCTCCTCGATCAACGTCGCCTACACCTCCAGCCAGACGACAAATCCCATCACCACCATCGCCGCATCGGTGCTGACGGTGCACAACCGCATCACCAATCCGAACGGCTTTCCGAATGGCAACTACTCCACGCGGACCGTCGTCACATGCGCCCCGTGAGCCGGCTCGGCGCCAGCGTTGTCGCCTTGGCGGCCATGCTGGCGCCATTGCCCGGGCTCGCCTGCTCCATCAGCCTGCCGGCATCGGGGACGCTCAGGAACTCGATGAGCAACACCGTGCTCGGCTCGCAGGTCAACGGCAACACACCGGCGACGGTGACCATGGTGCTGCCGCTGCTCTCCGGCGTCACCATAACGGTGGACCCGCCGACGCTGGCTGTGTCACCGGGTGGCTACAACGCAACGCTCGAGACCCGTGAGGTTGCCTATAGCGTCGCCAATGTCGGCATCTTTCCAGGCCGCAATCAAGCCTACACCACCGGGAGCACCAGCTTTTCGACCGGACTTCTCGGCGCCGTCGCGCTGAGCATGACGGTGCACAACCGGGTCAACAATCCCAATGGCTTTGCCCCCGGCACCTACACCACGAGGACCATCGTCACATGTCATCCCTGAAGGCCGTCATCGCACCGCTGTTCCTGGCGCTTGGACTGGCAATGGCCGCCCCGGCGTTCGCCCAGTCGCTGTCGCCGCTGGAAAAGAGCGGCCTCACTCCGTCAGACCGCAAGGCCTTCCGCCTGCAGGTCGGCAATCCATACCAGCGGCGCATGACTTTCTCGCTGCTGCCCATGCTGCCCGACTACGCGACGTCGGCCAAAGGCGTGGTGGTCAAACCGGCCGAACTGACCCTCGGCCCCGGTATCACCCGCAACATCATCGTGACGTTCGACATCGATCCAGCAAAAAAGGAGCGGACAATTGCGCTCTGTGTCATGCCTAAGGCCATGGATGGCCCGATCCTTCCGCGCGTGTGTGGTCTGTATACTGGCCGCATGGCCGGCCGCGGCGGCTGACGGTTTGCTGCTGCCGCCCCCGCCGGTTGGGCCCGGCGGCGAGGATTCGATCACCACCTCGGAAGGCGTGCGCTGCAGCCAGTCGATCAACTCGTCGGGCGGCTACCTCGATCTCGGTATCGCCGGCGGCGACCTGTCGAGCGCCTACTCCAATTCCGGCTATGGCAACGACAACGATGGCGCACCGCAAAGCGCTGTCGCCTACGCCCGTGTCATCATCCCGCTGGGCGAGGCCCCGACCCGGCTCAACTGCGCGCGGCTCTATGAGCTCGAAATCCAGAAGCTGAAGGCCGAGATCGAGATGTTGAAGGTCGGGCTGGAATAGCGTGCAGCTGGCTTAAAACCATCTTAACTGCCCTTCGTTAGCGTTCCGCGCTGATTGTGGGGATTTGAGGGGCCTGACCAGAAGTGAAGGCGCTATCGGCCAGTTCCGATCGTAAGGCCGCCGACGCGTTGCTGCTCGACGCGGCGCTGCAGTCGGTTCCCTACGGCTTTTGCGTCTGGTCGGCTGAGTTCAAGCTGGTGATGTTCAACCAGCACTATCTCGACATTTACGGCTTCTCGGCCCGCCGCGTCCGCAAGGGCATGACGCTCGAAGCGGTGGTGAAGCTGTCCTCCGAGATGGGCAACCATCCCGATCAGTCGCCAGAAGAGTTCCTCAGGACCTACAAGGCCGAGCTGCTGGCCAATCGCGGCGGCGCCCGCTCCAAGGTGCGCGAACGCGTTGCCGGCGATCGCTGGCTGGAGACGGCGCACGCCTATTCGCCCGGCCTCGGCTGGGTCGTCACCCACGAGGACGTCACCGAGGAGATCGCCTCCTCCGAGATTATCCAGAAGCGCAAGCGCGAACTCGAGCGACAGAACATCCGGCTCGACGCGGCGGTCAACAATATCTCCCAGGGCCTCTGCATGTACGACCCCAAGGGTCGCCTGGTGATCTGCAACCAGCCCTATCAGCGCATCTACAACCTGCCCGAGCACCTCTTAAAACCCGGCACGCAGCTCGACGACATTCTCGGCCACCTGTTCGACGAGGGCATGCAGGCCGGCGCCAACCGCGAGGACTATATCCGCTGGCGCCGCGAGGTGATCGCGCGCGGCGAATACGGCAAGAATATCCACGAGCTCAACGGCCGTACCATCATGATGCAGCACCATCCGATGAAGGATGGCGGCTGGGTCACCACGCACGAGGACATCACCGAGCAGCGCCAGCAGGAAGAGCGGATCCGCCACCTCGCCCGCCATGATGCGCTGACCCAACTGCCCAACCGCGTGCAGTTCCTCGAGGAAATGGCCGCGGCCGAGCCTGGCCTCGCCCGCGGCGAGCATATCGCGGTGCTCTGCATCGACCTCGATCACTTCAAAGCGGTCAACGACACGCTCGGCCACTCGCTCGGCGACAAGCTGCTGCAGCAGGTCTCGGCCCGCCTCTGGGGCGCGACGCGCGAGAACGACCTGCTCGCCCGGCTGGGCGGCGACGAGTTCGCGCTCTTGCTGCGCGGCGTCGACAATCCGGCGGAAGCCGCGGCGATCGCCGAGCGCATCGTCAAGGCGATGGCCAACCCCTTCACCATCGATGGCCACCAGCTGGTGATCGGCACCTCGGTCGGCATCGCCATGGCGCCGCAGGATGGCGAGACCTCCGAGATCCTGATGAAGAACGCCGACCTGGCGCTCTACAAGGCCAAGAACGAGGGGCGCTCGACCTACCATTTCTTCGAATCCGGCATGGATGCGGCGATCCAGAAGCGCCGCACCATCGAAGCCGGTCTCAGGCTGGCGTTGGCCAAAGGCGAGCTGCGCCTGGTGTTCCAGCCGCTGGTGGGGCTGAAGGAAAACCGCATCACCTGCCTCGAGGCGCTGCTGCGCTGGGACACCGCCGATCGCGGCACCATCTCGCCCACCGAGTTCATTCCGATCGCCGAGGAAACCGGGCTGATCGTGCAGATCGGCGAGTGGGTGCTGCGCGAAGCCTGCCGCACCGCCGCCAGCTGGCCGTCGGGCGTTCGCGTCGCGGTCAACCTGTCGCCGGTGCAGTTCAAGAACAAGCGGCTGTTCGAGACGGTCGAAGCGGCGTTGCGCGATACTGGCCTGCCTCCGACCCGGCTCGAGCTGGAAATCACCGAGTCGCTGCTGCTCTCGGACAACGAACCGACCCTCAAAACCCTGCATAAGCTCAGGGCGCTGGGCGTCCGCATCTCGATGGACGATTTCGGCACCGGCTATTCCTCGCTGAGCTATCTGCGCAGCTTTCCCTTCGACAAGATCAAGATCGACCGCTCGTTCATGCGCGACCTGAAATCGAAGGGCGACAGCCTCGCCATCATCAAGGCGGTGATCGGGCTCGGCCAGTCGCTGGGCATGTCGACCACCGCCGAGGGCATCGAAACCGAGGAGCAGCTCGCCGCGGTGCGCGACCAGGGCTGCAACGAAGTCCAGGGCTTCCTGTTCTCGCCGCCGATCGGCGCCCAGGCCGTCGCCGACATGCTGGCCGAGGAAATGGCGAACCGCCCCAAACTGCGCCGCGTCTCGTGATGTCGGGCGCGATGCGCCAATCGACCTATGACCAGCTCCTGGCGCTCGCCCGCCACTGCAGCCGCCTGCCGGCCGACGCCGACGACCTGCTGCAGGATGCGCTGATCGAGGCGATCCGCGTCGGCCGTGCCGATTTCACCCGTCCCGAACACCGGCGCTGGCTGGTCGGAGTGATGCGCAACAAGGCCAAGATGGCGGCCCGCGGCGCCAGCCGCCGCCGCACCCGCGACAGCGCCTGGCAGGAAACGCGTCCCGCGCTTCCGGAAACCGACGAGACCCCGATCAGCGCGCTCCTGACCGGCTTGCCGCCAGCGCTGAAAGCGGTCGCCGCGCTGGCGCTCAGCGGCCACGACCGGCGCGAGATCGCTTATCTGCTGCGGCTTGATGAGGTGACGCTGCGCCAGCGCATCTCCACCCTCGGCAAGCGCCTGCGTGCCGCCGGCCTGGCGCTGCCGGAGGGGACACCCGGGCTCGGGCTCAACCTCGCCTATGGCCGGATCCGCGACGCGTTGCTGCCGGCTTTGCTGCGCGAGGGCGGCATTTTCGCCAGCCACGATCCTGACGGGCACCTGTTCATCGTGCGGCGAGCCCCGCCAGGCTGAGGTCTGAGCAGGGCCGCTCGACGCGTCCGCGAAGTTGCGCTCTAGTTGGTGGCGTTGCTCACGTTCTGCCGGTCCGCGGCAACAACAGGCGTAAGAACCATCAGGAACTCTGACCCATGATTCCCAAACCGCACCGCGCCAGCATCGTCTACTACGTCGCCGACATCGCCCGCACCGAGCGCTTCTACAACGACACTCTCGGCATCGCGCTCACCCGCATGGAGGGCGCCGAGCCCTATTGGCTGCAGGGCTCGCTCGACCAGGGCCTCGACATCATCTTCTTCGAAATGGAAGGGTCGCGCGGCAGCTCGCCGGCGCTGATCTTCGATCTTGCCGAAGGCGGCATCGACGATGTGGTGGCCGCCCTGGTCGCCCACGGCGTCACCATCGTCACGCCAGTCAGCGAGGCGCCCGGCGGCTGGAGCGCCGACTTTCTGGATCCGGATGGCTTTGGCCTTGGTCTCTACCAGTCGGGCGACAAACCGCGATCGCTGAAGGGCTGACCTCGCATCAAGGGGGCGCGCGCAAACGTGCGGGCGCCCCGCCCGTTCCATAGAAGTGATGCAAATCAATGTGATGGCACATCCCATCACCGGCACAGCGTCGCCGAAACTCTCCCCGTCCATTGCCGTAGCTGCTCTCAGCGTCGCCACGACAATCGCGAAGTCCAACTTCGCCAGATGGAGAAACTCCCATGCATGTCCAACAGGATCGCAGCCGCCGCTGGCTGCTGAAATGGTCTGCTGCCTCGGCGGCAGGCGTCGCCATTGGCGGGGCGCTGCTGCCCAATTTCGGCATTTCCGCCGCGCTGGCCGCCGATCTCGGCGAAGGCGATGTCGGCGTGCTCAACTACGCCTATGCGCTGGAGCAGCTCGAGGCGGCTTTCTACACCATGGTCGTCGACAGCCCCTATGCCGACATTTCCGGCGATGAGACGGCGCTGCTCACCGACATCCGCGACCATGAGGTCGAGCATCGCGAGTTCCTCAAGAAGGCTCTCGGCGATGGCGCCATTCCGGCGCTCGAGGTTGATTTCTCGGCTGTCGACTTCAAGAGCCGCGCCAGTGTGCTCGGTACCGCCATGGTATTCGAGGATCTCGGCGTCGGCGCCTATAACGGCGCCGGCAAACTGATAGAGAACCCTGACTACCTGCTTGCCGCCGGCAAGATCGTCTCGGTCGAAGCCCGCCATGCAGCCGCGATCCGCGACCTGCTCAACCCCAACAGCGTCTCGTTTGCCGGCGACGATGTGGTCGACAAGAACGGCCTCGACGTGGCCTACGCGCCCACCGAGGTGCTGCCCAAGGCGGGTCCGTTCATCAAGACCGACGTCACCGCCAATAGCTTCATGTGAGGAGAGACCAGATGACACTCAACCAGAACACCCTCCTCGCCGGCGTCGATCCGGAGATCACCGAACGCCTCGTCGCCAACCGTCGTGAGTTCTTCCGCTCGTCCGCGCTGAAGCTCGGCGCCCTCGCCAGCGCCCCGCTGCTGCTCGCCGCCGCGTCGCAGCAGGCATTCGGTCAGGACCTGCCGGCGGAAATCACCGACGTGCTGCTGTTTGCGCTCACCCTCGAGCATGTCGAGGATGCCTTCTACCGCTCCGGTCTCGAGGCAAAGGGACTGATCCCGAAGCAGTATGTGGGTATCTTCAACCAGATCGGTAAGCACGAGGCGGAACACGTGGCGTTCCTCACCGCCGCGCTCGGCCCCAAGGCCATCAAGCGCCCTAAGCTCGATCTCACCGCCGGCGGTAAGTACGCCGACGCGCTGACCAACTTCGACACCTACCTGACCCTCAGCCAGACCTTCGAAGACCTGGGTGTGGCCGCCTACAAAGGCCAGGCGGGCAACCTGATCTCGAAGGACGACATCCTGACCGCCGCGCTGCAGATCCACTCGGTGGAAGCGCGTCACGCCGCGATCGTCCGCAGGATCGGCGGCAAGAAGAGCTGGGATGGCGCCTTCGATGAACCGATGAGCAAAGACGACGTGCTGGCTGCCGCGACGCCCTTCCTGGCATAGCTAACGCCGCGCGACCAGCGGATCGGCCACCCTCCTCACTGGGGTGGCCGGTCCGCGCAGCGATGCGCCGCAAACCAGCTATTCGGCGAATTGTCTTGAGAATGTGACCCTTGTCCGATATGGGGCGCGACTAATCTCCTGAACATCCGATCGGCCGCCCCCCATGTCTTTGCGTAACATCGCAATCATTGCTCACGTTGACCATGGCAAGACCACCATGATCGACGTCCTGCTCAAGCAGTCCGGCTCGTTCCGCGAGAACCAGCGCGTTGAAGAGCGCGCCATGGACAGCAATGACCTCGAGCGCGAGCGCGGCATCACCATTCTGGCGAAGGTGACTTCGCTGGTGTGGAAGGATACCCGCATCAACATCGTCGATACCCCCGGCCACGCCGACTTCGGCGGCGAGGTGGAGCGCATCCTGTCGATGGTCGATGGCGTGGTGATCCTCGTCGACGCCGCCGAAGGCCCGATGCCGCAGACCAAGTTCGTGCTCGGCAAGGCTTTGGCCCAGGGGCTTCGCCCGATCGTTGCGATCAACAAGATCGACCGCCCCGACGAGCGCCACCTCGAAGTGCTGGAAGAAATCTTCGATCTGTTCATCGCGCTGGACGCGACCCCCGAGCAGCTCGATTTCCCGGTGCTTTATGGCGCCGCCAAGCTCGGCTGGATGTCCGAAAAGCCGGAAGGCCCCAAGGACTCGCTGGCCCCGCTGCTCGACAAGGTGCTGGAATACGTGCCCGCCCCGAAGGTGGAAGAGGGCCCGTTCCGCATGCTGGTCACCACCATTGAGCGCAACCCGTTCCTCGGCCGCATCCTCACCGGCCGCATCACCTCGGGTACGGTCAAGGCCGGTGACCCGATCCATTCACTCGGCCGCGACGGCAAGATCGTCGAGAAGGGCCGCGTTTCGAAAGTGCTGGCCTTCCGTGGCCTCGAACGCACCCCGATCGATCTCGCCGAAGCCGGCGACATCGTCGCCATTGCCGGCCTCGAAACTTCGACCGTCGCCGACACCCTGGTCAACCCGTCGGTGACCGTGCCGCTGCCGTCAAAACCGATCGATCCGCCGACCCTGTCGGTCACCTTCCGCATCAATGACGGGCCGCTGGCCGGCCGCGAAGGCGACAAGGTGCAGTCGCGCGTCATCCGCGAGCGCCTGTTCCGTGAAGCCGAAGGCAACGTCGCCATCAAGATCACCGAAGGCGATGACAACGACTCGTTCGAAGTCGCCGGTCGCGGCGAACTGCAGCTCGCCGTGCTGATCGAGAACATGCGCCGCGAAGGTTTTGAGCTGACCATCGGCCGCCCGCGCGTCGTCATCCGCGAGGAGAACGGTCAGAAGCTCGAGCCGATCGAGGAAGTGATCATCGACGTCGATGACGAGCACACCGGCGTCGTGGTGCAGAAGCTGACCGAGCGCAAAGGCGACCTCGTCGACATGCGCCCCTCCGGCGTCGGCCGCCAGCGCCTCCGCTTCTACGTGCCGACCCGCTCGCTGATCGGCTACCAGCCGGAGCTCCTGTCCGATACCCGCGGCACCGCCATCTTCAACCGGCTGTTCCACGAGTATCAGCCGTTCAAGGGCGCCCTGCCCGGCCGCCGCACCGGTGTGCTGATCTCCAACGGCACCGGCCAGGCCGTGACCTACGCGCTGTGGAACCTCGAAGAGCGCGGCCCGATCATGATCGATGCCGGCGTCGACATCTACGAAGGCATGATCATCGGCGAGCACGCCCGCGAGAACGATCTCGAAGTGAATGCGCTGAAGGGCAAGCAGCTGACCAACATCCGCACCACGTCTAAGGATGAAGCGGTCCGCCTGACCCCGCCCAAGAAGCTCACCCTCGAGCAGTCGCTCGGCTACATCGCCGACGACGAGTATGTCGAAGTGACGCCCAAATCCATCCGTCTGCGCAAGATCTGGCTCGACCCCAACGATCGCAAGCGCATGATGCGCGCCGCCAAGGCGAGCTGATCGTCGGCTCCCGCTGCCGAATTTGAAGATCCCCGCGTCAGCGGGGATCTTCGTTTTTGCGCCCCAAAAACCGCGTTTCCGGCTTTCGCGGCAATGACCCTGTGGGCTACTGAAACCCGGGCAAACGACGGAGCAACGAACACGCATGGCCAGCTGGATCACCCAGATCATCACCGACCTCGGCTATGTCGGGATCGCCCTGCTGATGCTGCTCGAGGCAGTGTTCCCGCCAATCCCCTCCGAACTGATCGTGCCGTTCGCCGGCTTTGCCGCCGGAGAGGGTACGCTCAACGTCTTCGGCGTGATCCTCGCCGCCACTCTCGGCTCGCTGATCGGCATGCTGCCCTGGTACTTCGTCGGCAGGCTGTTCGGTCTCGAACGGGTCAAGTGGCTGGCCGACCGCATCGGCCGCTGGTTCGCCTTCAATGCCGACGAGATCGATTATGCCGCCCGCATCTTCGCGCGCTGGGGCAAGCCCATTGTTCTGGTGGGGCGGCTGTTCCCGATCCTTCGCACCCTGATCTCGGTGCCCGCCGGACTCGCGAAGATGAATTTCCTTGCCTTCGCACTGTTCTCGGCCATCGGCATGCTGATCTGGAACAGCGTGCTGGTCGGCGCCGGCTACCTGCTGCACGAGCACTACCACCTGGTCGAAAGCTGGCTCGACCCGCTGACCTGGGTGGTGCTGATCGCCGTGGTCGGGCTCTACGTGTTCCGCCTGTTCACCTGGCGTCCGAACCGCGCCAGCCAAAAAATCTGAGGTCCATGTCACACCGGCTGGGGGCCGGGTCGTCTTGTTGTCGTGAGCATCACAATGACATGGAGACAATGATGACCAAGCGCATCAACCCCTACGCCCGGATGGACCTGATTCAGCCGCTGATCGACTACAGCCAGGCCGTGCCCGATGTCGGCCTCGAGCCGACCCTGGCGCATCTGGTGAAGATCCGCGCCAGCCAGATCAACGGCTGCGCCGTGTGCCTCGTCATGCACAGCCAGGAAGCCCGCCAGGACGGCGAAACCGAAATGCGCATCTACCTGCTCGATGCCTGGCGCGAAGCGCTGCATTTCACCCCGCGCGAGCGCGCCGCTCTGGCCTGGACCGAGGCGCTGACGAGGCTCGATCATACCGCCGACGCGGCCTACGAGCTGGTGGCGGCGGAATTCAGCGAGGCCGAGCAGGTCGTCCTCACCCTCTTGATCGGCAACATCAATACCTGGAACCGCATCAATGCCGGCTTCCGGGTGAACCCGCCGCGTTCGGCGATCATCAAGGTCGCGGCGTAACATGGATGCCGGGCGGGCCGATGCGGCCATCAGTTTCGAACCCCATCGGCCCCGCCTCACCCGGGTGGCCTACCGCATGCTCGGCTCGGTCGCCGATGCCGAGGATGTGGTGCAGGACGCGTTCCTGCGCTGGCACACGACCGACCGCTCCGAGATCGACAATGCCGAGGCCTTCCTGGTGCGCGTCGTCACCCGGCTCTGCCTCGACGTGCTGAAATCCTCGCGCCGCAAGCGGGAGATCTATATCGGCCCCTGGCTCCCCGACCCGGTGGTCGACAGCGAGGCTGACATGGCCGAGGACGTCACCCTGCCCCTCCTCCTCGCGCTGGAGCGGCTCTCGCCGCTCGAGCGCGCTGCCTTCCTGCTGCACGACGTGTTCGGCATGGAGTTTGAGGAAGTGGCGACCGCCATCGATCGCGAGCCGGCCGCCTGCCGGCAGCTGGCGGCGCGGGCCCGCCAGCATGTGCACGAAGCGCGGCCGCGCTTCGCCGTCGACCAGCGGCGCGGCCTCGAATTCGCCGAAGCCTTCTTTGCCGCCTCGCAGACCGGCGATATGGCCATGCTCAAATCCATGCTCGCCGCCGATATCACCGTTACCGCCGATGGCGGCGGCAAGCGCCCGGCCGGCCCGGTGCCGATTGTCGGCTTCGACGCCGTGATGAAACTGATGGAACGGATGGCGCGGATGTTCGCCAGTGCGCCGTCGCAGCTCGTCCGCTTCGCCACCATCAACGGGCTCCCCGGCTTCGTCACGCTCGAGGCGGATGGCGAGCTGCAGACCACCGCGCTCGACATCGTCGACGGCAAGATTGCCGGCATCTACGTGGTCCGCAATCCTGACAAGCTCGGACACCTCGATGGCATGGCGCTCAACTGAGCGCCAACCCACCGCGCTCAAAGGCAAAATCGTCGCGCCCGCTTGCCGCCTGCCGTTCCGCCCCCTAAATAGGGCGACGAACCCGAGGGCCACCCGATGATCTTTGCCATTCTGCAGACGCTGAGCTTCATTCTGAACATCGTCTGGTGGATCTTCCTGATCATGATCATCATGAGCTGGCTGATCAGCTTCAACGTGATCAACACCCGCAACCAGTTCGTCGCCTCGGTCTGGCGCGTGCTGAACCAGATCACCGAACCGATCCTGAAGCCGATCCGCCGGGTCATTCCGTCCGTGGGCGGGCTCGACCTGTCGCCGCTGATCGTCTTCGTCATCATCTTCTTCCTGCAGAACCTCATCAACTTCTACGCCGCCCGGGCTGCCGTCGGCGCGCTCTGAGCCGAGCGCCTTGCTGCCTCAGGGCTATGAGGTCTCCACCGATCCCACGCGGATCGACCTCGACTATGTGCATCGCTACCTGAGCCAGGAGAGCTACTGGGCCGGCGCCGTCCCGCGTGAGGTCGTCGCTCGCTCGGTGGCCAACGCCCTGAGTTTTGGGCTCTATGGCCCCGATGGCGCGCAGGTCGGCTTCGCCCGCGTCGTCACCGACCGCGCCACCTTCGCCTGGCTGGCCGACGTCTTCATCGATCCTGGCCGGCAGGGCCTCGGGCTCGGCAAGGGCCTGATGGACGCCATCATCGCCCATCCCGACCTGCAGGGCCTGCGCCGCTTCATGCTGGCCACTGCCGACGCCCACGGCCTCTACGAGCGCTATGGCTTCACCGCGGTCGAGCATCCCGAGCGACTGATGGTGAAACTCCGCACCGACCTCTATCCGCGCTCGTGAAGCCGGCCTTCGAGCCACTGCCGGACGGCATCCGCCTCCATCTGCGCGTCACCCCCAATGCCGGCCTCGACCGCGTCGAGGGTTACGAGACCCGCGACGATGGCGCCAGTGTGCTCCGGGTGCGGGTGAAAGCGGTGCCAGACAAGGGCAAGGCCAATGCGGCGGTGATCGGGCTCCTCAGCAAAATGCTGGGCTTGCCCAAGTCAGCGGTCACTCTGATCGCGGGCGACACGGCGCGGCTCAAGACCCTGCATGTCGTCGGCGACCCCGAGATCCTTGCCGCAGCCCTCGCCAAACTGGGCTAGTCTGCGCGAACCGTCCTTGCTGAGGGCACCAAACCTACCCCACCCACGGTGTCCCCGGCGAAGGAAGGCCGGGGCAAACAAGCCGCGTTGCAGCAGCGGAGTAACCTTCTTACATTACGGTCAGCATCAAACCGGAGCGTGCGATGAAAGTCTCCCGCGAGCAGGCGACGAAGAACCGTGCCCATGTCGTCGAGGTCGCCGGCGCGCAGTTCCGCCGGCATGGCTTTGACGGCATCGGCGTTGCCGACCTGATGCAGGCTGCCGGGCTGACGCATGGCGGCTTCTACAACAATTTTGCCAGTAAGGACGCGCTCGCCGCCGAGGCGGTGACCCTGGTGTTTGCCGAAACCACCGAGCGCCTGCGCCAGTACGCGCTGGCCGCTGCCGATCCCTATTCCGCGATGGTCAGTTACTACCTTTCGCCCGAGCATCGCGACTCGATCGAAGCCGGCTGCGCCATTGCCGCCCTGTCGCAGGATGCGGCGCGCGGCAGCCAGGAGCTTCGCGCTGCCTTCGAGCTGGGCATCGCCGCTTATCTCGACCTGATCGTCGAGCTCGCCGGCGTCACCCGGCCGCGCGCCATGGCCATCTACGCCACCATGGTCGGCGCGCTCACCCTCTCCCGCACCGTCACCGACCCCGCGTTGAGCGCCGACCTGCTGGGTGCCGCAGCCGACGGTCTCCTCGCCGGCAAAGATTCTTAGCCCGTGCCCTTGCCACGTTAAATTATGATCATCATGTAAAAGGCGTCACGCCATTTGCAGGAGATCGATCATGGCCGCACAAACCGCCCTCATCACCGGAGCCTCCTCGGGCATCGGCGAAATCTACGCCGACCGCCTCGCCAAACGCGGCTACGACCTGGTGCTGGTCGGCCGCAACGCTGAAAAGCTGCAGCAGCTCGCCACCAGCCTCGCCAGCTCCCACGGCATCAAGGTCGAGCGCATCGTCGCCGACCTCGGCGAGCCCGCCGGCCTCGCACGTGTCGAGCGCCGCCTCGAGGCCGATCCGGCTATCACGCTGCTGGTCAATTCCGCCGGCCTGATCGGTGGTGGTCCGCTCAGCGCCGGCAATCTCGACGAGCTCAGCAGCATGCTGAACATCAACGTCGTCGCCCTTACCCGCCTCGCCGCTGTCGCCGCCAAGGTCTTCGCCGCCCGCGGCAACGGCGCCATCGTCAACCTCGCCTCCGCCATGGCCTTCATCGATACGCCCGCCGCAGCGGCCTATGCCGCCTCGAAAGCCTATGTGCTGAACCTCTCGCTCTCGCTCGATCTCGACGTGAAGCCACAGGGCGTGCAAGTGCAGGCCGTGCTGCCCGGCTACACCCGCACCCCGATGATCTCAGGCGGCGCCGGCCTGCCCGCCGAGATCGTCATGGATGCCGACGCCATGGTCGATGCAGCGCTGGCCGGCTTCGATGCCGGCGAACTGGTCACCATCCCCTCGCTCGAAGCCGTCGCCGCCTATGACGATTGGGCCGAGCGACGCGTGGCGCTACGGCCGCATCTGTCGCTGTCGAAGCCCGCCTCGCGCTACGCTGCTGCGTAGTATGTCGCTGCAACGCAACTGATAGCGGTGCGGGAAGAGCACCCC
>NZ_LAJE02000204.1 GCF_000970465.2 Devosia insulae DS-56
GGTGAGGGACGCTCGGTGCTGACTGCACCACCCCCACCCTCAATCCCTCCCCTCAAGGGGGAGCGACTGTGTTGCTGGTCAAGCGGTTTGCCATGGTTTGTTGTCCCGAATGATGGCGTTGAGGATGGTGAGGAGTTTTCGAGCGCAGGCGATGAGGGCGACGCGTTTTGGTTTTCCGGCTTCGATGAGACGGTTAGTGAAGGCTTTGAACACCGGGTTGTGACGGGCTGCGACGAGGGCGCCGATGAAGAGCGCGGCCCGGGGTTCGGGTCGGCCGCCTGCGATCATGCTCTTGCCGCGCCATCGACCGGATTGGCGGGTGAAGGGAGCCAGGCCGCACAGCGCTGCGATGGTGCGCCGATCGAGCTGGCCCAGTTCGGGTAGTTCGGCCATCAGCGTGCGGGAGATGATCTTGCCGACGCCGGGAACCGACGCCAGCAGGTTCTCCTTATGGCGCCAGGCCGGCGAGCTGCGGATGGCGGTGTCGAGGTCGTCGTCAAGGGATGTCAGTTCGTCGTTCAGCGCCTTGATGATGCGAGCGATGCTGGTCTTGATCCGGCCCGCAGCACGGGCGTGTCGGTTCTTCTCGGCGACCAGCATGCCGACCAGTTGCCGGCGTCGCGCCATCAGTTCGCCGAGCAGTACCGTTTCGGCATCGGCCAGCGGGCGCAGCTGGGGCTTGGTGGCGGCAAGGAACCGGGCGATCACCGCTGCGTCGATGCGATCGGTCTTGGCCCGCTTACCTTCGGCCCGTGCATAGTGCCGCACCTGCGCGGGGTTGAGCACCAGTACCGGCAACCCGGCCGCCGCCAGTTCGGCCACCGCGAGCTTCTCGAGCCCGCCGGTGCCTTCCAGCCCGATGCCATCGGCTCCGATGGCCCGCAACCGCGCCACCAGCACCTCGATCCCGGCCGCCTCATTGTCCACGGCCAACCGTTCTCCGGACGGATGCACGAACACATCCAGCCGGTCCTTGCTCACGTCGATACCTACGGTGATCTCCATTGCTTCCCATCCTTGCGCAAACGGGCTCGCCAAGCGGCCCAAGCGACTGTTCGGGATCAATGGATCGAGCCGCAGCGAAACCCGCTCCCCCACGGGCTCCAACACCCAGGCAAGCGTCGTACTGCTGCGGCTCACCGCACCTGGAACTTTACCAGATGCGGATGAGTCCAAGTTACAAGGGAAGCGGACGGCCGGTGCATTGTCGCGGCCGAAAAAGTACGCCTAGATCAGCTTGCCGAAGAACGTCCTGATGTCCTCGACCAGGAGGTCCGGCGCGTCGGTGGCGGCGAAGTGGCCGCCGGTGGGCATTTCGGTCCAGTGCACGATGTTGTTGGCGCGCTCGGCAAAGCTGCGGACCGAGCGGAAATCCCACGGGAACACCGCGACGCCGGTGGGCGTATCGTTGCGCTCCTCGCGATAACCCGAACCGGAGCGCGCATCCTCGAGATAGATGTTGCCGGCCGAGCCGCCCGAGGCGGTGAACCAGTAGACCGAGACATGCGCCAGGTAGCGGTCGCGATCGACATATTGCACCCCTTCGCCCTCGAAGCCGAAGAACAGCTCGGTGTTCCAGGCCAGCTGGCCGACCGGCGAATCGACAAGACCGTAGCCGAGCGTACCGGGACGCTTGGACTGGATGTCCTGGTAGCCGTTGTATTTGAGGAAGCCGTCGAGATTGGCAAAACCCTCCTTTTCGAAGGGAGAGAGCTTGTCCATTTCGCCCGGGGCGCCGGTCGGGAAGGCGAAGATCTGCTGCAGGTGGGTGCCGACCAGCCCTTCCGGCGCAAGGATGCCGAGCTCCTTGCCGACGAGCGAGCCGACATCGCCGCCCTGCGCGCCGTAGCGGGCATAGCCGAGCCGCTGCATCAGCGTGTCCCAGGTCTTGGCGACCTTGGCCGTATCCCAGCCGGGCGCCGCCAGCGGCGTCGACCAGCCATAGCCGGGGAGCGAGGGGATGACGAGGTCGAAGGCCAAGGCCGGGTCGAGCCCATGGGCGCGCGGATCGCTCAAGGGCCCGATAACCTCGAAGAACTCGATGACGCTCGAGGGCCAGCCATGGGTGAGGATCAGCGGGAAGGCGTTGGGTTCCTTGGACCTGATGTGGAGGAAATGGATGGTCTGCCCGTCGATCTCCGTGAGGAATTGCGGGTTGGCATTGAGCTTGGCCTCCCAGGTGCGCCAGTCGAACTGGTTCAGCCACTGCTCGGCCAGTTCCTTGATGAAGGCGACCGGCTGGCCGCGGCTCCAGTCGGTGGTGGTGGCATGCGGCCAGCGCGCCATGGTCAGGCGTTCCTTCAGATCGGCGATCTCGTCGTCGGACACCTGAACCTTGAATGGGGTGATGGTCATTTCGTCTGCTCCGGTTGCATGGGAAACAAAGGCGCCGAGCGCCGGGACGACTGCCGCCGCAGCTGCGGCCTTCAAGAAGCTCCTGCGATCCAGATCGGTCATTTTCGGCTCCTGTTTCGCGCCGCACCACCATGGCCCGGCGTCTGAGAAGACCTTGCGCCCATCCTCCTGACAGGGCGTGGCAGCAGCGTTATCGCGCTGTGACGAAAGCAAAATCCCCGCGCGAGGGCGGGGATTTCGAGGGTCATAGGCGCAGGGCCTCAACGCAGGCGCACTTCGAGAAAGTCGCCGGTGGCGGCGATCAGGGCGTCGACCGTCTCGGGACCCGTTTCGATGTTGAAGACGTGGTCCATCGCCGCCGTCCAGACCAGTTCGTCGCCGGCGTGGGCATCGATCAGCCGCTCGACGCCGGCGGCACTGACCAGCACGTCGTTACTGCCCTGCGCCACCAGCAGCGGCCCGCCATAGCCCGCGAGTTCGGTCGCCGGATCGAGCGCCCTGAGCTCGGCGATCATCGGTCGGCCCAGCTGGATCGGCTGGCCCCAGGGCATGGTCACGTCGAGCGGCGCGCCTTCCGGTTCCGCGGCCATCACCTCGTTGCCGAAGAAGCCAATGAAAGTTGCCATGGGATCATTGACGCCGTTCCACAGCACCAGCGCCTCGGGCTGGCTCGTCTTGGCCACCACCGCTGCGACGGGTCCGCCAAGGCTCCAGCCGAGCACGGCGAGGCGATCACCATCGAGGCGCGGATCGGCCTTGAGAAAGGCGATGGCGCCCAGGCCGTCGGCGGCTTCCGAACTGACGGTCGCCTCGGCGAAGCTGCCGGCGCTCTCGCCGGAGCCGCGATAGTCGATCCTCAGGCTGGCGATGCCGCGGTCGGCCCAGAGCCGCGCCGCCCGGGCATAGGGGCCCTCCTCGGTCCCGACGATCGGCCACTCCCCGCGATGCCCGAGAAAGCCGAACAGCATCAGCACCACCGGTGCCGGCTCGCCGCTCTCGGGCAGGGTGAGCGTTCCGACCACCGTCTGCCCGTCGACCTCGAACCGCACCACCTCTTCACGCGGCGCAGCGGCAGCCGGCAGGGTGGCGGCAATCAGAGTGGCGGCAAGCGCGGCTGCCAGCGTCTGTTTCACCTTTGTCATTTTGAGCTTCCCTCAGTTCTGGCGGGCCAGTCCCGCCGCTGGGAGAGGTTGTCGGCCAACCCTGCTGACAGGGTGCGGCAGCAGCAAGCGAGGGAGCGATCATTGCGCCCGTTACGCCTCGGAATCTGCGGTCGGCCAACGCTGAGTTTGCCGACCCTACGCCCCCGGCTGGCTGGCCCAATCCGGGTGCAGGCGGGCCCATTCCTCGCGCCATTCCTTGGCCAGCTGCAGCCGGCGTCGGCCGTAGCGCTGCTCGGTCTCGGAAGCCGAGACGATCCGGTCGGTGCGGAAATTGCGGAAGGCTTCGCGCATGCAGCACCAGCCGGCAACGATCTGCTTGCCTTCGTAATAGGCGAGCTGCACCGGCCAGATGTCGCGCTCGGACTGCCTGCCGCTCTCGTCGGCATAGCCGATATGCAGCGCCTTCTCGTTGCGCATGGCGGCGCGGACCAGCCCGAGCACCGGAGTCGGCTCCTGCGGCCCGCGCATCAACACCGGCCACAAGCCGGTATCCTTGATGCGGTCGCGCAGGTCGTCCGGTGACGCGGTAGCGATCTTGGCCAGGGCGTTCTTGGCTGCGCCGGCAAGGCCTGCATCGGGCTGCGACTGTACCCAGCGGCCGCCCAGCACCAGCGCCTCGAGCTCCTCGGGCGTGAACATCAGCGGCGGCAGGAAGAAGCCCGGCCTCAGCATGTAGCCCACCCCGGCCTCGCCATCGATCGGCGCGCCGAGCCCGATAAGCGTCTGCACGTCGCGATAGAGGGTGCGCACGGAGACACCCTGTTCCTCAGCCAGCGCCGCCGCGGTAACCGGGCGGCGGTGACGGCGCAGCGCGTCCATGACGGAAAACAGGCGTTCGGTCTTGTCCAAGCAATCATCTCCCAGGTCCTTCGGTTCTAGCCAAATTCGGCCTGCTGCACCATGCGGCGGTGCTGCTGCCAGAGCCTGTCAGCAGCAGCGATTGACATTTCGCAATATCCCGAAATATTATGACGGCAACGACAGGAGATCGCGATGAGCGGCAAACCGCACAGCCTCAACGGCATCGGCCATTTCGATATTGCCGGTCCGGATTTCGGGGCGTTGCAGAGCTTTTATTCCGGCGTGCTCGGCTGGCAGGTGACGCCGCGCGGCCCGGGCTACGGCATGGTCGCGACGCCGGAGGGCGGACCGGATGGCGCACTTCTCGAGGCGGAGACCGCTTCGCTCACCCTCGGCATCGTCGTCCCCGATCTCGGCAGAGCGCTCGAAACCGCCGAAGCCAAGGGCGGCGCCGTTGCCATGCCGGTGGTCGACAATGGCTGGGTGAAGAAGGCGCAGGTGCGCGACCCCGCGGGGAACCTGCTCACCCTGATCCAGGGCTGACTGATATCGACAGTTTTGACCTCGACGAAGTGCTGCGCGCCCTGTCGCACCCCGACCGGCGGGCTTTCGTTGCTGCCTGCAAGGACGAGGCGAAGGCGGCCGGCGAGCTCACGGCGCTGTCGGCGCTTTCGCTCGCCACCGTCTCCGAACATCTCAAGGTGCTGAGAAAATCAGGCCTGCTGGTGCTGGAGAAGCGCGGCCGCTTCTGGTTCTACCGCACCGATGCGGCGGTGGTGGAGCGAGCGGCGAGAGAGGTGGCCGGGCTGATGGCCACCTCGGACGTGCAGCGTTAGCTGCGTCCGACAACTTCCCGATGGAACGCCCGGATGTCGTCGGCCAGCACATCGGGGACTTCCAGCGCCGGGAAGTGTCCGCCCTGCCGTGCTTCGTTCCAATGGATGAGGTTCTGGAGGTTCCTTACGCCCCAGGCGCGCGGCGCCGGCAGGTCGCAGTCGGCCGGCACCAGCACGCCTTGCGGCACGTCGTGCCGGGGCATCGGCGACATGATCTCCTGATCGGCGAAGGCTTCCTTGTAGAGCCGCACCGAGGAGCCGATTGTCTCGGTGAACCAGTAAACCGAGAGCAGCGTCGCCAGCGTTTCGAACGGGAAGACGCTCTCGATGTCGCCGCCCGTATCGCCCCAGCGGTGGAACTTCTCGAGGATCCACGCGGCGAGCCCGGCGGGCGAATCGTTCAGCCCCATCGCCAGCGACGTCGGCTTGGTGCCGTGCACCAGGGCGTAGGCGCCTTCGGTGAAGCCGGTATAGGCGACCTGCTGGAAATACCCGGCCTCCTCCGGCGTCGGATCATCCGGCTTTGGATAGCCCGAGAAGACGTTGCAATAGTGGGCGCCGAGCAGCCGGTCGGGATGGTTTCGCACCAAGCCCAGCATGGCGCCGGTGCCGAGATCCGAGCCCGAGGTGAGGAAGCGTGGGTAGCCGAGCCGCTGCATCAGCCCGGCCCAGAGTTCGGCCGTCCGGGTCATGTTCATGCCCTTGTGGCTGGGCCGGCCGGAAAAGCCGTAGCCGGGGAGCGAAGGGATGATGACGTCGAACGACACACTGTCGATCTCGGTGGTCAGCCGGTCGACCAGCGGCAGCAGCTCGACGAAATTGCTCGGCCAGCCATTGGTCAGCAGCAGCGGTACCGGGCTGGCGCCCTTGCCGCGCACGTGGACGAAATGCACCGTCTCGCCATCGACCAATTCGGTGAACTGGGGATACCCGTTGAGTCGCGCTTCGGCGGCGCGCCAGTCGAACTCCGTGCCCCAGTAAGTGACGAAGCGGCGCAGGAAGACGAGGCTGGTGCCGTAGTCCCAGCCGGCATCCTCGACTTCATCGGGAAAGCGGGCGTGCTGCAGTCGGCTCCTGAGGTCAGCGATTTCAGCGTCGGCAATGGCGATGGTGAAAGGGGTCATGCAGTCGTCTCCACATTGGGTACGTGGAGATGAATGCCCGATGCCTGCTGCCAGATGCTGTCAGCAGTCTCGGGGTGGGCCCTGGCCGGAACTGTTGCGCCGGAGGCCAGCTACCGGCGATGATGGCCCGAACGGGAGCGTTGCAGTGGATCAGATGGTTTTCTGGATGGCGAGCGCCGCTGCATTGGCGGTCGCCTATCTCCTGGGCGCAACGCCCACCGGTTATCTCGCGGGGAGGCTGCTCAAGGGCATCGACATCCGGCAGCACGGCTCGGGATCGACCGGCGCCACCAATGTCCTGCGTATACTGGGGAAATGGCCGGCGCTCGCAGTGTTCGTGGTCGACGTGCTGAAGGGCGCGGCGGCCGTCGCCTTTGCCGGCTGGTTGACCCAATGGCTGTCGTCGGTTGTGGCGCCTGCCGGACTTGATCCCAACAACCTGCTGCCCTGGACCATCTGCCTTGCTGGCCTCGCCGCGTTGCTGGGACACAGCCGATCGGTGTGGCTCGGTTTCAGCGGTGGCAAATCCGTGGCGACGGGACTGGGCGTAGTGCTGGCGCTGTCATGGCCGGTCGGCCTCGGCGCCTTTGCGGTATTCGGCGTGGCGCTGGCCGCCTCGCGGATCGTCTCGCTCAGCTCGGTGCTGGCATCGTCCGCCGCGATCGTCCTGGTCCTGGTGCTCGAGCAACCGCTGCCCTATCGGCTGCTGGTGATCGCCGGCGGCCTCTATGTGATCGCCCGGCACCGGGCCAATATCCAGCGGCTGCTGGCCGGCACCGAGCCGCGACTGGGGCAAGCGAGTCCGTCGCCGAGGGCGGAGCTGTAGGCTCAGGCCTTCGCCAGCGCCGCGCCCTTTGCGGCGAGGCCGGCGAACACCGTCCAGTTGCGCTGCGTCATGCGGGCGCCGAGGCGCTTTTCGATGTTGAGTTTCGTGGTGCTGATGCCCTTGGGATAGGCGACGATCAGCTGTGCCCCGACCATCGCCAGGAGCTCCGGCCCGTCCCAACCCTCAAGCGGCGTCCAGTCGGGCGCCTTGTGGAATGCGCAGACGCCGAGCTCGTGCGGGCGCTCGGCCGCCACCTCGGGGAACGGGTTGGCTGTGACCACCGCCGCCATATCCTTCGGCTTGACGACGAACACCTCGTTGGCCGGGCCGAGGCCGAAACCATCGACGGCGCCCTGGACGAGCTTTCGCACCGCGGCCAGGGTCTGGGTGGAACGCAGGATGACGTTGCCGGTATTGCCGATGGTCGCGACATCGTCGAGGCCGGCGGCGGCGCAGGCATCGCGCAGCGCCGCCATCTTCATTTTGGCATGCGTCACCGGCCCGATTGCGCGAATCAGGGCGACGTAGGCCGGCATCAGGCGATCTCGATATCGACGCGGTGGCTGTAGTCGCGGTCCGGCCCGTAGATGGTCGAGGGGAAATGCGGGTGGTTCACCGCGTCCGGCAGGTCCTGGTCCTCGAGGCAGAAGCCGCAATGGTTGCCATAGTGCTTGCCCTCGGCCGAAACGTCAGTGGTCACCGAGTTGTAGACCTGCAGGCCCGGCCGGTCGGTATAGAGCTTGAGGGTCAGCAGCTTATCCGGCCCGGTCACCACCGCCACCGGATCCTCGAAGCGGCGGTCGGTGTTGAGCACCACGTTGCCATCATAGTCGATCGGCTTGCCGGCGGCGTCGCGCATGGTGCGACCCTCGCGGAAATCCCAGATGGTGCCATCGACCGGCAGGATGGCGCCGGTGGGGATCAATGGGCCGCCGAGTTCGGTATAGGCCGCCGCGTCGATCTTGTAGCTGTGGTCGAGCACGTCGGAACCGGTGCCGAGGTTGAAATACTGGTGCTGCACCACGTTGATGGGAGTGCGGCGGTCGGCCTTGGCGCTCAGATCGAGCCGCAGCCGGTTGCCGGTGAGCGTATAGGTGGCGGTGAATTTCACGTTGCCGGGAAAGCCCATGGCGCCGTCGGGCGAATCAAGCGTGAAGCGCACGGCGTTGTTGGCGCTGTCCGCCTCGCCATCCCACACCAGCCGGCCGATGCCCTCCGGCCCGCCATGCAGGGTGTGGCCGACGAAGTTGGTCTTGAGCTGATAGGTCTTGCCGTCGAGGGTGAATTTCGCATCCTTGATGCGGTTGGCGACGCGGCCGGCCAGCGAGCCGAAATACGGCGAATGGGCGGGATAGCTGTCGAATTTGTCGTAGCCGAGCACCACCGAGCGGAGGCCGCCGGCCACCGGCACGCGCCAGTCGCGCACCAGCACACCCCACGAAATGATGTCGACTTCGACCCCGGTGTCGCTCCGAAGCTTGAACTGTTCGACCCGCTTGCCATTGAAGCTGCCGAACTCTTCCACCGCGACGCTCATTGCCGTTATCTCCTCTTTCGTGCGACGGGTTGATAACCGCAATCGGCAAGAAGCGGAAGTATGAGCGGCAGGCGGAGAGGGGGAGGCGATGGACGAAGTGAAGCGGCGGGCCACCGTGCACGATGTGGCGCGTGAGGCCGGCGTGTCGCTGGCAACGGTTGATCGCGTGCTCAATGGCCGCCCCGGCGTGCGCACCGAAACCGCCGACAAGGTGGCCGAGGCGATCAAGGCGCTCGACTTCCGTCGCGACCTCTCGGCCTCGCTCCTGGCCCGGGCCCGGGATCTCGGCGTCACCTTCCTGATCCCCGATGGCCGCAATGAGTTCATGCTGGGGCTGGTCGACGCCATTGCCCGGCGGGCTCGCACCACCAAGGGCGAGCGCCTCTCGATCACCACCAAGCTGGTGCACGCCTTCGACGCCACGGCGCTGGCCAGTGCGTTGAGCAGTCTCGACCCCAAAAGCTGCGACTGCGCGGTAGTGGTTGCCACCGAGGACGACAAGGTGCGCCGCGCCATCGACCAGGTGTCGCGCCGCGGCATCGCGGTGGTGACGCTGGTTTCCGACCTGCCCGGTTCGGCCCGCCGGCATTTCGTCGGCATCGACAATGTCGCCGCCGGACGGACCGCCGGCTCGCTGATCGGCCGGTTCTGCCCCGCAGGTGGGATCGGTCTCATTGCCGGCTCGCTCAGCCTCGCCGACCACCACCAGCGGCGTGAAGGGTTTGAGGCGGTGCTGCGCGCCGAGTTCCCCGGGCACGAAATCGTCGGGCCGTTCGAAGGCTTCGACGATGATATCAAGACCGAAGCGGCGGCGATCGAGCTGCTGAAGCAGCCGCTCACCGGCATCTACAATATGGGCGGCGGCTATGCCGGGTTGCTCCGGGCGCTGGAGCGCACCGGCAAGACCGGTAAGGTGCGCGTCGTGGCGCACGAACTCACCGAAGCCACCCGCATCGGGCTCGCCAGCGGCGCTATCGACGTGGTGATCGACCAGAACCCGGATGGCGAAATCGCCGCGGCGCTCGCTGTCGCCCGCGCCCTGGCGCTGGGACAGGATGTAGAGCGGCGCCCCGCCCCCATTGAAATCGGTCTCTATCTGCGCGACAATCTCCCCAGAGGGTAATCCATCATAACGACGCCCCGGGAGGACTACGGCATGTTCTGTCTGCGCGGTCTTGAGGTACGTGCCTCATGACCTATCTCGGCATTGATATCGGCACCTCCGGCGTCAAGGCGCTGCTCATCGACCGGGCCGGCCAGGCTATCGGCGAGGCTACCGCGAAGGCGGTCGAACCCACCCGGCCGCATCCCGGCTGGTCCGAACAGAACCCGGCCGACTGGTGGAACGCCACGCTCGAAGCGATCGACAAGCTGTCGAGGGCGCATCCGGCGGAGATGGCCAAGGTGCGTGGTATCGGGCTCAGCGGCCACATGCACGGCGCGACGCTGCTCGACAAGAACGATGAGGTGCTGCGCCCCTGCATCCTGTGGAACGACGGCCGTTCGGCCGCCGAATGCGCCGAGATGGAAGCGGCGCTGCCGGGGTTGCGTGACATCGCCGGCAATATCGCCATGCCGGGCTTCACCGCACCGAAGATTGCCTGGGTCCGGAAGCACGAGCCGGAGATCTATGCAAAGATCGCGAGGGTGTTGCTGCCCAAGGCCTATATCCGGCTGCTCTTGACCGGCGAGCACATCGAAGAGATGTCGGACGCTTCGGGCACGCTGTGGCTCGATGTGGGCAAGCGCGACTGGTCCGATGAGCTCTTGGCGCTGACCGGGCTCAACCGCTCGCACATGCCGCAGCTGGTCGAAGGCTCCGCCCCCTCCGCCGGGCTGAAGCGCGAGTTCGCCAGCCGCTGGGGCATGGCTGATGACGTCGTGGTGGCCGGCGGCGCCGGGGACAATGCCGCAGCGGCCTGCGGGATTGGCGCTATGCAGCCGGGCGAAGGCTTCGTGTCGCTCGGTACCTCCGGGGTGCTGTTCGTATCGAACGATCGCTTCCGCCCCAATACCAAGGGGGCCGTGCACGCCTTCTGCCACGCCATCCCCGACACCTGGCACCAGATGGGGGTGATCCTCTCGGCCACCGACAGCCTCAACTGGCTGGCCAGGATCACCGGGCAAGACCCGGCGACACTGGCCGGCGCCGCCGAGGCCGGGTTCAAGGGGCCGGGGGAGGAGATCTTCCTGCCCTATCTCTCGGGCGAACGCACCCCGCACAACAACGCCGCAGCCCGCGGCAGTTTCACCGGCCTCAGCCATTCCACCGATCCGGCCTTGCTGGCCCAGGCGGTGATGGAAGGCGTTGCCTTTGCCTTCCGCGATTGCCAGCGCGTGCTCACGGACGCCGGCACGACGATGGGCCGGCTGCTCGCCGTCGGCGGCGGTTCGAAATCGGACCTGTGGCTGAAACTGATCGCTACCAATCTCGATGCTGAGATCGCGCTGCCCGAGGACGGCGATTTCGGCGGGGCGCTGGGCGTCGCCCGCCTCGGCCTCTGCGCTGCAGAAGGCGCCGACCCCACGGAGATCATGACCATGCCGGCGATCCATCGGGTGATCAAACCCGACGCCGGCCTGAAGACTGCCTATGCCGATCAATATGCGCGCTACCGCGCGCTCTACCCCGCCATCGAGGAGGCCCGTAAGTGACTGATTTCTTCAAGGGACTGAAGCCCGTCAAGTTCAAGGGCCCGAAGACCGACAACCCGCTCGCCTATCGTCACTACGATAAGGACGAACTGGTGCTGGGCAAGCGCATGGAGGACCATATCCGGCCCGCCATCGCCTATTGGCACAGCTTTGCCTGGGAAGGCGGCGACCCGTTCGGCGGCCGCACCTTCGATCGCCCCTGGTTCGGCCCGACCATGGACCATGCGCGGATCAAGGCCGACGTCGCCTTCGAGCTGTTCGAGTTGCTCGATGCGCCGTTCTTCTGCTTCCACGACCGCGACATCGCGCCGGAGGGCGATAGCCTCGCCGAGAGCAACAAGAACGTCCGGCAGATTGCCGAGGTGTTCGCGAAAAAGATGGAGAAGTCGCGCACCAAGCTGCTGTGGGGCACGGCGAACCTGTTCTCCAACCGCCGCTACATGTCCGGCGCCGCCACCAACCCCGATCCGGATGTGTTCGCCTATGCTGCGGCGCAGGTGAAGAACGTGCTGGAAATCACCCACGAGCTGGGCGGCTCGAACTATGTGCTGTGGGGCGGGCGCGAGGGCTATGAGACGCTGCTCAACACCCGCGTCGGCCAGGAAGCCGACCAGATGGCGCGCTTCATCCACCTCGTCATCGAGCATGCGGAAAAGATCGGCTTCAAGGGCCAGATCCTGATCGAGCCCAAGCCGCAGGAACCATCGAAGCACCAGTATGATTTCGACGTCGCTACCGTCTTCGGGTTCCTCGCCAAATACGGGCTGGAAAAGCAGGTGAAGTGCAATATCGAGGTCGGCCACGCCTTCCTCGCCAACCACTCGTTCGAGCACGAACTGGCGGTTGCCGCGTCGCATGGGCTGCTCGGTTCGGTCGATGCCAACCGCAACGACCTGCAGTCGGGCTGGGATACCGACCAGTTCCCGAACGACCCGCGCGAAATGACGCTGGCGTTTTACCACATCCTGAAAAATGGCGGCCTCGGCAAGGGCGGCTTCAACTTCGACGCCAAGGTGCGCCGCCAGTCGCTCGATCCGGCCGACCTGCTGCATGGCCATATCGGCGGTCTCGATACCCTCGCCCGCGGCCTCAAGGCAGCAGCTGCGCTGATCGAGGACGGCACTTTCGACAAGACCGTCGACGCCCGCTATGTCGGCTGGGAAGGCAAAGAAGCGCAGGCCATGCTCAAGGGCAAGCGCAGCCTCGAGGACATCGCCAAGCGGGTCGAGAAGGAAGCCATCAACCCCGAGCCCCGCTCCGGCCAGCAGGAATATCTCGAGAACCTGGTCAACCGGTTCGTCTAGTACCGCCGCTACGGCTCTATTGCCCTCTCCCCTTGTGGGAGAGGGTGCCCGAAGGGCGGGTGAGGGGTTCTCTCCGCGCACTCCGTCGCTCGTCGCTACGCTCCGAACGCGCAACCCTTGGTTGCGGACCCCTCATCCGCCCTTCGGGCACCTTCTCCCACAAGGGGAGAAGGCGACCACAGACACACCGAGCAACACCCGCATGCCCACCATCCGCAATCCCATCCTCCCCGGCTTCAACCCCGATCCCTCGATTCTCCGGGTCGGCGACGACTATTACGTCGCCACTTCCACCTTCGAGTGGTACCCGGGGGTGCAGATCCATCACTCGAAGGATCTCGCCAACTGGGAGCTGGTGACCCGGCCGCTGAGCCGCAAATCACAGCTCGACATGCGCGGCGATCCGGATTCGTGCGGCGTGTGGGCGCCCTGCCTGTCGCATGACGGCGAGCAGTTCTTCCTCATCTACACCGACGTGAAGCGCAAGGACGGCTCGTTCAAGGACGCGCATAACTACCTCGTCACCGCGCCCACCATCGAGGGGCCGTGGTCCGACCCGGTCTATATGAACTCCTCGGGGTTCGACCCGTCGCTGTTCCATGACGACGACGGCAAGAAGTGGTTCGTCAACATGCTATGGGACCATAGGACCCGGCCGCTGCTGTTCGCCGGCATCGCGCTGCAGGAATATGACCACGCGCAGCGAAAGCTCATCGGGCCGATCAAGAATATCTACCAGGGCACCGACCTGAAGCTGGTCGAAGGCCCGCATCTCTATAAGCGCAACGGCAAGGACGGGCGGCCCTGGTACTACCTGCTGACCGCCGAGGGCGGCACGGGCTACGAGCACGCCGTCACCTTCGCCCGTTCGCGCCAGATCGATGGGCCCTACGAGACCCATCCGATCGAACACATTCTCACGGCCAAGGATGCGCCGCTCAACCCGGTGCAGCGGGCCGGCCATGGCGACATCGTCGAGACGGCTGACGGCAAGACCTTCCTCGTCCATCTGATGGGCAGGCCCACCACCCAGAAGCGCCGCTGCGTGCTCGGCCGCGAGACCGGCATCCAGGAAGCCTATTGGGGCGCCGATGACTGGCTGTGGGTGAAGAACGGCCCGGTCCCCTCGCTCGAGGTGGAAATCCCGGGAACCCGCGACGACAGCGGCTACTGGGCCGAACAGCGCTACCAGTTCGATACCCTGCACCCGGATTTCCAGTGGCTCCGCACGCCCGAAACCGAGCGCATCTTCAGTGTCGGCGATAACCAGCTGACGCTGTTCGGTCGCGAGTCGATCGGCAGCTGGTTTGAGCAGGCGCTGGTGGCACGGCGGCAGACGCATTTCTCCTACGATGCCGAAGTGACGCTCGACTTCGCGCCGGTGGATGAGCGCCAGTTCGCGGGGATAACGGGTTATTACGGCCGCTACAATTTCCACTATCTCACCGTCACCGCGCATTCGGACGGCAAGCGCGAGCTCTTGATCATGAGTTCGCTCGCCAGCCACCCGGACGGCAAGCTCAGCTATCCCGACGCCCCGGTGCCGCTGCCGCAGGATGGCCCGGTGCGTCTGAAGATCGAGATCCGTGGGCCCAAGCTGCAGTTCTTCTACGCCGCAGGCGACGCCAGGGCGGCCGGCAACTGGCAGCCGGTCGGCGGCACGCTCGACGCTTCGCTCCTCTCGGACGAATGCGGCGGCCACGCCGAGCACGGCAGCTTTACCGGAGCCTTCGTCGGCATGGCGGCGTCGGATCTGAACGGCACGGCAAAGCCGGCGGTGTTCTCGGATTTCGTTTATCGGCCGGTGCGGGATCCGAGCGATCGGTACTGAGGTCGCTGCCGAGCCGGTGCGGGCTGACCCCCACCC